>JAZRFQ010000030.1:0-11789 GCA_045643725.1 Eubacteriales bacterium | reverse complement strand
GCGCTTGATCTCTACGGCGTCGTCGGCGATAAGACGGTGTCCTCGCTTGAGAAGCTCGATCGCGGTCTCGCTCTTACCGATTCCCGAATCGCCGAGTAGAAGAATACCCTCGCCGTAAACCTCGACGAGAACGCCGTGGCGAGTGATTCTCGGACCAAGCTCAATGTTAAGAAATGCGATAAGCGCGGCCATAAACTCGGAGGTGCGCTCGCTTGTGCGAAGAAGCGGCACCTTATACTTTGCCGCGAGAGTAATCGTCTCGGGCTGGATCTCAATAGAGCTGGTAACTATAACTCCTGCAGGTGCGGAGCTGAAGAAATCCTCAAGACGTCTCTCGCGCTCCTCCTTGGGAAGCTGGGCAACGAAGAGGTTCTCTACCTTACCTATTATCTGAATACGCTCCTGCTCATAGTGGTCGTAGAAGCCGACCATCTGAAGTCCGGGGCGGTTAACGCGGGCGCAGTTAAAGAGTATATTCCCGGGAAGATCGGGCAGGTATATAGTCTCGAGATCAAACGCCTCTATTACCTTTTCGAGCGAAACTGTATAAAGTTCATCCATAGTTTTCTGACCTTTCGTTTCTTTTGTTGCTTTTATTTTAGCATACATTTTACCCAATTGCAATAAGCTTTTTCGAATTTATCCGGCGGCGTTGATTTTTCGAGTAAAATGTGCTACAATTATATCAAACGGCGCGTGGCGCAGGATAACGGAGGTTTTCATCTTGAAGATATACATTTTTGGCAGCTGCTCGGGTACTGAGCCCTGGCAGGGACGTCATCACACGGCATTTGCCATCGAGATCGGCGGCAGATTTTATTGGTTTGACGCAGGCGAGAACTGCTCCTACGCCGCGCATCTTATGGGCGTAGATCTGCTCTCGGTCAGCGATATTTTCATCTCGCATCCGCACATGGATCACGTCGGCGGCCTCGGCAATCTGCTCTGGAACATCAGAAAGCTGACCACAGTCAAGCACGAGCCGACAAAATACGGCAACGTGACGGTGCACATACCCGTCACCGAGACCTTTGACGGTATGATGGCGATCCTCCGCAACACAGAGGGCTACTACAAGTGCGACCACGAAACTCTATGCCACAAGATCGAGGACGGCGTAGTGCTGAACAATGACGAGATAACCGTCACGGCGCTACACAACAATCATCTCTCGAAAAAGGAGTACGGCTGGCGCTCATTCTCATTCCTCATTGAAGCCGAGGGCAAGCGCATCGTCTATTCGGGCGACGTGGGCGATCTTGACGACGTGGTTGGGCTCTTCGGCGAGAGGTGCGATCTTCTCCTCATGGAGACGGGTCACCATGATGCGCTAACGATTTGCGAGAGAATAAAGGCGGCTGGCTATCCCGTTCGCGATATTTGCTTCACTCATCACGGGCTCGGTGTGCTCCACGATTACGACGGCACGCTCGAGAGATGCCGCCGAGTCTTCCCCACCGTCAGACTCGCAAACGACGGCGACGTGTACGAGCTTTAAGCAAAAATCCTCGCGCATACTTGATTTGTTAACATAAAAAAGGTATAATGGTATAAAACCAACCGACTTGGAGATAAAAATGAAAAAACTGATCTCTCTTATAATAATACTCGCGACGCTTCTGTGTCTTGTATCGTGCAAAAAATACAAGCCTGTGCCCAGCACCGAGGAGGAGGCGCGCGTGGTAATGGTGCTCACCCTCGACGGCGAGAAGTACGAGGTAAAGTATGAGCTCTACCGCGCTATGTTCCTAGCCTACAAGTCATTCGTAGATGAGGGCGACTCTTCCGTATGGGCAAGTGGCAGCAGCGCAGAGTACGTCTCTCACGTACAGTCGCTGATCATAGCACGTATAACCGACATCTATGCGGCGCTCCATCACGCAAAGAAGCTCGGCATCAATATGTACTCGAAGAGCGTGGACTCACAGATCGAGGAGTTTGTCAAGCTGAGCGTTGAGGGCGGCGTTTACGGCAACGAGACCGTCATCGGATGCGGTAGCTACGATGCATATCTCGAGTCGCTTGCCGATATGGGTATGAACTACTCTGTCAGCGAGCTTCTGTACCGATATAACATCGCAATAGACCTCATCTCCGAGCACTATGCCGGCACTCTCAACGAGGCAGGCACGGCATACGAGGGCGGCGCGCTTCAGTACACCGAGGATGACGTCAGATCCTTCTACTTCGGTGAGAATTCTGTCAGATATATGTCTGCGTTCATTCAGTCGGAGTACGCCGATGCAAAAAACAGAGCCAACATCATTCGCATGGCTATGCAGAAGAACGAGGGCAACGACGATAAGGTAGCCGCGACGATCATTGGCAACACCATCTCCTCTGCCACCGACGTCAAGAACGGTACTCTCATCGGTAGATACAATCTCGACGAGGAGAACTACGGAGATATCACGAAGGAGGCCTTCTCTACCTCCACCGGAAATGTCAGCAACGTTATCGAGGTCTACGCCGGTGCGGCGGCAGGCTTCTACATCCTCTATCCTATTGCAAAGACCGAGGAGCACCTCAATGCGAATTACGCCGAGATCGCTCTGACCTACGTTGAAAACGAGATGGGCAGACAGCTTCTCGAGGTGCAGACGGCACTCACCGAGAGCATTAGTGTCACCGACGTGTTCCGTGGCATCGACCACGCAAGCATCACCTATCCTACGGTAAACAAATGATGAGTTTCCACAGCTTTGACGACCGCAGTCTGCATACAGTAGGCTGCGGTGATCTTTACGAAATTCTCGCCGACCTGGCAGAAAGACGCCTGCTCGGCGCGCTCGAGCTCTCGCGCGAGGGCGAGTGCCGCGGCTACGTGAACGTGTCCGTGGAGCTTGTGGCGGCGCTTATAACTCACGCGGCGGCGATCTCGGGCAAGGCCGACTTCCCCACCGTTAGCCTGCTCTTCACCGACGAGGAAATGACGCTCACGATTCGCGGCGTCGGTGAATCTGCCACCTCCGAGCTCGCAAGGCTCGCAAGACTCGGCATTACCGCAGGCTTTGAGAGCCGATACACCGACGGAAGGCTTGTACTCTCTGCGCCCGTGCGGATCTCTGCCACGCTCAAGATCTACGCAGTCAAGCCCGCGTGGATACGCGATCTTTTCGAGAAATGCTTTGCGAGGGCGGCAGATTCCAACGGCGAGAAGGACGAGCTTGTAATCTACAAGAAAAGATAATCCAAGTTGAATTTATCAAAGAGAATAAGACGCCCCCGACAGAGCCATCTGTCGGGGGTATTTTTGCGCTTTTTTCGCATTTTTTGACAAAAATCGGCGCGCCATTTTTTGTTAGGCATAGCTTGGCGGATTATCGTGCAAATTATACGTAGTGAGATTTTCGCCTCGGCGGAAGTTTTCCTATTTATATTACGGGAGGATAGGAATATGAGAAAGAAAAAGGCCGCCGCGGTGCTGCTTTTTATATATATTTTGACGCTTATTTTGGGCGGTGTCGGCGCGTCTGCGGCCGCCGCGGAGTGTGACGGATGCGTGGAATGTGACGTGAAGCTCTCCTCGCGGCTGTGGGAGCTATTATTTGGCAAGGAAGTCGAAACGAGCGGCGACACTACTCTGTCGCTGGCGCCGGGCGGCGACGTCTTTGGCGCTAAGATCGTGGCGAGCTACGTCAGCATCGGCGACGTGGGCGAGCACAAGGATCTGAAGGTCGGCGATATAATTCTAAAGGTAAACGACAAGGCCATCTCCACGGTGGACGAGGTCAAGTCTGCGGTCGAAGCGGCAGGCGGTCGTGCGGTCACGCTAACGCTTCTGCGAGGCGGCGAGGAGATAAAGGCGAGCATAACGCCCAAGGTTGAGGGCGGCGAGGCACGGCTCGGCATCACCTTGCGCGATAGCGCGGCAGGCATTGGTACGGTGACCTATATTGACAAGGAGACGGGACTTTTCGGCGGGCTTGGGCACGCCATCTGCGACAAGGACACGGGCGAGGTGATCGATCTGCGCTCGGGCGTGGCGACCAAGGTGATCCTCGGCGGTGTGAAGCGCGGCGCGTCAGGCTCGCCGGGTGAGCTGACGGGCATTCTGACCAAGGAGGTGGAGGGCGAGCTCTATCTTAACTCCGAGTGCGGCATCTTCGGCAGGCTCGATCCAAAGATGCTTGAGGGGATTACCGAGATCCCCGTGGGCAAGCGCGAGGACGTGCACGAGGGCAAGGCCGAGATAATCTCGACTCTCAAGAACGGCAAGACAGCAAAATTCACGGTGGAGATCCACGATATTGACCGCGATGCCGATGGCAACAAGTGCTTTAAGGTCAAGGTCACAGACCAGGCGCTCATCGCCATCTCAGGCGGCATCGTCCGCGGAATGAGCGGCTCGCCCATCATCCAGGACGGCAAGCTCATCGGAGCTGTCACCCACGTTCTTGTGGGAGATCCGACCGAGGGATACGGCATTTTCATCGATAATATGCTGAAATCGGCAGAAAATGTAAATAATAGTAGTCAAAACGCGGCGTAAAAAACGCATTTCAATCGCTATCTCGCTATGTGTGGTGGGGTAGCGATTTTTTTGTAAAAAGCTTTACTTTTCTTTTGTTTTGTGGTAGAATATATTGAACGAATGAACAAAAAAGGACGTAAAAATGCTAAAACGCTTCTTGCCCTACTACAAGCCGCACATGAAGATATTTACTCTCGATCTTCTGGCGTCGCTTTTGGTCGCGCTTCTCGGTATCGTCTATCCTATCGTGACGCGCACGATGCTCAATGACTACATTCCGAATCAGAAATACAATTACATAATCATAGCCGGCGTAGTTTTGCTTGTGCTCTACTTTGTGAGAATGATGCTCAACTACTTCATTCAGTACAAGGGACACGTTATGGGTCTGCGAATGCAGGCGGAGATGCGCAGCGAGATGTTCGCGCATCTTGAGAGACTTCCCTTCGGCTACTTTGACGGTCACGAGACCGGCAAGCTGATGTCGAGAATGACCAACGATCTGATGAACGTGGCGGAGCTCGCTCACCACGGTCCCGAGCATATCATCATCTCCTCGATCTCGATCGTTCTGTCCTTCTCTTACCTCGCATCCATCAATCTGTGGCTGACGCTGATAGTGTTCTCCTGCGTGCCCTTCCTCATTCTCGTTGCGGTTCTGCTCCGTAAGAGAATGCGCGACGCATTCAAGAGAAGCCGCGAGGCAGTCTCCGAGATCAACGCGGCCCTCGAGAGCAGTATCTCGGGCATCCGCGTGACAAAGGCCTTCACCAACGCCGAAAAGGAGCAGGAGAAGTTCGAGCGAGGCAACGAGTTCTTTGTTGATTCGCGCAGCCGCGCCTTCAAGGCGATGGGTCAGTTCTACTCCTCTACCACCTTTATCACCGACGTTTTCAACGTAATTATCATCATCGCCGGCGGTCTGTTCCTCTATAACGGACTCATCGCCGACGTGGGCGACTACTCGGCGTTCGTCGTGTCTGTCAGCCTCTTCGTATCGCCGGTTATGACGCTCATCAACTTCATGGAGCAGTATCAGGACGGCGTTACCGGCTTCGAGCGCTTCTGCGAGGTGCTTGACGCGCCACCCGAGTGCGACAACGAGGATTCGGTTGACGCGGGCAGACTCGAGGGTCACATCGTCTTCGAGAACGTGTCCTCCTCCTACGACGAGGGCAAGAACATTCTGAAAAACGTGAGCCTCGACGTTGGCGTGGGCAAAAAATACGCGCTCGTCGGCCCCTCGGGCGGCGGAAAGACCACGATCTGTCACCTTATTCCTCATTTCTACGACATAAACGAGGGCCGCATCCTCATTGACGGCCGCGACATCAAGGAATACACGCTCGAATCGCTCCGTCGTAACATCGGTATCGTTCAGCAGGACGTATATCTCTTTAACGCCTCCATCCGCGACAACATTCTCTACGGCAGGCTCGACGCCACCGAGGAGGAGGTCATCGAGGCGGCAAAGCGCGCCAACATCCACGACTACGTTATGACTCTCGAGGAGGGCTACGACACCGTTATCGGTGAGCGCGGCGTGGAGCTCTCGGGCGGTCAGAAGCAGAGACTCTCTATCGCGCGTGTGTTCTTAAAGAACCCCGCAATTCTCATTCTCGACGAGGCGACGAGCGCCCTCGACAACACCACCGAGATCCTCATTCAAGGCGCTCTCGACGAGCTCTGCGTGGGACGTACAACCCTCGTGGTCGCGCACAGACTCTCTACCGTCAAGAATGCCGACGAGATCGCCGTTATCTCGGGCGGCGTGATCACCGAATGCGGCTCGCACGACGAGCTTGTGGCGAAGGATGGCACCTATGCCAGACTCTACCGCGAGCAGTTCCGTCAGGGCTAAACAAAATTTTTCGACCTACAGAAAGGCAAAGAAAATGGCTTTTGCAAGTCTTAAATTCTACAGCGAAGCGCTGAAGATGCAATGCGAAATATCGGTAATAATTCCCCAGAAGAGCGCGGCAGGCGAGATCGGAGTCACCTCCGGCGTGGGCGGCGAGGGCAAGTATAAGTGCCTCTATCTGCTTCACGGTCTGTCCGACGATCACACCATCTGGGCACGCCGCACATCTATCGAGAGATACGCGCAGGAGTACGGCATCGTTGTGGTTATGCCCTGTGCGGCGCGTAGCTTCTACACCAATATGAAATACGGCGGCGCGTACTACGACTATATCGCAAAAGAAGTTCCCCGCATCGTGCGCGAGTTCTTTAACGTGTCGGACAAGCGCGAGGACAACGTGATCGCAGGTCTCTCCATGGGCGGCTACGGCGCTCTGAAGATCGGTATGCGCGAGTGCGACTCCTTCTGTGCTGCGGCAGGACTTTCGAGTGTTGCCGATATCGAGAGCTTTATGAAGATCGACCGCTTCGTTGACATCGCGCCTCCGATCTTCGGTGACGGCGGCGAGATTCCCGCATCCGAGAATCTCTTTGATCTTGCGACCGGGCTGAAGTCTAAATCGAATCAGCCGAGACTCTATATGGGCGTTGGCAGAGGCGACTTCCTCTATGGGGACAACTGCCGACTTCGCGATCATATCAACTCGCTCGGGATCGATCTGACCTACCGTGAGGGCGAGGGAATGCACTCCTGGATCTTCTGGGACGAGCACATCCGCTACGTTCTCGAGTGGGCCTTCAAAAAGTAAATAATAGTTTACATAATTACACCCCGCACTGAAATCAGTGCGGGGTGCTTCTTTTATTCCATATATTTGCGTAGCTTGTCGATAGCCGCCTTTTCAATGCGCGAGACCTGCGCCTGGGAGATGCCGATCTCGCTCGCTATTTCCATCTGCGTTTTGCCCTTATAGAAGCGCATCTCGACGATTCCCATCTCGCGGGGTGAGAGCTTTTTCATGGCTTCCTTGAGGCAGAGATTCTCGACCCAGACCTCGTCAGAGTCGCTCTCGTCGGCAAGCTTGTCAATGACGAACATACTGTCCTCACCATCGCCGAAAACGCTGTCAAAGAGCGACACCGGCTCGACTATAGCCTCCATAGCCTCGCCAACCGCCTCCTCGGTGCAATCGAGCATCCGCGCGATCTCGGCGAGAGTCGCCTCGCGCTGCTCGGTTCGGGCTATTGCCTCCTTTGCCTGCAGGGCGCGATAGGCAAGGTCGCGGATGCTCCGCGCCACGCGGACGGCGTTGTTATCGCGCTGATAGCGCCTGATCTCGCCGATTATCATTGGCACGGCGTAGGTCGAAAATCGCACCTCCATCTCAAGATTAAAGTTGTCTATCGCCTTGAGAAGTCCGAGACAACCGACCTGAAATAGATCGTCAACGCTCTCATTCTTCGGGTTAAATCTCTGTATCACCGAGAGGACGAGGCGCAAATTTCCCATCGTCAGCTCGTCGCGCGCCGCAAGGTCGCCTGCCTGCGCCCGCACGAGAAGCTCGCGCTTCTCCTCCTCTCCGAGCGTCTTAAGCTCCGAGGTGTCCACACCGCATATCTCAACAAGCTTTCTTCGCATACACTCCCCCAATCCTTCGGATCTGGGGTTAGTATTACCGTTTTTGGCTAAAAATACACGGCAAGTGGCAGGGCGTGTTAAATTTTAAGGGACTGCCGCGGTCTGCGACAGTCCCTTTTTTGTTGTTTTTTGGTTAGATTACCAGATGGGGTTTCCGTTCTTATCGAAGAGCGGAAGCTTCTCAAGGTAGATGATGTCATCACGCTTGGTGGCATCGCCCTCTGCGAGCACCGCCATCTTGCCTGCGATGATTCCGCCTGCCTCGAGAACAAGCGACTCAAGAGATGCGAGAGATGCGCCGGTAGAGATAACGTCGTCGACGATGAGCACGCGCTTGCCCTTCATAAACTCTGCATCCTCGCCGTCAAGATAGAGCGTCTGAACCGCCGCGGTGGTGATGGACTTGGTCTCGTGCTTGATAACGTCGCGCATATAGAGCTTGGGAGTCTTTCTCGCGAGAACGTAGCGCTGACCGTCAAGGTAGCGGCTCATCTCGTAGGCGAGAGGAATACCCTTCGACTCTGCGGTGATGATGAGATCGTGCTCGGGCGCGATCTTGCAGAGCGCCTCTGCCGCCTTCACGGTGATCTCGACGTCGCCAAACATAACGAAAGCGCCGATATAAAGATTCTCATTCAAGGGGCAAAGAGGCAGCTCGCGCTCAACGCCCGCAATATTCATTTTGTAAAACATACTTGCACCTCACGGTTTATTTTTCCAGGTCAATTATACACTAAAATCCCTAAATATGCAAGTGTTTTTTAATAAAATCTCCCTTATTTGTAAAAATCGTGCTTTCCGATGCTGAAGGAGTATGGGCGATTATTGGGTATCCAGGAGGACGTCGAGGTCTCGGGGCGGAGAAAGAAGAGCGCGCCCTCGGAGACGTCAAAGCCCTCAAGGCAGATCTTCGCCGCGAGGATCGAGTTGTAGCTCGGTGTGTTATAGATCGCGCCATCTAGGACGGGACTGAACTGCACGCCGTATTTTTTGTCAAAGATAACACCGTAGATGGTGTTCGGGTAGTCGCGCGAGCGCACGCGATTGAGAACTACGTTGCCGACGGCGATCTGACCGAGAAGCGGCTCGCCTGCCGACTCGGCGTGGATTATCCTCGCGAGCCAGAAGACCTCGTCATCTCGATAAAACCTCGAGGCGTGAGCCAGCGGTCGCACACTACCCGAAAGTCGCAATGCTCCGTCCTTTGAGAGCGAGAGCCCAAACGCCTTTGCGAAGGTCGCGGCAGGAATATACATCCGTCCGTCGCTCATTATTACCGCAGGAGATAGAGAAAACAGAGGTCTGTCTGCGGCGTAGACGGTGTAGTTTCCGTCTGTCGCGGTAAGTGTGATGCCACCGAGCTCTATAGTTACCGTGCGTGTTGCCGAAGTATAGCCGTAGGACGCGCCGAGCGCCTCCGCCGCGGCTCTTGTCGGTATGTAATCGATGCCGTTTATCCTGATAGCCGACACCGAGAGCTTCTTTCCTGCCACGTAGGCGGAATAGCGCTCGTAGGCATAGATGCTACGGTTACCAACCGACAAAAGCGAGAGATTACGCTCCGATATAACCCTCGCAAAGGTCGACGCGTCCTCGGGTGAGTCCGCCGCGGCATAAACTCCGCCAAGCGGCACTCCAAGTGATACCGTGCAGGCGAGGATGCCTGCTATGAGTTTTTCCTTTTTCATTTTTTCCTTTCTTTGCCGATAGGATTTGCGAGCTTTGCCGCACTCGGACTTACGAGTAGATTTTATCACGGATATACTCCCCTTTTCAATGCAAAACATACGGAAGCCGTGTCAGGATTTTCCTCTCTCTCGCTTGGTTTGGCGGTTTTGCGGTTAGCTCTGTAATTTTAGGAAAACATTTCCTTTTTAACGCAAAAAAGGACGGAGAAATTCTCCGTCCTTTTGGATTTATTGCCGTTAGTCCGCGATGGATGCAAGGCTGAAAGTATACATATAGTTGTCGTTACCGTCGAGATGCACGCTGAAGATCTCATAGTCAAGCCGCCCCCCGAGGCCGAGGTCGCCGATCGCATCCTCTATAAGAACGTAAGGCACGTTAGCGAGGAAGCTATCTACCTGATAGAGCGGCAATGAGTGTACTGTGCTCTTGATAAACTCGGGAGAGACACTGACAACGAGCGTAAGCTCGCGCTCTCCGTAACTCAACGCCGTATCGATCATTTCGGCAAAGTCCGAGAAGGAGTCGACGCGCGTCTCGCTTCTGCGACCTGCGAGCACCTCGTCGGTGCGCGACTGACCGCGATCGGTGGCGGTGATGTAGTCCCACAAGCCGCTGACGATATATTCATCGGCGTTCGTGCCGAGGGGGGTCAGAAAAGCGCTATAATCGATGATCTCAACTCTTCTGCCAAAGAAGACGGACACCATATCATAGGACGGCATCAAAGGGTCGCCCGCGGTGGTATCTACACAGTACCACACGCCATCGATATTGACGTAATTCCAGGCGTGGCCGGCTTCGTCCGAGTTTTTATATCCGAATTCGCGCACCGACCTAATGCCCTCGATTCCACAGAGGAGCAGGAAGGCCTTGCTCTTGCCGTCGCAGACCGCCTTGCCGTAGTCGAACACGCCCTCAAGGTAATAGCAGGCGTTCTCTGCCGATGGAATGGCATCAACGTCGGCGTAGGTATCGTGATCGTAGACGACGGAGTCTATCAGGTACTCGTAGATCGCGAGAGCCTTCTCAAACTCGTCCATGTCGTTCGAGATTATCTGTCGCAGCGCGTCCTTTGCCTTGTTGTAAATGCGCTCGGCGTCCGAGTTCTCTATGGCAAAGACGGGACGGAATCCGTGCTCCACCGCCCACCAGAGCTCCTCGGAGTTATAGACCGCGCGCTCGGGGTAATCGCCCGTATCGATGGGAAATGCGGCAAAGTCCTCGCCGCGACGCTGATCCTCGGGGAGTGTAGCGCGGTTGACGATATCGTTAGCCGAGGCTATATTTACGCGCCCGTCGAGCGTAGGATCTGCGGTGCTTTTTGATGCCGCGGCACTGTTGTACTTGATGGATACCTCAAGAATATGAGGCGCTCTCTCGCTATAGGCAAAGGAAAGCGAGACGTGGGCGGTAAGCTCACAGCTATGCTCGAACTGCTTGAGGGGATTATAGTCCTCGCCAAAGGGCGAGAAGTCGAGAACGAGTCCGACGAGATGCTCGGCGATGGCCGCATCAATGGCGGCGGATGCCTCGGCTACGCTCGAAACCGTACAAAAGCGCTGTGCCTGATAGGTCTCAAAGGTGTATCCATCGGCGGTCGGCGTGACCGGCCCGGAGGGTGCAGGAAGGCTCGTTCCTATGACGTGAGTGATCTTATCGCCTGCCCCGCCCAATATTTCGGGAACGGAGATACATCCAAAAAGAGAAATCGAGAGACATATTATAAGGGTCAGAGAAATAATCTTGAGATTCATTATATTCTCCTTTTTGTATTTTACTTGATGTCTATATTATACCGTTTTTTTCGCGCGATGTCAAGGATGCGCGCTACTGATGCGACTCTACTTTTCCGATACTGCGAAAAAATGTCGTTATTTTTTTGATTTTTTTCAAAAAAGTACTTGACAAAACATATTTTCTTTGGTATAATAGCAAAGCGCAATACGGAAGGTTAGCTCAGTTGGGAGAGCATCTGCCTTACAAGCAGAGGGTCACAGGTTCGAGCCCTGTACTTTCCACCAAGGAAGTTCATCTTCCTACTTATCGGGATGGCTTGGTAGCTCAGTTGGTTAGAGCGCTAGCCTGTCACGCTAGAGGTCGTGGGTTCGAGCCCCATCCGAGTCGCCA
>JAZRFQ010000029.1:0-7298 GCA_045643725.1 Eubacteriales bacterium | reverse complement strand
CCCCAAGGTATTCCTTCTCGACGAGCCCCTTTCGAACCTTGATGCAAAGCTTCGTGCTTCGATGAGAACCGAGCTTACCAAGCTTCACAAGAAGGTTGAGACCACCTTCATCTACGTTACTCACGACCAGGTCGAGGCTATGACCATGGCGTCCCGTATCGTTGTTATGAGAGACGGCCTTATCCAGCAGGTTGACACTCCCCAGAACCTTTACGATTCTCCCTGCAACCTCTTCGTTGCAGGCTTCATGGGTACTCCCCAGATGAACTTCATCACCGGTAAGCTTGTTAAGAAGGATAACGATCTCTTCGCTACCTTCGGTACCACTCTTCTTAAGCTTCCCGTTGACAAGGCTAACAACCCCGAGCTCAAGGAGTACATCGGCCAGGACGTTATCTTCGGTATTCGTCCCGAGTCCATTCACGACGAGCCCATGTTCCTTCAGACTATGTCCGAGACCACCATGCAGGTTGAGGTTGACGTTACCGAGCTTATGGGTAACGAGATCTTCCTTTACCTCGGCTTCGATGGCATGGAGGATGCTACCAACGGTAAGAACATTATCGCAAGAGTTTCCTCTCGTTCCAGAGCACAGTCCGGCGACAAGATCACCGTTGCTATCGATACCTCTCGTATCCACATCTTCGATAAGGATACCGAAAAATGCATCTGCCACTAATTTTTGGCGGACATCTTTTGTGATAACGAAAAAGCCCGATTTTTCGGGCTTTTTCTATTGCCGATCATCGGAACTTGACGTATGAAAATACGCCTGCGCCCGCCGATCGACAATTATCCCTAAAAGCTGTCTCGCCAAAAATACGTTGTCTTTGTTGCTTTTCGCCCATCACAAATAGAAAAAAGCCGAGAAATCTCGGCTTTTTTCTTTATTATGTACCAAAAATCAGAGCTTCAGCTTGCCCGTCTTGTCAAGCAGCTTGATGAAGAGGCCGCCCTGGACGGTTCTGTTGATGAAGTCGATGTGACGGCCGCTGACGGTATCGTACCAGTCGGAGGTAGGCACTCTGTCGGGGGTATCGTTATAGAACTTCCACAGAGGTGCGACAAGCTTTGCGAAGGTTTTGTCGCTCTTCGAGAGGGTAGCCGACCATACGAGCCAGTCGGACTTGGTCTGGTCGCATCTCGAGTCGAGGGGCAGGCCGTATTCGTTCATTCTGCCGAGGTAGCTCTCGGTCTCGTTTCTGTAGACGGTGTCGGAGAAGAGCTTTGTGCCCCAGATCTTATCCCAGACCATATTGTACTTCATAGAGAAGCTGCCGTCCAGGTCAAAGGTGAGTCTGTAGGAGTTATCGGCGGAGTTCTTTGCGCGCTCGCACCAGCTCTTGGCCTTCTTTCTCGCGATGCGCTTATACTTTGCGGCGTTCTTCTCGTCGCCTGCGATAGAATAGATGATCGACAGGCCCATAATTCCCATAATAGCCTTGAGCGAGAGGTTACAGTTGTGGGCGAGATGACCCGCAAAGTCATCGGTGCAGAGCTGATTCTCGGGATCATCGCCATACTTGATGAGATACTTACACCAGCCCTCGAGGACGTCGATGTGCGACATTGCGTAGTCGGCGTTTTTCTCGGCGATAGCGAGGTTTGCTTCCATTATTATCATATTACCGCATTCCTCCACGGGCATCTGACCCTCGTGGAGAAGCTCGCTGTCGAGCACCATGTACTTGGATCTGCCGTATCTCTGACCGGTGACGAAGGGATAGCGGCCTGCGTCGTGAGGCGCATAATCGTACTTCCAACCGTCGGATGCGGCGAATTTGTATATGGGGCGGTGCATTCCGCGCACAAGCTCGGGGTTATAGAGTAAGAAGAGCGGAATCGAGGGATAGGACACGTCGACGGTAGCCGCGCATCCGTTGGAGAAGCACTCCTTGGAGATGAAGAGGATCTCACCGCTCTCGTCAACCGCCACCTTGTGTGCGGCGATTGCCTGTCTGTAGACGAGGGAGAGGAGCTCGGCGTACTTCTCGCCGCCTGCCGCGAGGGCATCGAGATAGAGCTTTTCTGCGAACTCATCGCAGAGGCGAAGAGTCTCCTCGCGGTCTGCCACCGCCTCGTCGATGGCGGTGAGAATGTCCTTGCCGTCCTTATTCCAATAGGAGGGAAGATGCTTTCCGAAGTAATCTATGGATCTTATATCGTCGTAGGCGAAAATAGCGGTGGTCTCAGCCCCTGCCTCAAGGCTCGCCGTCGCGGTAACGAAGCTTCTGTGCTGATGGGGAAGCTCGCGATACTCACCAAGCTCGCCGCCGAGAATACCCATATAGAGGTATCCCCAGTTGATTCTCGTGTCGTCGCCGTCGCGCGAGAGGACCTTCTGCTCCGCGGCACCGATCTTCCAGAGAGGGAGCGACTTTGCCGCCGTCTTTTCCGCCACTACGGGCTCGTCGACCACGCGATCCATGCATATATCCTGGCAGGCCGCGAGATTGAGAGTCACAGATTTCACAGAATCGGTGAGAGCCTCGTAGCTGACCGTCACATAGGACACGGGACGGGTGAGAATATCGAGATTATCGAGAAGGAGAGGAGTGGTGAAGCGCAGATTGAGCCTGATCTTATCGTTCTCGAGAACGTATGAGGTCGAGAGGGCGTCTACGTCAACGTCCACGGTACGAAACTTCTTCTTGTCGCGAACGTAGCCGAGGAAGATGCACTCCTCGCCGTCGATGGTAACGCTTCCTATGATAGAATTCTTTTTTCCCGTCCAATGAGTGGTATTAACGGCGCAGGGGGATGCGTCGGTGGACCAGATAGAGAAGAAGGGATCAACAGTAATAAGAGGATATGCGGGTGCTCTGAGCTTCATATAGAATCTCCTTTGAGAGTTTTTATTATATTCTATCATTAAACTTATAAAAAATCAACTATAAAAACACTCAAAAGAGAAAAATGTTCGATCGAGAATACGTGGAGATCGCACAACACCCACCCCGTGCTAAATTTTCGCAGAGCAAAAAAGAAAGCGCCCCGACAGAAATTGCGGCAGCGCCTTCAATATTTGTAAACAATTCTTTACATTAAATTAAAACAGAGGACTCTACCGCCTCGATTTCATCATGCTCTGCGGCAACGAGCTGGACGTGGTAGGCATCGATCACACGGCGCTCGATCTCGGCTCTGAAATCAGAGTTGATGGGATGTACGATGTCGCGATAGGAGCCGTCGGGGTTTTTGCGGGAGGGCATAACGATGAAATATCTGTCGCGTGCGTAAATAACCTTGATGTCGTGAACCGCGAGACAGTCGTCAAAGGTGACCGAAACGATCGCCTTCATAGGGCCGTCCTCGAAGAATTTTCTGATTTTGATGTCTGTGATCTGCATAACTTGGTTTTCCTTTCCGGTGCGGTAAACTTTTTTTGAATTACGCATATATTATACAATAAGAATATGACCAATATTCATTGATAAAAGGTTTTTTTCATTAACTTTTTTTGGATATTTTTTGAACAGATCGACGAATTCGATCGAACTCGACCGAAGCAACACGAAAAGGAGAAAACTATGTCGGATATAGCAAAAATCCAAGATCTGCCAATTACGGCCCCAATTCACTTTATTGGCGTCCTCGGAGCAGGAATGCTACCTCTTGCCAATTTACTTATCAACCGTGGCTATCACGTCAGCGGTAGCGACAGACGAGCGGCGAATTTCCCTTTGCCCGAGGGACTTGAGCTTTGGCAGGGGCAGGATCCCGAGAGAATACCACCTGATGCGATCTGTGTATATTCGCTCGCCATACCCGAGGATGATGCCGAGCGCGCCTTTGCCACCTCTCGCGGACAGACGGTCATCAGCCGACCGCGGCTTCTCGGTATGCTCGCCGCAGAATACGCCGCCTCCGTAGGAGTCGCAGGCTCTCACGGCAAGAGCACGGTCACGGCGATGCTCTCGCATCTTCTCGCCGATCTTTCGCCAACCGTGCTTTGCGGAGCGGATATAGGCGAGCACGGCCTCGTTCGCGGTGGTGATAGCCTCCTGGTTTACGAGGCCTGTGAGTATCGTGATGCCTTCCTTTCTACCCAGCCGACAGTCGCCCTTCTTCTCAATCTAGAGCTCGACCACACCGATTATTTTGCCGATATTCACGCCCTTGAGCGCTCCTTCGCGAGATTTGCGACCTCGGCGGAGCTGACGGTCTACAACGCCGACGACGAGAGTCTTTCGAGAATCATGCAGGGCACGGAGGCCAATGCCGTTAGCTTCGGCGCGTCCTCACTCGCCGACTACCGCTACGAGATCCTCTCTGTGAGCGACGTCACGCGCTTTGCCGTTTATCACAGAGGCGAGCCGCTCGGCGAGTTCTGTCTGCAGATTCCGGGTAGCTTCAACCTGAAGAACGCCCTTGCCGCCATCGCCCTCTCCACCGAGCTCGGAGTTCCTGCCGACACCGCCGCACGCAGGCTCGCCGACTTTCGCGGCATACCGCGCCGCCTCGAGCGGATAGCCACGCGCTCGGGCTATCCCGTAATCTATGATTACGCTCATCATCCCACCGAGATCGCTGCAGGCATCGATGCGGTTCGCGCGCAAGGAAACGAGCACGTCACCGTTGTCTTTCGTCCGCATACTTATACCAGAACGGCGTCACTGTGGGATGGCTTTGTCAGAGCGCTTCGACGCGCAGATAGAGTGATCCTCCTCGACGTTTTTGCTGCCCGAGAGGATGCGATCGCCGGCATCGACTCGAGAAATCTCGCCCTTGCCATAGGCGAGCGCGCAACCTACGCGCGGAGCGACACCGAGGCGGCACTCCTGCTCCTCGAGCAGCCGCCTTGCGCCACGATGCTTATGGGTGCGGGCGACCTTGACGGAGTCAAAAAAATTCTTACAAAAAACTGTTGACATTTGTATCTTATTGTTATATAATGAGGCTAGAAAATCTCATTTTTGGGAAATATTAAGAAGGGAGCGGTACATCGCGTAATGACAAGCGACAGTTTTAATTCGCACACAACAACAAAATACTATCGCGCGGTAGGCGAGAATTACCGCGGCACTTCTTTTCGCTTATAACGCGTAGGGAACAGCCGCGTTCTTTTGCTCCGCGCAAAAGGAGGCTGCTATGTTAAAAAATAAGAATTTTGCAACAAGGGCAGATGCCGAGACCGTGGCGACTGCCCTTTCTGATTTTCTTCGTGAGAAGAAATTTTCCGATTTCCGCCGCCTGACCGAGGAGATTCCTGCGGTCGATCTGGCGATCATCTTTGAGGAATGCGATCCCGACGTGAGAGCGCTCTTCTTCAGACTCCTCTCCAAAGAGAAGGCGGCGGAGAGCTTCGTCGAGATGCCGCCCGAGCTTCAGCGCTCGCTTGTAGAACTGTTCACCGACCGCGAGCTCGCAGAGCTTCTCTCGGAGATGTACGTTGACGACACCGTCGACCTTATCGAGGAGATGCCTGCCGCCCTCGTCAAGCGCATTATCCGCGCTACCGATTCAGGGGACCGCGATACCATCAATCAGATACTCAAGTATCCAAGCGACTCGGCAGGCGCGATCATGACCACCGAGTATATGCGCCTGCGCGCCGATATGACGGTAGGAGCCGCACTCGAGCACATCCGTAGCGTCGCACTCGATAAAGAGACTATATATACCGCATATATAACCGATGAGAAAAGACATCTTCTCGGTGTCGTCTCGGCAAAGAAGCTGCTCATCTCCGAGCCCGAGGTCACGCTCTCCGAAATTATGCAGACCAGCTTTCTGTCGGTCAAGACCACCGACGAGAGCGAATACGTGGCAGAGAAGCTCTCACGCTACGGCCTTATCGCCCTGCCCGTCGTTGACGGAGAGGGCAGACTCGTCGGCATCGTAACCGTTGACGACGCAATGTCGGTGCTCCGCGAGGAGCGCGAGGAGGACTTCGCCAAGATGGCGGCGGTCACACCCGGCACGCGCCCCTACGTCAGAACCTCGCCTGCGGCGCTCTTCCGCGCGCGAATCCCCTGGCTTCTTTTGCTGATGATCTCTGCCACGCTATCGAGCGCAATACTCAACAGATTCGAGGCGCTCTTGCCCACAGTTCTCGTCCTCTTCGTACCGATGCTTATGGACACGGGCGGCAACTCGGGCTCGCAGGTGTCGGTCACCGTCATCCGTAGCATATCGCTCGGCGAGATAGATAAGCGCAGTATAATACCTATTATATTAAAGGAAGCGCTCTGCGGACTTATGACGGGTGCGGTGCTTGCCGCCGTCGCCTTTGCCAAGGTGCTTCTCGTTGACCGACTGATAATGCAGAATTCCGAGGTGACCCTCGCCGTAGCCATCGCCGTAGCGCTCGCACTCTTTGCCACGGTCATAATCGCAAAGCTCACAGGCGCGCTTCTGCCCATCGCGGCAAAGGGAATAGGCCTCGACCCCGCGGTTATGGCATCGCCCTTTATCACGACTCTCGTTGATACCGTGGCACTTATTCTGTACTTCTTCATCGCTTCCGCATTCGTCGGTATGGTGTAAAAAACGGGGCTGTCCCATTTATTAGACGGCCCCTAAAACAAAAAAATGAAAAAGTTTAAAAAAATTCAAAAAAACACTTGACAAACATCAAAAAATGTAGTATAATGCTTCAGGTATCCTAAGACAGCAGGTTCCGGTAAAAGCATCAGCTTTCCTGCCGAGGTGAGAATAATCTGATATTTATTATTGATTGTCCTTTTCTCGGGGGTGCTATGCGCCTTTATCGGAAAAGGATGTTTTTTATTGATTTTTTATGGAGGTGAAACAATGCCAAGCAATAAGATTCTTGAAGAGAAGAAGCAAGTCGTTGAAGCACTTGCAGCTAAGTTGCAGTCCGCTGCAGCAGGCGTTCTCGTGAAGTATGAAGGCATTAAGGTTAGTGAAGATACCGAGCTTCGTGTAGCTCTTCGTAAGGCAGGTGTAGAGTACACCGTTATGAAGAACACCCTCACCGGTAGAGCATGCGACATCGCAGGCTACGGTGATATGAAGCAGTACCTTTCCGGTATGACGGCTATCGCATTCAGCCAGGACGACCCCATCGCTCCCGCTAAGATTATGAAGCAGTTTGCTGATAAGATCAACAGCTTCGAAATCAAGGCTGGCTTCGTTGACGGTGGTGTTCTTGATCAGGCAGGCGTTATCGCTCTTGCAGAGACTCCCTCTAAGGAAGTTCTTATCGGCAAGATGATGGGCAGCCTTCAGTCGTCCCTTTACAGCTTTGCTTATGTACTTCAGGCAATTATCGACAAGGACGGAGAGGCAGCTCCCGCAGAGGAAGCAGCTCCCGCCGAGGCTCCTGCAGAGGC
>JAZRFQ010000028.1:0-28432 GCA_045643725.1 Eubacteriales bacterium | reverse complement strand
AACGCCGAAGGAGACCGCAGACTTCGTATCGGCGGCTTACGATAACGGCTTTGGCGTTATCATTGCGGCGGCAGGTATGGCGGCACACCTTGCGGGTGCGGTAGCGGCTAACACCGTGCTCCCCGGTATCGGAATTCCGATCTCCTGCAAGAATACCGGCGGTGTCGACGCTCTTTGGTCGACGGTTCAGATGCCCTCGGGCATTCCCGTAGCTACCGTTGCTATCGACGGCGCGGCAAATGCGGCACACCTCGCGGCAGAGATCCTCGCACTCTCGGATGAGTCGCTTCGCGAGAAGCTCATCGCTACCCGTGCGGCAGGCTCGGCAAAGGTTCTTGAGAAGAACGCCGCTATCGAGGCACAGTTCAACAAACAATAAAAATAACATACACAACGAAAGGTGAGAGAAATGAAAAATTCGAGATCCGAGAGCTATGCTCAGGCAGGCGTGGATATCACCGCCGGCTACAAGGCGGTAGAGCTTATGAAGAAGCACATCGCCCGCACCAGAAACGAGGGTTGTCTTGACGACGTTGGCGGCTTTGGCGGCTGCTTCGGTCTTCCTATGGGAATGGAAGAGCCCGTGCTTGTATCCGGCACAGACGGTTGCGGCACCAAGGTCAAGATGGCAATTCTGATGGACAAGCACGACACCATCGGCATTGACGCCGTTGCTATGTGCGTGAACGATATCATTTGCTGTGGCGCAAAGCCTCTCTTCTTCCTTGATTATATCGCTTGCGGCAAGAACATCCCCGAGAAGATCGCGTCCATCGTATCCGGCGTAGCAGAGGGCTGCGTTCAGTCGGGTGCGGCGCTCATCGGCGGTGAGACCGCAGAGCATCCCGGCATGATGCCCCTCGAGGATTACGACCTCGCAGGCTTCGCCGTTGGTATCGTAGATAAGAAAAAGATCCTTGACAACACCCGTATGGCAGAGGGCGACGTAGTTATCGCGCTCGCGTCCAGCGGTGTGCACTCCAACGGATTCTCGCTCTGCCGCAAGGTATTCGAGATCGACAAGAATCCCGCATCTCTCTATGAGGCAAACGAGGCACTCGGCGGTAAGAGCATTGCAGAGACGCTCCTCACCCCCACCAAGATCTACGTCAAGAGCGTGCTCGCGCTTCTTGAGAAGGTTGACGTGAAGGGTATCTCTCACATCACAGGCGGCGGCTTCTATGAGAACATTCCGAGAAGCATTCCCGACGGCCTCTGTGCCAAGATCGACCGTAGCGCCGTTCGCGTGCTTCCCATCTTCGAGCTTCTTGCTAAGACCGGCAACATCTGCGAGAGAGATATGTTCAACACCTACAATATGGGCGTTGGTATGAGCATCGTTGTACCTGCAGATCAGGTTGATGCGGCAATCGAGATCCTCACCGCCGAGGGCGAGGAGGCCTACGTGATCGGTAAGATCGTCGCAGGCGAAGAAAAGATCGAATTATGTTAAGACAGGCACTTTGGGGCGGCATCGCCTCGGGTATGATGGTCGGCATCGGCGGCACCGTGTATCTCTCCTGCGAGAATAAGGTCGTAGGCGCGGTGCTCTTCGCGGTGGCACTCCTCGTCATCTGCATACTCGGCCTCTACCTCTATACCGGCAAGATCGGTCTGTTTATTGAAAATCCGAGCAAGAAGAGTGCCATGGCACTCGCCGTCGGACTCGCAGGTAATGCGATCGGCGCTATCCTGACCGGCATTCTCGCGGCGATTGCGAAGCCCTCGCTTATAGACGTTGCCGCCACCGCTTGCGACGGCAAGCTTGAGGGCGGTATGATACGCGGACTTATCGCGGCGATCTTCTGCGGCGTGCTTATGTACGCGGCGGTCAAGACCTACGCCAAGGGTAAGACACTCGTCGGCATTATCTTCTGTATTCCCACCTTCATTCTGTGCGGATTCGAGCACTCGGTGGCGGATATGTATTACTTCGCGGTCGCATCCTTTGGCGGCTTTGATCCCATGAGCATTCTTTTCGTGCTCGTTGCAATTGTCGGTAACACCCTTGGCGGATGGCTTCTGCCGGTGCTTATGCGACTGGGAAGGGGAAAGGAAACAGAAAATGAATCAAAATAAAAAGCGCATCGCCGTTCTCGTTTCGGGCGGCGGCACGAATCTGCAGGCACTTATTGATGCCGAGGGCAGAGGAGAGCTCGGCTCGGGCAGTATCAGCCTTGTTCTCGCATCCAAGCCCGGCGTTTACGCCCTCGAGAGGGCGGCAAATGCAGGCATCGAGGGCAGAGTCCTCGCAAGACGCGACTATGAGAGCATCGCGGATTACTCCCGCGCTCTTGCGGATACCCTCACCGAGGCGAATATCGACCTCGTTGTTCTCGCAGGCTTCCTTACCATCATCGACGAGCAGGTCTACCGTGCATTCCCGAACAAAATAATCAACGTTCACCCGGCACTTATCCCCTCATTCTCGGGCAAGGGCTTCTACGGACTACACGTCCACGAGGCCGCGCTTGAAAAGGGCGTTAAGATCTCGGGCGCAACAGTCCATATCGTTACCCCCGAGTGCGATGCAGGCCCTATAATTCTGCAGAAGGCGGTCGAGGTGCGCGAGGACGACACTCCCGAGTCGCTTCAGCTTCGCATAATGGAAGAGGCAGAGTGGAAGATACTTCCCGAGGCAGTCCGCCTCTTCTGCGAGGACAAGATCACCGTACGAGATAATAAAGTTTACATAGGAGAATGAAAATGAAGATTTCCAGCATTAAGGAAGAGCTTAACTCCCTCGCCTACCACGGCAGAGGTATCATAATCGGCAAATCTGCCGACGCAAAGAAGGCTATCACCGCATACTTCATTATGGGTAGAAGCGAGAACAGCCGCAACCGCGTCTTCGTAGCAGAGGGCGAGGCTATGCGTACCAAGGCATTTGATGAGTCCAAGATGACCGATCCCCACCTTATCATCTACTATCCCGTCCGCGTTCTCGGTAATAAGACCATCGTTACCAACGGCGACCAGACTGATACCATCTACGAGCTTATGGATAAGCAGATGACCTTCGAGCAGGCACTCCGCACCCGCGAGTTCGAGGACGACGCTCCCAACTTCACCCCCAGAATCTCGGGCATCATCCGCCGCGAGGCAGAGGGTATGAACTTCGCTATGTCCATACTCAAGTCGGCAGAGGGCGATGACTCCTCCTGCGAGCGCTTCACCTATGCTTATTCCAACCCCAAGGCAGGATTTGCAAAGTTCATTCATACCTACAACTGCGACGGCAATCCTCTTCCTTCCTTTGAGGGTGAGCCCAAGACTCTCGAGCTTCCCGCCGTGGAGATCGGCGAGCTCACCGAGCTCATCTGGACTAATCTCAACGAGGATATCAAGGTTTCTCTCTTCGTCCGCTACATCGACATCGAGTCGGGCGAGACCGATACCAGAATCGTAAATAAGAACGCGTAAGGAGAAACGAAAGATGAAAGAATTTGAACTCAAATACGGCTGTAACCCTAACCAGAAGCCCGCAAAGATCTTTATGCACGATGGCTCGGAGCTTCCTATCGAGATCCTCAACGGACGCCCCGGCTTCATCAACTTCCTTGATGCATTCAACTCCTGGCAGCTTGTCAAGGAGCTTAAGGAGGCACTCGGACTTCCTGCAGTTACCTCCTTCAAGCACGTTTCTCCCACCTCCGCGGCAGTAGGCGTGCCTCTCTCCGATAAGCTCAAAAAGGCTTGCTTCGTTGACGATATCGAGGGCCTTGACGAGTCGCCTCTCGCTTGCGCTTACGCAAGAGCAAGAGGTACCGACAGAATGTGCTCCTTCGGTGACTGGGTTGCGCTCTCCGACGTCTGCGACGTCACCACCGCGAAGATGATCGCGCGCGAGGTCTCCGACGGTATCATCGCTCCCGGCTACGAGCCCGAGGCACTTGAGATCCTCAAGGGCAAGAGAAAGGGCGGCTACAACATCGTTAAGATCGATCCTAACTACACCCCCGATCCCATCGAGCATAAGCAGGTATTTGGCATTACCTTCGAGCAGGGCAGAAATAACTTTGAGATAAACGAGGCACTCCTTTCCAACATCGTTACCGAGAATAAGGAGATGCCCGATTCGGCAAAGCGCGATCTCATCATCTCGCTCATCACCCTCAAGTACACACAGTCCAACTCGGTATGCTTCGCGGTTGACGGTCAGGCTATCGGCGTTGGCGCAGGCCAGCAGTCGAGAGTTCATTGTACCCGTCTTGCAGGCGGCAAGGCAGACACCTGGTTCTTACGCCAGGCAGACAAGGTTCTGAACCTCCCCTTCAAGCCCACCCTCGGCAGACCCGACAGAGATAACGTCATCGACGGCTACATCAATCAGAATGAGGAGGACGTTTGCGCCGACGGTAATTGGCAGAAGTACTTTACCGAGCGCCCCGAGCCCTTCACCCGCGAGGAGCAGAGAGCATACCTCGATACCATCAGTGGCGTAGCACTTGGCTCGGACGCCTTCTTCCCCTTCAGTGATAATATCGAGCGCGCGAAGAAGTCCGGCGTTTCCTACATCGCAGAGCCCGGCGGATCTATCCGCGACGATCTTGTGATCGAGTGCTGTAATAAGTATGGCATCGCAATGGCGTTTACCGGCATGCGCCTCTTCCACCACTAATCCACACGGTATAAATTCCGCAATACTGTGTTGCTCCTCGAGTGCGGCTCGACGTAGGTAACTACGCCTTCGCCTTGCCCTCTGCGGTGCGCCTTGTCTTGCAAAATTTATCCTCGTGCGGTGCAGAATTCGAGCGATAACCGCCGTTTTCTCCCACTCGACGTATTTTTATGCGCCTTCGGAGAGAAGAACGACGATTCTCATCTCAAACTCTCCTACAAAAAACGCCACGCGAGAAAAAATCCTCGTGTGGCAGAGCCACATAAAAACATCCACCATTTAAAAGTTCTTTTGCTTCTTTTCTCGAAAGAAAAGAAGAGAAATCTTCCTAAATACCAGGAGAACCAAATGAAAATAATGGTAGTAGGCGGTGGCGGCAGAGAGCACGCCATCATAAAGAAGCTCCGTGAGAACAAGGCGATCGAAGAGATCTTTGCCCTCCCCGGCAACGGCGGTATGGCAGAGGACGCCACTCTCGTTCCCATCGGTGCAAAGGATATTGACGCGATCGTTAAGTTCGCGTCGGAGAACAAGATCGACTACGCGGTAGTCGCTCCCGACGATCCTCTGGTGCTCGGTTGCGTTGACGCTCTTGAGGCTGTCGGCGTGCCATGCTTCGGCCCTCGTGCCGCGGCGGCAGAGATCGAGGGAAGCAAGGTCTTCTCCAAGAATCTTATGAAAAAGTACGGCATTCCCACCGCGACCTACGAGGTCTTTGAGTCGGCGGAGGATGCATATAAATACGTCTCCGAGTGTCCCATTCCCGTGGTTATCAAGGCAGACGGACTTGCACTCGGCAAGGGAGTTATCATTGCCATGAAGCGAGAAGAGGCGACCGACGCCGTTCGCTCCATTATGGAGGAGGGCAAGTTCGGCAAGAGCGGTAACCGCATCGTCGTCGAGGAGTTCCTCGAGGGCCCCGAGGTATCGGTGCTCGCATTCACCGACGGATCGGTAGTTAAGCCTATGATCTCCTCTATGGATCACAAGCGCGCGAAGGACGGTGACTGTGGCCTCAACACCGGCGGTATGGGCACCATCGCGCCCAATCCATATTACACCGCGGCGGTTGCCGACGAGTGTATGAAGAGGATCTTCGTTCCCACCATCGAGGCTATGAAGGCAGAGGGACGCGAGTTCCGCGGATGCCTCTACTTCGGTCTTATGATTACAAAGGACGGCCCCAAGGTCATCGAGTACAACTGCCGCTTCGGCGATCCCGAGACGCAGGTAGTTCTTCCTCTCCTTGAGTCCGACCTCTACACCGTTATGAGAGCCACCACCGACGGCACTCTCGCAGACACCGAGGTTAAGTTCTCGGATAAGTCCGCGGCCTGCGTAATTATGGCATCGGCAGGCTATCCCGAGGCGTACGAGTCGGGCTTTGAGCTTGATATCGCAGAGTCGGTCAAGGATTCGGTCTACGTCGCAGGCGCGAAGCTCGCAGACAGCAGACTCCTCACCGCAGGCGGCAGAGTTCTCGGCGTTACCGCCGTCTCCGATACTCTCGAGTCGGCTATCGAGTCGGCATACGGCAAGGTCACGTCGGTTAAATTCGGCAATGCATATTACCGCCACGATATAGGCGCAAGAGCTCTTCTTGCGAAGAAAGGATAAAACAATGGTTTATCGCGTTTACGTAGAAAAAAAGTGCGGCCTCGACAACGAGGCAAGAGCACTCCTCTCGGAGATTGGGACCTTCCTCGGCATTGATAGCGTAGAGAAGCTCCGCCTCCTCAACCGTTACGATGCAGAGAATATTACGAAGGAGCTCTTCGATTACGCTATCGGCACGGTATTCTCCGAGCCACAGCTCGATGACGTTTACTCCGAGCTCGACTCTGACGGCGCTATAGTATTTGCCACCGAGTATCTCCCCGGTCAGTTCGATCAGAGAGCAGACTCCGCCGCACAGTGCATTCAGCTTATATCCCAGGGCGATAAGCCCGGCGTTCAGAGCGCAAAGGTCTATATGCTCTACGGCAATATCTCGGACGAGGATCTCGCGCGCATCAAGAAGCACGTTATCAACCCCGTCGAGTCCCGTGAGGCATCTCTCGACGAGAAGGAGACCCTTAAGGCAGAGTACGCCATACCCACCGAGGTCAAGACTCTCGACGGCTTCCTCGACCTTGATGCGGCAGGTCTTGCGGCCTTCATCGCCGATATGGGACTTGCTATGGACGAGGGCGATATCAAGTTCTGCCAGGACTACTTCAAGTCCGAGGGCAGGTGTCCCACCATCACCGAGATTAAGATGATCGACACCTATTGGTCGGATCACTGCCGTCATACCACCTTCCTCACCACCGTTGATTCGGTCAAGTTCGAGGACGCGATTCTCGACGAAGCATACCGCGAGTATATCTCCGCGCGCGAGTATATCGGCAGAACCAAGCCCATCAATCTTATGGACATCGGCACCATCGCCGCAAAGTGCCTTAAAAAGTGCGGCAAGCTCACAAAGCTCGATGAGTCCGAGGAGATCAACGCCTGCACTGTTAAGATCGAGGTAGACGTCGACGGAGTAAAGGAGCCCTGGCTTCTCCTCTTCAAGAACGAGACTCACAACCATCCTACCGAGATCGAGCCCTTCGGCGGCGCGGCAACCTGCATCGGCGGCGCGACCCGCGATCCTCTTTCGGGACGCTCCTACGTTTACGGCGCAATGCGTCTTACCGGCGCGGCAGATCCCTTGAAGCCTCTTTCCGAGACTCTCGAGGGTAAGCTTCCCCAGAGAAAGATCGTTACCACCGCGGCGGCAGGCTACTCCTCTTACGGTAACCAGATCGGTCTTGCGACCGGCATCGTTGACGAGATCTACCACGACGGCTACGCGGCAAAGCACATGGAGGTCGGCGCAGTTATCGCCGCCGCTCCCGCCGCTAACGTTCGCCGCGAGGTTCCCGCACCCGGCGACCTCGTAGTTCTTCTCGGCGGCAGAACAGGCCGCGACGGCTGCGGCGGTGCTACCGGCTCATCGAAATCCCATAACCTCAAGTCGCTCGAGAACTGCGGCGCAGAGGTGCAGAAGGGTAACGCCCCCGAGGAGAGAAAGCTTCAGCGCCTCTTCAGAAACGGCGAGGCATCGGCTATGATCAAGCGTTGTAACGACTTCGGCGCAGGCGGCGTTTCGGTTGCTATCGGCGAGCTTGCAGACGGCCTTGACATCGACCTCAACGCAGTACCCAAGAAATATGACGGCCTCGACGGCACCGAGCTTGCGATCTCCGAGTCGCAGGAGAGAATGGCTGTCGTTATCGAGCCCGAGAATAAGGATAGATTCCTCGCTCTTGCCGCATCCGAGAACCTTGAGGCAACCGTAGTTGCTACGGTCAAGGCAGAGGGCAGACTCACTATGACCTGGAATGGCAAGACCATCGTCGATATCAGCCGCGACTTCCTCAACTCCAACGGTGCAGAGAAGCACATCGATATCGAGACCGCAAAGATCGAGGATTATAACAAGGAGCTCCCGAAGA
This sequence comes from Eubacteriales bacterium, assembly GCA_045643725.1. GTDB lineage: Bacteria > Bacillota > Clostridia > Oscillospirales > CAG-272 > UBA1740. Next base: position 20,329 of record JAZRFQ010000028.1, on the reverse strand, counting down.
GCTTTACCGAGGGTATGATGGCGGTTGCCACCGACCTCAACACCTGCTCGAAGCGCGGTCTCTCCGAGAGATTTGATTCCACCATCGGCGCAGGCACGGTACTGATGCCCTTCGGCGGTAAGTATCAGCGAACTCCCATTCAGGCAATGGTTCACAAGATATCGGTAGAGAAGGCTCACACCGATACCGTATCCTTTATGTCCTGGGGCTACAACCCCTATATTTCCGAGAAGAGCCCCTACCACGGCGCGTATCTTGCCGTCGTAGAGTCGGCGGCAAAGCTTATTGCAACCGGCGCGTCCTTCGAGGACACCTACCTCACCTTCCAGGAGTACTTTGAGAAGCCGCTTCGCGATCCTAAGAGATGGGGCAAGCCTCTCTCGGCACTCCTCGGCGCATTCCGCGCACAGATGGATCTCGGCATCGCGGCTATCGGCGGTAAGGACTCTATGTCCGGCTCCTTTGAGAAGCTCGACGTTCCTCCCACGCTCATCTCCTTTGCGGTCACTACCGACAAGTGCGAAAACGTCATCTCCCCCGAGTTCAAGCGCGCAGGCAGTAAGGTCGTTATGCTCGCTCCCGAGTATGACGAGGCAGGACTTCCAAAGAAGGAGTCTCTCCTCGCGCTCTTCGATAAGGTTACCTCTCTTATGCGCGAGGGCAAGGTCCTCGCGGCGTACACTCCCACCGCGGGCGGCGTTGCCGAGGCGGTAATGAAGATGGCTATGGGTAACGGCTTCGGCTTCGACTTTGACTCGGGTATGTGCCCCTCGTGCATCTTCGGTTATAGGTACGGCGCGTTCGTCCTTGAGCTCGCCGAGGACATCGATCTCGGCAAGACCGTAGGCTACGTTACCGACAGAGCAGAAATCACATTTAATGGCGAAAAACTTAACACGGGTAGCCTCTTCGGCGCTTACGAGGACAAGCTTGAGAGCGTTTACTCCTGCAATATCGAGAGCCCCGTGGCAGAGATAAAGACCGTAAGCTATGAGGCAAAAACAAGAGTAGCACCTGCCATCAAGTGCGCGAAGCCTCGCGTTCTTATCCCCGTATTCCCCGGCACTAACTGTGAGTACGACTCGGCCAAGGCGGTTCGTGACGCAGGTGCTTTGCCCGAGATATTCGTTATCAACAACCTCTCGGCAGACGGCATCAAGAGAAGCGCCGACAGCTTTGCAAAGAAGATCGGCGAGTCCCAGGCGATCTTCGTTCCCGGTGGATTCTCGGGCGGCGACGAGCCCGACGGCTCGGGTAAGTTCATCACCGCGTTCTTCCGCGGCGCGGCAGTAAAGGCAGCGGTCACCGACCTTCTCGACAACCGCGACGGTCTTATGTGCGGTATCTGTAACGGCTTCCAGGCACTCGTCAAGCTCGGTCTCGTTCCCTTCGGCAGAATCATCGACACCGACGAGTCCTGTCCCACTCTTACCTTCAACAACATCGCGCGTCACCAGTCCAAGATCGTCAGAACGAGAATCGCATCCAATATGTCCCCCTGGCTCGCACTTACGAACGTCGGTGACGTCTACAACGTGCCGATCTCTCACGGTGAAGGCAAGTTCCTCGCCGACGAGAAGACCGTAAAGGCTCTCATCGAGGGCGGTCAGATCGCTACACAGTACGTTGACCTCGACGGCAACGCGACCTACGATATCGACTACAACCCCAACGGCTCGACTCTCGCTATCGAGGGTATCACCTCGCCCGACGGACGCGTATTCGGTAAGATGGGCCACTCCGAGCGTATCGCAGGCGGCCTCTACCGCAACGTATACGGCGAGTACGACATTAAGATGTTCGAGTCTATGGTTAAGTACTACAAGTAATATTTTGAACAAAAAACCAAAGCCGCCTGCGGTTATTCCGCAGACGGCTTTTTGTAATGCACTCCTTGTTTGAGTGCGTTTTCTTCCATATATTCTTTGATTTTTTCTATTATTTTGTGCTTGTCGGCGTTCCAATCGGGCGCGATCAGCATATCGCGCGGACAGTCGCCTGTCAGGCGGTGGATCACGGTCTCGGCAGGGATCACGGCGAGAGCTTTCGCCGCTATTTTTGCATACTCGTCGAGACTCGGCGGCGTGTATTCGCCACGAGCGTACATATCGGCGAGCGCCGTGCCCTCCATCACGTAGATCGAGTGCAGCTTCACGCCGAAGAGCGTCCTTTTCGCCAGGTGCTCGGCGGTCGCGAGCGCATCAGCCTCGCTCTCACCGGGAAGTCCGATTATCATGTGCGCCACCACGGGTATGCCGTGTGAATGCAGGATATCCACCGCTCGGTCGAAGACCTCGGTCTTGTAGCCGCGGTTGATTACCTCGGCCGTCGCGTCGCTCGAGGTCTGAAGTCCGAGCTCCACCCACACGTCGACTCTGTCCTTATACGATGCGATCAGGGCGGCCTTTTCCTCGTCGATACAGTCGGGGCGAGTGCCGATAGCGAGCACCCTTATTCGCTCGTCAATGAGCGCGGCATCATAGCGCGCCTTCAGGGTATCAACGTCGGCGTAGGTGTTGGTGAAATTCTGAAAATACGCGACGAAAAGGTCATCGCGCGCCGCATTTTCAAGCGCCGACCTCACCTGCTCGTCGATGGAGAGTGTAGGCACAATATGCTCGCCTGCGCCGCGCTCGCCGCAGTAAATACAACCGCCCGTACCGCAGACGCCGTCGCGGTTAGGGCAGGAGAATCCGCCGTCAATGCAGATCTTGCCGAGCCTTTTTCCGTACTTTTCTCTGAAATAACCGCTGAGGTTTTTGTAAAGCATAGCATATCCCTCCTCTCGCATTTTTACTCATTTTATCATATTTCGCGGCAAAAATCAACACGCCGTGGTATATTTGTGCAAAAACGAGAGAAACTAGCCTTACCACAAACGCAAGAAAGGATGCTACTATGAAGGATAATAAGAATCAAAAGAATAAAAAACTCGACATTAAGAACGACGTCGACGGCAGATACGGCTACCCCACCACACAGTCTGTCCCCGGCATCAATAATCCCGAGATCGGTCTGCCCGCTTTCAATCCCCCCGTACCCAACCGCGCCTGGACGGCTATGCGCGCAGGCCTCGACATCGACAATCTCACCGAGGAAGAGAAGCGCGACCTCTATCTCGGTAGCGACAATTATCTTTGATGCGCCAATCTCAAAATACGCCCTGAAATTATATAATAAATGTAGAAAAATCCCGTCTGCCTATTGCAAACGGGATTTTTTTGTGATAAAATATAAAAAGAAAAATATGCCGAAAGGATTTTTTGATATGGAAAGAACATACATTAAGGACGTTGTCCCCGGCGTGTGTCGCGTTCAGGGCTTCGTTGAGAATTTCCGCAATAAGAAGAATATGGCCTTTATCGTTGTGAAGGACATTACCGGTAAGCTCCAGGTTACCATCGTCAAGGAGGAGCATCCCGAGTTCAACGAGCTGCTCGATCAGCTTACCATCCACTCTGTCGTTAGCTTCGAGGGCGAGGTCGTTGCCAGCGAGTACGTTAAGATGGGCGGCAAGGAGATGTACCCCACCTCGATGAAGATCGAGTCCATCGCAGAGGCACTTCCCATCAAGGACGACTCCGACATCGACGTTAAGATGGACTACCGTTGGATCGACCTTCGCCGCGACAAGAACCACCTTATGCTGAAGCTTCAGACTACCCTCACCGCCGCTATGCGTGAGTTCCTCGTGGAGCGCAACTTCGTTGAGATCCACACCCCCAAGCTCATTGCCGCTGCAAGTGAGTCGGGCTCCGACGTTTTCGCGGTTAAGTACTTCGATACCACCGCATACCTCGCGCAGTCTCCTCAGTTCTATAAGCAGATGGCTATGGCGTCGGGCCTCGAGCGCATTTTCGAGACCGGCCCCGTATTCAGAGCAGAGAAGTCCTATACCAACAAGCACGCGACCGAGTTCACCGGCTTCGATCTTGAGTTCTCCTACATCGACTCCTTCGAGGACGTTATGAAGATGGAGGAGGAGCTCGTTGCCTACGCGATCGCAAAGGTTAAGGAGGCACACGGCGCAGAGCTTGCAGAGCTCTACGGCGAGGAGCTCGTAGTTCCGAAGCTTCCTTTCCCCAGAATGAAGCTCCGTGACGTTTATGCCGAGCTTGAGGCAAGATACGGCTACACCGTTCCCGATGAGCTCAAGGGCGACCTCACCACCGAGGCAGAGAGAATGACAAAGCAGCTCTGCCGCGATATGTTCGACCACGAATTCCTCTTCATCACCGACTACGACGCCAAGGAGCGCGCATTCTATCACATGCGCGACGAGGCGGGCGTTCCCCAGGGCTACGACCTTATCTGGCGTGGCGTTGAGATCACTACCGGCGCACAGAGAGAGCACAGATACGAGGTTCTCAAGGCGCAGGCAGAGGAGAAGGGACTTGCAGAGGACGTTAAGTTCTATCTTGAGTTCTTCAAGTACGGCTGTCCTCCTCACGGCGGATTCGGTATCGGTATCGACCGTCTCACCATGCTCTTCCTTGGTCTTTCCATCAAGGAGGTTCAGTTCCTCTTCCGCGGTCCTAACAGACTTACTCCGTAATTTTATAAAGAATACGAATATGGCGCACACGGCTTCCGTTTGCGCCATATTTTAAAATAAGAGCAGACTGCAATTTCGAAAATTTATATTTAAAGAGAGCAAGACTCTCGGAAAAGGAGCAATATGGAATTTTTATATCTGCTTGAAAAGATCAGAAATCCGATCCTTGATTTTATCTTCTCGACGATCACCCATCTCGGTGAGGAAACTATCTTCCTCGCCCTCGCGATAATCTTCTTCTGGTGTGTAGATAAGTACAGAGGCTACTACATCCTTATCACGGGCCTTATCGGCACCGTTCTCAATCAGGCACTCAAGCTTATTTGTAAGGTGCCTCGCCCTTGGGTTAAGGATCCCGGCTTTACCGTAGTTGATAGCGCGGTTGAGGAGGCCACAGGCTACTCCTTCCCCTCTGGACATACACAGAACATCGCAGGCACCTTCGGTGCTATCGGCGCGACCTCAAAGCGCCGCTGGTTCTCGATAGTATGCGTCGTTATCATCGTTCTTGTGGCATTCTCGCGTATGTACCTCGGCGTTCATACTCCTGCCGACGTCTGCGTTTCGCTTCTTATTGCGGCGGCGATGCTCTTTATCCTTTATCCCGTATTCTCCTCCGAGGAGAGATTCCACAAGTATATGCCTATCGTCTCGGCGATCTCCATCGCTCTTTCCATAGGACTTCTGCTTTATGCATTCCTCGTTCCCGAGGAGGGCATAGATCCCCACAATCTCTATAGCGCGAGAAAGAACGGCACAACGCTCTTCGCCTGCACCCTCTGCCTTCTGCCCGTTTATCTTATCGATAAGCATTATACCAAGTTCGAGACAAATGCCCCCTGGTATGCACAGATCATCAAGGCGGCGGTAGGTCTCGGCATCGTCCTCGGCATCAAGTCGGGACTCTCGAAGCCCCTCGAGCTTCTCTTCGGCAACGAGTTCGTAGCACGCGGCGTCAGATACTTCCTCATCGTCGCATTTGCCGGAATCGTGTGGCCCATGACCTTCAAATTCTTCTCGAAAATGCGCATTCCCGCGCTCGATAATCTCTTCAAGAAAAAGGGCGAAAATTAACACGCCCCACCACTAAATGCAAATTATGTAAATTAAACTTTACATTTTATGCGCCATCCCCGAGGCACACGCTCGCCTCGGGGAATATTTTTTTGTATTTACCCTTTACTTTTTTAAAAAAATATGATATAATGTAATGTAAAATTTTAGACGCGCACGTTATTATATAGGAGAAACGACAACTATGAAATGTCCTGCATGCAACCATCACGATTCCCGCGTTCTTGATTCGCGTCCCATTGAGGACGGCGCGAGCATCAAGCGCCGCCGTGAGTGTACCATCTGCGGAAAGAGATTTACCACCTACGAGGTCGTCGACACCGTTCCGATCTACGTGGTGAAGAGAAACGGCAAGCGCGAGTTCTTCGACAAGCACAAGCTCATAATGGGTATCGAGCGTGCATGCCAGAAGCGCCCCGTAAACGCCGAGGAGATAGCAGTCGCTATCGAGACCGAGCTTCAGAACTCCATAGTTGAGGAGATCTCCTCTCAGGACATCGGCGAGATGGTTTTGGCAAAGCTCAAGGAGATCGATACCGTCTCCTACATAAGATTTGCATCGGTTTACCGCGAGTTCCAGGACTTGGAATCCTTTATCTCCGAGATCAATAATATTGAGAAGCGTGCCGGCAGACGAAAAACCAAGAAGAAGGAAGAGAAAAATGATTAAAAGCATGACCGCCTTCGGCAGAGGACGCCGTGAGGGTGAAAGAAAGGATATAACCGTCGAGATCAAGAGTGTCAACTCGCGCTTCTTTGACTGCAACGTCAAGATGCCGAGAGTTTATCTCGCGCTCGAGGAGAAGATTAAATCCTATATCAAGCAGAACGCCGTGGCGAGAGCCAAGATCGACGTTTTCATCACCGTGCAGAATAAGTCGGGTGCTACCGGCGAGCTCTCGGTCGACACCGACCTTGCGCGCGCATATCTTGACGCACTCCGCGGACTCTCGAGCGACCTTGAGGTCAGGGACGACGTGAGCGTCTCCACCCTTGTCAGACTCAACCCCGACATTCTCCGCTCGGCAAATCCCGAGGAGGATATGGACGCCGCTTGGGCAGAGCTTGTGCCCGTCATCGACGAGGCGATCGCAGGCTATACCGCAATGCGTGAGGCCGAGGGAGCAAAGCTCGAGGCGGACATCAAGGCCAAGATCGAGCAGGTTCGCGCCTACTCGAATGAGGTCGAGGCAATCTCGAAGGAGGACACCGTCGGCTACCGCGATAAGCTCGAGACCAGGATCAGAAACATCCTCGGCAGCTTCGAGGTCACCGTTGACGAGCAGAGACTCCTCACCGAGTGTGCCGTCTGGGCGGATAAGATCGCTATCGACGAGGAGCTTGTCAGACTTCGCTCTCATTTCGATGCCTTCTACAGCATCGCCGCGCTCGGCGAGCCCTCGGGCAGAAAGCTCGATTTCTTAATGCAGGAGCTCAACCGCGAGACCAACACCATCGGCTCGAAGGCTAACAACGCTCGCATCGCACGCATCGTCGTAGATATGAAGGGCGAGCTTGAGAAAATCAGAGAACAGGTTCAAAACATCGAATAAATTTTGGCGAATCGCGGCAGAGTTTTCCGCGAAAACCTGCACCTCCAAATGAAAGGATTTTAATATGAAATTCATAAACATCGGCTTCGGTAATATGGTCTCGGCAGGCAGAATAGTTGCCATTGCCGCGCCCGATTCCGCGCCTATCAAGAGACTTGTTCAGGACGCACGCGACGACGGCAGAGTTATCGACGTCTCATGCGGCAGACGTACCCGTGCCGTCATAATCACCGACTCCGAGCACGTTATCCTCTCGGCAATTCAGGCAGAGACCATCACCAACAGACTTGCAACCGACGAGGCAGACGACTCCGAGGCAGAAGAAGAGTAAATAATAAAAATTTTCACATAAAAGAAAGAGAGAAAACCATGATTTACCCCACTATCGAACAGCTTACTAAGGGTGAGTTCAACCGCTACGAGCTTGTTGTCGGCGTAGCAAAGTGCGCGCGCATCGTTACCGACGAGTACGTTGAGATGAGAGCAAAGGCACAGAAGATGATCGACAATCACGAGACCGACAAGCCTCTCTCGGCACTCATCGATCCCGATTACAAGGATAAGAAGGCGGTTAAGATCGCCATCGCAGATCTTGAGTCGGGCAGATTCCGTATGGTTCATCCCAAGGAGAACTAATCGAGCTTTCCTAGAGGAAAAATACGACAATTTCGCGCAAGGCGACGTCAGGAGGTGATACGGAATGCTTTGCAGAGTACACATTCTCGACGCGCCGTATCACCTTGACCGCCCCTTCGACTATTCTGCGGAGGACACGGTCAGATGCGGCGATCTTGTGAGAGTCCCGTTTGGCAAATCGAATAGTACTCGCCTCGGCATCGTCATATCTATGACCGACGAGCCTGCAGGCGAGGGAATCAAGCCCGTGCTATCGGTCGCCCACGGCCGATTTTCCTTGAATGAGGAGATGCTCGGGCTATGCCTATTTTTGAAGGAGCACACGCTCTGTACGCTCGGCGAGGCGGTGAGAACTATCCTGCCACCCGGCGCTCTGACAGCGCCCCTGACCGAGCTTCGCAGACGCACCTGCACCCTCGCGGTTGATAGATCCGCGGCAGAGGCGGCGCTCGCCGCCACGGGCAGGGCAGGTATTCGCGCAGAGGGGCAGAGAATTGCCCTCGCATTCCTTATGGACGTGGGCTCTGCCGACTACGATCTTCTGCGATCACAGCCTGGCGTAAATGCTTCGCATATTACCGCCCTGCGTACACGCGGTCTTATCGAAATATCAGAGTCAGAGCTCTACCGCAATCCCTATTCGGGCTACAAAACGCCCGAGGTGCGCGAGCCCATTGAGCTGAGCCCCGTGCAGAGTGCGGCATATACTACTATCGAAGGCCTCTACTCCGAGGATGCCGCACGCGCGGCGCTTCTTTACGGCGTGACAGGATCGGGCAAGACCAAGGTCATAATGAAGGCGATCGACCGCACCATAGACGACGGCAAGTCGGTCATAATGCTCGTACCCGAGATATCGCTCACACCGCAGACGGTGTCGATCTTCTGCTCGCGTTACGGTGACAGAGTCGCGGTCATACACTCCTCGCTCTCGCAGGGAGAGCGCCTTGACGCCTGGCGCAGGATCAAGGGCGGTATGGTCGACCTCGTTATCGGCACTCGCTCGGCGATCTTCGCACCGCTTGACAATATCGGACTCATCGTCATCGACGAGGAGCACGAGCACACCTATAAATCCGAATCAGATCCCAAGTATCACGCGCGCGACGTCGCCGCCTACAGATGCGGCAAGAGCTGTGCCCTGATGCTTCTCGCCTCGGCAACCCCCTCGATTGAGAGCTTCTATAAGGCAGAGCGCGGCACCTACACGCTTGTGCCTATGCGCGAGCGCTACGGCGGATTTTCTCTGCCCGAGGCGATCGTCGTAGATATGCGCGAGGAGCTTCGCGCAGGTAATTTGACACCCATCAGCGACCGACTTATGAAGTCGCTCTCTGAGGTCTATGAGAACGGCGAGCAGGCGATACTCTTCCTTAACCGACGCGGCTTCTCGAGCCAGGTCAGCTGCAAGGAGTGCGGCGAGGTTCTCATCTGTCCGCGATGCTCGGTCTCGCTTACCTATCATTCGGGCGCAGGAGGCGGAAAGCTTCTTTGCCACCTTTGCGGCCATACCGAGCCGCCGCGTCATACCTGTCCCTCCTGCTCATCGGATAAACTCTCCTTCCTCGGCTTCGGCACGCAGAAGCTTGAGGGCGAGCTCGAGAAATACCTGCCCGATATGGAGGTTATGAGAATGGATGCCGACACCACCGGCACCAAGCTCGCCTATGACAGAATGCTCGAGGACTTCAGAGCCGAGAGGGCGGATATTCTCCTCGGCACGCAGATGGTCGCCAAGGGACACGATTTCCCGAAGGTCACCCTCGTCGGTGTCGCACTTGCCGACACATCGCTCTACGTCAGCGACTTCAGGGCCGCCGAGCGCACCTTCTCGCTTCTCGCGCAGGTCATCGGCAGAGCCGGCAGAGCCAAGTCGGGCGGCAGAGCCGTCATACAGACCTACTCGCCGTACAACGAGACCATCCGTCTTGCCTGCAGGCAGGATTACGATAGCTTCTACGAGGGCGAGATAGCCATCCGCCGCGAGCTTTCCTATCCGCCGTTTTGCGATATGGTTCAGCTGACGCTCACCTCGGATAGCGAGGACGTCCTTGCCACCGCGGCAAAGGAGCTCTCGGTGAGAATAGAGGAAAAATTAAAATCCGAATATTCCGACCTCCCCTTCATCGTCTACGGACCCTTTGAGGCGCAGGTCTATAAGCTAAATGAAAAATACAGAATGCGCACGGTAATTAAGTGCCGACTCTCCGCTCGCTCAAGACGACTCTTCGCAGAGCTGCTCACAGAGTTCGCCGCAAAGCGCGGTGTGACACTCTCGGTTGACCTTAACCCCCTTACCGTGTAAAATTAAATCACAAAAATCCAGGAAAGGTAACGAAAATGGCAATACTCAAAATAGTAAAATTCGACGATCCTATGATAAGAAAGACCTCTCGTCCCGTTGACGAGATCACCCCGAGAATCGACAGACTCATCGACGATATGATCGACACTATGCGCGATGCGGGCGGATGCGGACTTGCGGCAGTGCAGGTAGGCGTTCTTCGCAGAATCGTCGTCATCGAGATCGAGGAGGGTGAGGTCTACGTCCTTATCAACCCGAGGATCATTGCCTATTCCGGCAATCAGGAGGAGTGTGAGGGCTGTCTTTCCAACCCCGGCAAGTACGGCATCACCAAGCGTCCTGCCGCAGTTACCGTCAGAGCCCTTGACCGTCACGGCAAGGAGTACGATCTTCACGGCGAGGGACTTCTCGCAAGAGCTATCTGCCACGAGTGCGACCACCTCGACGGCAAGCTCTATATCGATTCGCAGATCCGCGAGCTCTCTCCCGACGAGCTCGGCTAAAAGGAGAAAATTATGCGTATTATGTTTATGGGCACGCCCGAGATCGCCTCAACCTGCCTTGATCAGCTGGTTTCGGACGGTCACGACGTCGTTGCCTGCGTTACCGGCGAGGATAAGCCCCGCGGCAGAGGTAAGGTAATGACTCCTACCGCCGTCAAGGCAAGAGCTACCGAGCTCGGTATCCCTGTTTATACACCGAAGACCCTGCGCGACGAGGCCTTTGCCGCTACTCTCGCAGAGGTTGATCCCGACCTCATCTGCGTCGTTGCCTACGGCAAGATTCTGCCTGAGTCGGTGCTTTCTTACCCCAAGTACGGCTGCATCAACGCCCACGTTTCGCTTCTGCCCAAGTACAGAGGCGCCGCCCCGATGCAGAGAGCCATAATGAACGGCGAGACCAAGACCGGCGTTACCGTTATGCAGATGGACGTGGGACTTGATACCGGCGACATCCTTATGGTAGAGGAGTTCCCGATCGGCCCCGAGGACGACTTTGAGGTCGTTCACGATACATCGGCGGCTGTCGGCGGCAGACTGCTCTCGAGGACCGCCACAGCACTCGAGCGCGGTGAGATCACGCCTATCCCCCAGGACGACTCGCTCGCCTGCTATGCAGAGAAGATAGAGAAGTCGGATTGTAAACTAGACTTTACAAAATCGGCTCGCGAGCTCGATTTTAACATCCGCGGCGTAACACCCATTCCCGGCGCGTTCGCCTACCATAACGGCAAGATGCTCAAGATCTGCAAGGCTCTGCCCATCAATGCAAAGGGCGAGGCAGGCAGAGTTATCGACGCCGATGCCACGGGCGAGGGCTATTTCACAGTTGCCTGCGGCGAGGGCGCACTCAAGGTGCTCTCGGTCATTCCCGAGGGCAAGGGTAGAATGAGCGCAGGAGATCTCCTCCGCGGCAGAAAGCTCGCGGTAGGCGACGTTTTGGAATAATGACACAGAGAGAAATTGCTCTCCGTCTCCTTTGCGATATAGAGGAGGGAGGCAAGTACGCGAATCTGGCTATCTCCTCCCACCTGACCGACACACTCTCCCGAAAGGATAAGGCCATCGTTACGGCCCTCCTTTACACCACGGTGGAGCATAAGATAACCTACGACTATTATATCGGCTACCTCGCGGGCCGCGGTATCGACGAGATAGCACCAAGAGTCAGGAATATTCTGCGCCTCGGGCTCTGTCAGCTTCTGCACATGAGCGCAGTACCCGATTTCGCCGCCGTCGCAGAGACGGTTAAGCTTGCAAAAAATCAGGGCGAGCGCGCATTTGTCAACGGCGTCCTTCGCCGCGCGGCAAGAGAGAAGGACTCTCTCCCTCTTCCCGACAGAAAGAAGAACGTCGCGCGACACCTTTCGGTGAAATATTCCTATCCCCAGGCCACCGTTAAGCGCTTTATCGAGGCGCTCGGCGAGGAGGAGTGCGAGCGCCTGCTTCTTGCCTTTGAGGCGGCAAATTACACCGACATTACGGTAAATACGCTTAAAATTACGCCCGCCGAGCTTGCGAGCCGCCTCTCGGAGCAGGGCTATTCTGCCCACGCAAGCGAGCTCTCACCGATCACCGTCAGAATTGATGGCTCGGTCGATCCGAGAAGCCTCTTCGGCTTTGACGAGGGGCTCTTCTTCGTTCAGGATACCGCATCTGCGGTAGCCGCGCAGGCACTTTCAGCGCGCGAGGGCGATCTCGTTGTCGACGTTTGCTCCGCCCCCGGCGGCAAGAGCTTTGCCTCGGCTATTCTCTCGGGCGATAAGGCAGAGATACATTCCTTCGACCTTCACTCAAGCAAGCTCTCGCTTATCGAGGGCGGCAGAGATAGACTTGGACTTACGTCTATTTCGGTCTCGGAGCAGGATGCTACCGCACCGCGCGCCGAGCTTATCGGCAGAGCCGATAGAGTCATCTGCGACGTTCCTTGCTCGGGTCTCGGCGTGCTTGCAAAAAAGCCCGACCTGCGCTATAAGGACATCGCCGTCGTGGACGAGCTCTGTGCCTTGAGCTCAGAAATTCTTGAGAAATCCGCCTCCTATCTCAAGGTCGGCGGAGTGCTCGCATTTTCTACTTGCACGCTCGAAAAACGCGAGAACACCGATACCGTGTTAAGTTTTCTCGCCTCTCACCCCGATTTTTCGGCGGTTGATTTCGCCGTCGGCGAGCTTCACAGCACCCGCGGCGAGCTGACTCTTTACCCCCACGTCCACGGTACAGACGGCTTCTACATTGCACTTATCAGAAGGGACAGGTAAAATGACCGAAATCAAACCCGACCTTTATTCAATGACCGAGGAGGAGCTGCTCTCCTACTTCCTCTCCATTGGCGAGCCGAAGTTCAGAGCAAAGCAGGTGTTCTCAGCCATAGCGCAGGGAACTCCCATATCGGACATCACCACGCTCTCCAAGGCTCTGCGTGAAAGACTCGCAAACGAAACCATCGATAGCCTTCCTCGCGTCAGAGAGCGCCTTGTGTCGCAGATAGACGGCACGGTGAAGTATCTCTTCGAGCTTCACGACGGCGCTTGCATCGAGAGCGTTCTAATGAAATACAAGCACGGCAACACCCTGTGCATCTCAAGTCAGGTCGGTTGCCGTATGGGATGTAAATTCTGCGCCTCCACCATAGGTGGAAAGGAGCGCGACCTTATGCCCTCCGAGCTTCTCGGACAGATAACCGTGGCACAGAGAGATAGCGGCGAGCGCATCTCCAACGTGGTTATGATGGGCATCGGCGAACCTCTTGACAACTTCGACAACGTGGTGAAATTCCTTCGCCTTGTCGGTGACGAGCGCGGCCTTAACATCGGTTACCGCCATATCTCGCTCTCCACCTGCGGTGTCGTTCCCGGCATCCTCCGTCTTGCAGAGGAGGAGCTCCCGATAACGCTCTCCATATCGCTTCACGCCGCGACCGACGAGCGCAGATCCGAGATCATGCCCGTCAACAAGAAATGGAATATCGACGAGCTCCTCGCCGCCTGCGTCAGCTACTACAAGCGCACGGGCAGACGAATCTCCTTCGAGTACACGCTCATCTCGGGCAAGAACGATACCGAGGAGGACGCGAGACTTCTCGCCTCGGTGTTGAAGAATGCCTTTCGCGGCACCGGCGCGCCCATACACGTCAACCTCATCCGAGTCAACGAGGTCAAGGAGACGGGATTCGTTGCGGGTAGCGTCGGCTCTGCCAACGCCTTTGCCGATATACTCAATTCGCTCGGCGTTGTGGCGACCGTCAGACGCCGTCTCGGCTCAGACGTTAACGCCGCCTGCGGTCAGCTTCGCAGAAAGGCTCTGACCGAGAAAAATGACAACTAAAGTTTACATTTTGTAAAAAAGAGGAACAAGATTGATAACAGAGAAGAACGGAAAGGTAGTGAAGGGCCTCGGCGGCCTCTTCGACGTGAGAATATTTGATACCTGCGAGGTCATATCCTGTCGCGCGAAGGGTAATCTCAAGCGCGATGAGGACAAGGTGCTCGTCGGCGATAACGTCACGGTGACGGTAGACGATTCCACCCCCGACGGCATCGTCATATCCGCCGTGCGCGAGCGCTCCTGCGCCCTTATACGTCCCCCGATGGCGAATCTAGACTACCTGTTTATAGTTTTCGCTGCGGCAAAGCCGAGCCCCGTCATAGAGACCGTCGATAAGCTCATATCCATCGCAGAGCACTGCGGCATCGAGCCCGTGGTCGTCATCACGAAGTCGGATATCGGCGACGGCGCAGAGGAATACGAGGGCATCTACCGCCTCGCAGGCCTCGACGTCTTCGTTACCTCGTCGGAATCGGGCGAGGGCACGGAGGCGCTCTCGCGCTACATAGAAGAGAAGATAAAGGACGGCAAGACCGCCGCCTTTGCAGGAGCGTCGGGCGTTGGAAAATCCACTCTTATGAATAAGCTCTTCCCGAATCTCTCGCTCAAAACGGCAGAGATCTCGCGCAAGATCGAGCGCGGCCGCCATACCACGCGCCACGTTGAGATCTTCCCGCTCGGCGATGGCGGAGACACGGGCTATCTCGCCGACACACCCGGCTTCTCGCTCATAGATTTCGCGCGATTTGACTTCTATTCGCTTGACGATCTCTTTTCCACCTTCCGCGAGTTCCGCACCTACCTCGGCAAGTGCCGCTACGGCGATTGCTCGCATACGGGCGAGGGTGTCTCCGAGTGCGCGCTCGCAAGAGCCGCCGCAGAGGGTGAGATCGCGGCATCGCGTCTCGAGTCCTACCGCTCGATCTACGCAGTCCTCAAAAATAAGAAAGAATATGACAAATAAAAAGAGGGAGCTGCCACATTTGGTAAGACCGAAAAAGACCAATAAGTATCAAAAATAACTCAAAACACGGCAAAAAGCCGTAAGTGAGGCGGTTTAATGTTGAAATCCTGCGGATTTCTTCAATTTTATGGTCTTTTTCTACCGCCGTTTTCGCCCTCTCGACGTATGTTTATACGCCTTCGGAGCGAAAAACGGCACTTCTTCCTCAAATCTGCCTATCTCCCTATCAATATTTTGAGGCTGTCTCAAATGTAAAATTTGAGACAGCCTCTTTAAATTATGCAGTTAAATCTTGATCGCGCCGCTATCGAGCTCGGCGATGATCTTGGCTATGGCGTGCTCCTCGTTGGATACGGTGACGATGTCTGCCGCCGCCTTTGCCTCCTCGGTAGCGTTGGCAACCGCGACACCGAGACCTGCCGCCTTCAGCATTGATACGTCGTTGTCATAGTCGCCAAAGGCTACGGTGCGCGCCATATCCACGCCGAGATGTCGGCAGAGCATAGGCAGAACCGCCGCCTTGCTCGAGCCCTTGGGCAGAATCTCATAGAGCGATTTCTCCGAGCGAATATAGTCAAACTCATCGTGTCTCGGATGCGCCTCAAGCAGAGCCTTCACACGCATCAGCTGCTCCTCGCGAATGTCGCCGAAAACTATCTTTGCCATCGGCTCGGAGAAGCCGTGGTAATCGCAGGTGATATTCGGCACGCCAGTGAGCTTGCGGAACCACCACATCGTCTCATTCTCGCGCGCAAAATAGAGCTTATCAAAGCAGTTGAGCTGAATGCCGATGTCGGTCATATTCTCGTCAACGTATTCGACGAGCTCCAGCACGTCCTGCCTGATAGGCATCGTCCAGACGTATTCCTTTGCCACGGGATCGTAGAGACCGCCGCCGTTAACACAGCCAAAGGGGGCGTTAATGCCGACCTGCTCGGGCATATCGCCGACGAAATAGGGCATTCTTCCGGTTATAAAGGTGAAATATCCGCCCTCCGACTTGAAGTACTCGATCGCGGCGATGTTTTCCTCCGAGATAGTCTTATCGGCGCGGAGCAGAGTACCGTCGAGATCGGTACAGATCAGTATTCCGTCGAATTTTCCCATTTTTACGCCTCCTCTTTTGCAAGCTCTATGTCAATATAAAAATATTTTACCATACGCCGAGAAAAAATACAAGTGTTATTTACTCCATTTTTCAAAATATAATCTCGCGCGGGTGTTGACTTGAGCCCCTAAATATGATAAAATATTATTCTAGTACCAAGTATCTTCACGGAGGAATTATGACCTTTTCAGAAGCATTACATATACTCCCCGAATATCATACGAAAAACGTGAGACTGATACGCCTTTACCCCGTCTTCGTCACGCTGTTTTTCCTTATTGCGACGCCTATTGCCGTCGTGTATACGAAGGAGTGGGACTTCTTTGATAATCTCGCACGCATTCTCACCTCCCCCTGCGAGCTGATCACCGATTATTTCGCTCTTGGCGGACTCGGCAGCACGCTCTTTAACGCCGCCGTGTGCGGAATCATCGCAAATCTTATGATCTACGTCTGCCGCGCAGAGCCTAATGCTACCGTGCTCGCAGGCTATATGCTCGTCGTTGCTCATTGCTTCTACGGACTCAACTTCCTCAATATGTGGCCGCCCTTCTTCGGCGTTCTCATATTCTGTAAGGTTATGAAGAAGCGAGTCTCCGAGCACGTCCACGTCACCTTCTTCTCGACCGCCCTCGCGCCCTTTGTCAGCGAGGTGCTCTTCCGCTATTCCATCGGTAGCTTCGATGCGTCGAAAACCCAGGTCAGCGCGGTTGGAATCATCCTCTCGCTCGTCTGCGGTATGGCGGCAGGCTTCATCGTCCCCGCACTTCTTCCCGGTACTACGGCGATGCACCGCGGCTATAACCTCTACAAGGCAGGACTCGCTATCGGTATCCTCGGCATCTTCATCCACGCATTTATGTATAAGACGCTCGGAGTTGCCAACCCCGGACAGATAACCATCCCGAACCTCGAGTATTACGCGATGCCGTACGCTTATCGCGGCTTTATGAACGTATTTTTCGCCCTGTTCTTCACCTTCACGCTCCTCTTTGGATTCCTTGCGAACGGCAAGAGCCTCCGCGGCTATCGCGCGCTGATCAGAAGCACCGGACACGGTGTCGACTTTACCGATAAGTTCGGTATGCCGATCTGTATGGTGAATATAGCCGTCTACGGCTTCGCGATACTCGCATATCTCAATCTCGTCTTTATTCTCCCCGAGATATTCCCGTCGCTTCCGGCAGGCGTCGGCTTCACGGGCCCCACGGTGGGCATCGTCTTTGCCGCGCTCACCTTTGCCGCCGACGGTCAGCACCCGAGAAACGTCTTTCCCATCGTTCTCGGCTACATAGCGCTCTTCCTTACGGTCGTTGGCATCTGCCTGATCTGCGGCTTCGATATCCCGTGGACGCTCTCGACACAGTCGTATATCAATAGCCTTGCCTTCGCTACGGGACTCTGTCCCATCGCAGGTAGATACGGCGTGAGATACGGCATTCTCGCAGGCGCGCTCTGCGCTGTGATATGCACCGTGACCGCAGAGATGCACGGCGGATTCGTGCTTTATAACGGCGGCTTTACCGCAGGACTTACCGCGCTTGTGCTCATCCCGATCCTCGATTATTATAATGTAAAGAGCATACAGGACGAGGACACGCTCCATAATAGAGCAGAGTAAAAAACGAAAAGCAGAGGAAAATATAATGCATCACGCAATGTATCAGGAAACAGTAGCCTGCAATATGTACGGCGGCGAGTGTGATATCCGCTATATCGTCAGCACCGGTATCACCCCGGCGATACTCGTCGAGGTCGCCTGCGACTCTTGTAATTGGACTAACGTCTGCAAGGAATGTCTCGCGCGCAATAAGAGCGAGTATGCAAAGGCTCATTCACTCATCACAAGATAAGTAAAAAAACAAAATCTCGCGAGATTTTTCTGTAAAAGACTTGACAAACGCCCCCGGTCTTGCTATAATATTATGGCAAGCAATTCACCGCCTGTATGGAGATGTACTCAAGTGGTGAAGAGGCGCCCCTGCTAAGGGTGTAGGTCGAGCAATCGGCGCGAGAGTTCAAATCTCTCCATCTCCGCCAAAAAAGTCGTATCGAAAGATACGACTTTTTTTATCCAAACCGCAGTAGGGGTTCCCCGAAGCGAGCTTGACGAGCTTTGGGGGTTCCCGCAGGTTTGGCATATCATTGGATGTATAACTCGCCTGCGGCGAGATATACATTCGTATATCATCAGCCCTTTGGGCTGTATATCATCACGCGTCAGCGTGCATTTTCCTGCGGTTTGATGATATACTCGCCAAAAGCGAGATATACTCTCTTTTGACGAGATGATATACAATGCTTCGCATTGATGATATACACGCCTTCGGCGTGATTGGGATACGAGAAAGCAAAAATCTCTTGAATATACTGTGGAAATATGGTATAATACACTCAAAGAGGTGATATTATGCCAAATAATTATTTGCTGATATATTCCGAACAGCTCGCGACTGATATTGAATTGATGTGCCAAAGCATTAAGGCACCGTCCAACACACTTTTTCAAATTCGAAAAAGTTCAAGTAGCGTTTATGCCAATATCCGTGAGGCAAATTACGGTCAAAGTAAAGCAGATATGCTTTCAAAATTTGAAATAGCGCTCAAAGAATGTAGCGAAACGGAAGGCTGGTTACAGCTACTGTTTAATACAAATGGCATTGATGAAGAAACGTACAAAAACCATCGCAATCTCTGCGGTAGAATCAGACGTATGCTTATTTCAAGTTGTAAAACTCTAAAGGAGAATGGAAAATGAAAAAACTGATAACTTCAATACTATTATTTGCGATAGCATTGTCTTTATGTTCTTGTGGTAGAGTTGATAAGAATATAGCTTTTTCAGGAGAATGTTGGCAAACCTTAGAGGCAGAAATCTATTATTTGGAAAAATCATATTCCGAAAGTGATATACAAAATCTCCGCGATGAAAACACACCATTGTGTGTTTTAAATAATTTAACCGAAGACGGCGAGAAAATATCTGAATTAATGAATGAAATATCTTCACTAACATTTATTCAGGAAGTCATTTATTTTCCTGCAGCGGTCGATTGGATTTATACTTATGAAGGATATGTTATATGTGTTGTATATCCAAATGGATATGATATTATTGCTCCCAACGGTCAGTTTTATTATTCTTTAGATCCGAAGGGGAAGGAACACTATAAGTATGGTCATTCCGATTATTCAGGAGAAACTGAATGGTCGGTAATCATCGAAAAGTATATATCGAATCATTAATCTACCTATCGTTAAAATTGAACCCATTAGGATTTTGTATCCTTTTCATAGCCCTTTCACAAAGATACGGCATACTCATTCGAGTGTGCCGTATCTTTCTTTTTTGGCAGAGTCGGAGAGATTTGCCGCGACCTGCGTCGCCGCGCCGAAGGTGCGGGGCGCAGATAATCAAGCTCGAGCGAGTCTGGGCTCGCACAAGCGAGCCGAGCGCCGATTGCTCCGCGAGCGTTGCGCGTAGGCGCAACAAAGCACAAAGTGCCGAAATCCCTAGGATTTCGCAGCTCGCAGGGAGTAGAGTTCAAACGCGCAAGCGCGCCAACTAAATAAAACTGACCGCAATTCCGATACAAATGGGATTGCGGTTTTTGCTATTATGTGGTATAATGTAGTAGAATAAAATATACTGCGGAGGAAGTTATGATTTATACTGCATTAACGAAGAAGGCCTTAAAATTATGCTTTGAAGCGCACAAGGAACAGATTGACAAAACGGGGATGCCTTATGTTTTTCACCCATTCCACCTGGCAGAGCAAATGGACGACGAGATATCCACCGTATGTGCGTTATTACATGATGTAATAGAGGATACGGACATTACAATAGAAATGTTGGATCAAATGGGATTCCCACAGGAAGTACTTACCGTGTTGGAGCTACTCACACACGACGAAGCCGTTCCATATATGGATTACGTAAAAAATATCAGTCTCAATCCCATCGCAAAAAAGGTAAAGATAGCCGACCTTTTGCATAACAGTGACGTCAGTCGGTTGGATTTTGTAGACGAGTATGCCATCAAACGAAATCAAAAGTATCAAGAGGCGTTACATATCCTGACCAACTGATTTTTGTATCAAAATTACAGCCATTAGCCAAAAATGCTCAATACCCATAAGGGTGTTGAGCATTTTTCTTTTTTTGGCAAAGAAGAAAGGATCATACTTTGCGCTGCCTTAGGGCGGCAGAGACAATTTTGCTCATTTTTACTCCGTGATATTTTGCGATAAGGGTCAAAAAAAGGGAGAAAATTGCATCGCAATTTTCTCCCTCATCTTTTAAAACT
>JAZRFQ010000027.1:0-10818 GCA_045643725.1 Eubacteriales bacterium | reverse complement strand
ACAAGACAGGCTGTTTCACGCTGGGAAACGGGAGAAACTATACCGAACATAGATACTCTCAAACTTCTTTCACAGTTGTTTGACGTGTCAATTAACACGCTTCTCGGTTCTCCGAGAGAGCTCGTGTGCCAGTGCTGCGGTATGCCTCTTGAGGACTGCACTACAAGCCGTGAAACCGACGGCAATTTCAATGAGGAATACTGCAAATGGTGCTATTCGGGCGGTGAGTACACCCTTGATATCTGGAAGCGATATGTTGAAATTGGTGGAAAAGAAAAGCTCGAAGAATTTAAGGCACAGTTGATTCACGAATTTAACACGCTTTTACATATCGAAGGGTTGCCCAAGGTAGAGCATCTGAACGTGCTTTCGGGTGAATTTATCAATATGGAATACACTCTGCCTAACGGAGAAAAAGTAAAATTCCTTGACGATAAGCAGACCTACCTCGGTAGTCAGCTCGAAAGCGAATTTGGCAGCAGATGCTTTGGTATAGCAGCCAACATGGACTTCCTTCTCGTCTGTACTTACGAGGAAAACGGAGAGAATCCAGAGCTTGTGATTTACAAGAAACGATAAATCAAATTCCAATTTGTCGAACAAAAACAGGTGCAAATCCCATATAAAGATGCACCCATAACTATAAATTTTGAACCCACCCAAAAATGGTATTAAAATTTTAGATTACTTACAAAAAACACCGACCAGGCGGTCGGTGTTTTCCTTTTTATTTATTCTTCTTTCTCATAGGTAAAGCGAGGTAAATCGCATAAGATCCCGTGATGACGGTGAGAAGAATCGCTGTTATAATGCGGATCTCAACTGTTGTGGACTCCACGGAAAATGCGCTTAAGGCATTGAAAAGACCGTGCGCGAAGATACAAACGAGAAGGCTGCCCGTTCTGCGATAGAGCATAACAAACATAAAGCCTGCGGCTGTGGCGTAAACCACCTGCAAAAGATTGGGGAGCAGCTCGGTACCCGAGCCATTAAAGAGATTAATGATATGACCGATACCGAAGGTAACGGCTGAAACGATTGTTGCCGCGCGCTCGCTCTCCTCGCGCATCGCCTCAAAAAGAAGGCCGCGAAAGATGACCTCTTCCAAAAATCCAACGCAAAACATGGCTAAAATATAAAGTATAGTTTCCAAAACGCCGTAATTTAGTCTTACTCCGCACCAAAAATTAGCGGTGAGCATAATGACGATCGGTATATAAAACAGAACCGTCGAGGCGTGTACCTTTGCTCTGCAAAGTCCGTGGAAACGAAAGAGACCGTGTCTTCCCAGGAACAAAAGCAACAATGCAGAAAGCGCGATACCTATCACTAAAGTGACGGATTTCTCAACACCGAGCTCCGTCGAGAGCGAGTCGCCGAGCGACATAAGAACGCAATAGGCCACGATCCACGCAATGGCGAACCATATTTTACTTTTATCGTACAGCTGCTTCAAGTTTTATACATCCTTTCGCCTTTTTTGATAATTGTATCATACCTCGGCGCTTTTTTCAACAGTTTTGTGAAATTCAAATAACACGACTTGAAATTCAAGTAAAATTAACATTTGTCACAGATTGCGCGGTTGACAACGGCGCGGTTTTGTGGTAAAATTTATTTGAGATCAAATAAGGAGAAAACTCTTATGCTCAAAAGAATATTAGCGATCCTCTTGCTCCTGATTCTGTCGATCACGCTCGTGGCGTGTGACACAGGCAGCACCAACAATCCGGAGAAAGATCCGCCAAACAACGATACACCCGAGACGCCCGACAATCCCGATACTCCCGAGCCTGTGGAGCTCTTTGAGATGTACAAGGACGGTAGCCTCATTTCCGTGATAATCGTTCCCGAGAAGGTATCCTCCGAGGAGAACACCGTTGCAAAAAGAGTGCAGACCGCGCTCTTCCAGCGCACCCGTAAAACGATAAGCATTATCAAGGATAGCGAGGTTGAGAGCGCTCCTGCAGGTGCAATCATCGTCGGAAATACAAAGCTCCCTGAATCCCAGGCGGTCTACGCCGAGCTTCCCGTACGAAGCGCTCTCGCGAAGATCGAGGACGGCAAGCTGATCATCGGCTTCACGAGAAAGACGAGCGCGGACGTGGTAGTTAATAAGCTCGTTACCGCGATGTCGGGCGACTATGAGAGCACTGTTGGCATTCCGCTTACCTTCTGCGAGAGCCACTCTACTCTGCCTATTGTCTCTGACATTCCCAGCCTTGACGGCACCGAGAAATACAGCGTAGGTAAAGGCTCTGATATGACCTACGGCAGCTCAACTCCCGAGAAATTCTCAGCATTCTGCGACGAGCTTGAAAACATCGGATTTGTAAAGCTCTACGAGAAAGAATCTGCTGACAACCTTTTCGCCACCTACCAGGGCGAGGACATCTACGTACACACCTACTATACCGCATATTCGGGCAAGATCAGAGTTATCACCGGCCCCATTGAAGAGATGGCAGAAACAGCCTATTTCTCGGACGCGCAAAAGAACCAGACGCCTTATATAGCATCAGTTCCCCAGCCCGACAATGCTCTCGGTCTGGTAATGCGACTTCCCGACGGCAGATTCATAATCTTCGACGGCGGTCATAAGGGCGATGACAGAGTGTACAATACTCTGCGCGCGCTTGTGCCCTCGGGCAAGATCACCATCGCCGCGTGGTTCATCTCGCATCCTCACGTAGATCATTACGGCGGATTTACCGATTTCCTAATCAATCACGGAAGCGATGAGGATATTGTGAT
This sequence comes from Eubacteriales bacterium, assembly GCA_045643725.1. Classification (GTDB taxonomy): domain Bacteria; phylum Bacillota; class Clostridia; order Oscillospirales; family CAG-272; genus UBA1740. The sequence goes on along the minus strand of JAZRFQ010000027.1, from coordinate 8,064 downwards.
CGAGCGCGCTATGCTGAACTTCACCGACGTGGAGAGATACGTAGCGTATGACACGGTGGGCGACGTCAGATGGGACGTCAGATACATCTACAACACCGTAAATGAGTATAAGCCCGAACTGCCGATGATCCAGGTGCATACCGGTCAGATCATCGACTTTGGCGATGCGACGGTCGAGGTTCTCTACACCATCGAGGATATGATGCCCCAGGATATGCCCGACATCAATAACTCCTCTCTGGCGATCAGAATGAAGCTCGGCGGAAGCTCCATTATGCTCCTCGGCGATACCTGCTACGTCTCCGGCCCCATTTTGCACGATATGTGGGGCGAGTATCTCAAGTCGGATATCGTTCAGGTAGCTCACCACGGCGCTTGGCCCTCAAAAGAGAGCATCTACCACGACATCGCGGCAGAGGTTGTGATCGTTCCTGCGAGACTTTCTCGCTATAAGTACGATATCGTTGACTCCCGTTGGCAGAAGACGACCAACGCGATCCTCACCTATGCAAAGGATCTGTACGTGACCTGTGACGAGATCGTGAAGATCGAGCTGCCATACAAGCTCGTTAACAACAAGGACTCGATGGTTAACTACATCAAAAACTACGTGATCAAGGAAGACGATCCGCAGTGACAGCATAAAACGAAGGACGGCTCGGATGAGCCGTCCTTTTGTATTTGATATATCTTGCGTTTTTATTCGGTTAAGGAACGCAGGGCTTCGCCGAAGCGCTGGAAATGGACTATCTCGCGCTGGCGGAGGAACTTTATGGCGTCGTTGACGTCGGGATCGTCGGAGAGGCGAAGGATGTTGTCGTAGGTGACACGCGCCTTCTGCTCTGCGGCGAGGTCCTCCTGAAGATCGGAGATGTGGTCTCCCTTCGAGGAGATCGCCATCGCGGTAAAGGGCTCGCCCGATGCGGCGCAGGGATAGATGCCGTCGCCGTGGCCGACGAAGTATTTATCGAAGCCGCCTGCCTTGATCTCGGCGGGGGTAAGGTTTCTCGTGAGCTGATAGAGGATGGCCGCCACCATCTCTGCGTGGCCGAGCTCCTCCGAGCCGATATCGGTGAGAACGCCAATTACCTTGCCGCTTGGCATAGTGTATCTCTGGTTGAGATAGCGCATTGCCGCGCCTGTTTCACCGTCAGGGCCGCCGAGGGCATCGACTATGATTCCTGCGAGGCGAGGGTTGGGGTTGGCTATCTTTACGGGGTATTGCAGTTTTTTCTCATATATCCACATGATTTATCTGTCTCCTCTTCTCCTCGGCTGCTTCAAAGCTCCGTTGCCTGCGTGCCAGGGCCACTCGGCGTCTACCCAGCTCCACGTATCGCCTGTAACGCCGGTATAGGTGAGGGGGCCGAAAGCCTTTTCATATTCCTCGGTGAGCCTTTTGAGCTCATCCCTCGCATCGGTGAAATAATCGAGAGCCGCGGGGCAATCGGGGTGGGTATCGAGGAAGAGCGCCGCCTCGTGCATAGCGAAGCCTACGGCGCGGATCTTATCAAGCATCTCTTCTCTATTCACGACCGTAGACCTCCATAGGTTTGTAGAGCTCCTCGAAGAGCGTGCCGCGCGAGAGTCCCTCGGCGGGGCGGTAGAGCATTCTCCAGCGCTGGATCGGCGTATAGCTGTAGCCGAGAGGAAGTCCGTCGAGGGGATCGGCGGCAGGATCGCAGGGCGTGGTCGCCCTAGGCATTCCGTTTTCGTTTCTTTCCATATTTCTCATCCTTGTTTTTGTTTTTTTGCGGCGGAGTGCGATCTCGCCGCTATTTACATTTTATGAAAATCGGCGGGTATTGCTATTGATTTTTTCGCCTGAAGGTGGTAGAATATATAAAAACAAGGTTGGAGAATTTTATGGGCGCGATATACGATTTTGAAAAGGAAAAGCTGATCGTCGGCGTGATCTATCACGATACCGAGGTGCTGAATATCGCTATGGAGAGACTCATCGCCGCCTTTGGCGAGGTGGAGGACGTATCAGAGGAGTTCTCATTCTCGCGCGAGTTCTCGACCTACTATGACGAGGAGATCGGCGGCGAGGGCTTGCGTCGGATCTACAGCTTTCGCGAGTGCGTTGACCCCACGCGTCAGGCGGAGATAAAGTCGCTGACAAACGCCATTGAGGCAGAGCTTGCGACCGACGGCAAAAGACAGATAAATCTCGACCCCGGATTTATAAATCACGGCAGACTGATGCTGGCGACCACAAAGGCGACGGGCTTCCGCATCCCTCTCGCAGATGGAATCTATACCGAGCTGACGCTCTATTGGGCGCGCGGTGCGTGGCAGAAGTTGCCCTGGACCTACCGCGACTATCAGTCGGAGCGGGTGCAGAAATTCATTACCGAGGTGCGCCGCAAATATCTTCTGCAAAGGAAAGAAACAAAATAAAAATTTAAGGCTTCCCCGATTTCTTCGGGGAAGCCTCTTTTAATTAGTTTGTTTTGCTGTTACTTATCAGTCATAACCAACGGTACGGTCGGGGGTACGATCGGGAGCTACGAAATCGGGCTCGTAAGCGAAGGACCAACCGCTTCTGAAGTTGAGCGACTCGCCGTGCTCCATCTCACCACCTGCGGAGAAGCAAGAGCAATAGATCTTGTTGGTGGGGCCGCCCATGCCGTTTGCAGGCATATTTCTGAGTCCGGCATAACCCTTATCCTCGGAGTTCTCAACGGAATTTCTGAACTGATCCTCTGTGTTATAGAGTTTGATCTTAACGTGAAGCGCGGGATTGCTCTCGCCCCAAATGTCGATATAGTCTGCGTCAGCGCCCATTGCGATCTCGGGAAGGCTCACGTTAGTCTGATTGGGAGTGTGCATAAATACGGTATTGCCATCCTTCTCATAGAACATAGCGCAGTTACCGTACTTCTTATCTACAGGAAGCATACAGGAGAAGGAATTCTCGAGTTTTACGTCCTGTGTCATATAGAGCTTGCTATCGCACATAATATCGTAGCCGTTGTAGAGGTAGCTTCTCTCTACGTTGGCGAGAATGTTATTCTGCTTGTAGCTTATCTCGTATATATTGTGGTGCATAACGATACGAAGACCGTTAACCGTAGCTGACGTGCCGGCTTTCGGAAGTATGATCTCATTGCCGCTCTTTGCATCGTAAAATGTCATATCAAGCATCTTATCGTTATACTGAGAGGTCTCGTCCTCATTGTAAGGCTGCCAGCTGGTGTCACCGGGATAGTTACCGTGATTACCACTACGAAGGGTAACGGGAGTCTTTGCACCTATACGAAGAACGAACTCGCTGTCGGTGTTATCGGGAACCATATTGTGACGTGTACCGTCCTTCTCAATATAGGTCATACCGCCCATAGCCCAAATGCCCCAAGCGCGCTCTACGAAGGTAGCGATGAAGGTTCCGCCGTGCTCATCCTTGTAGGATATCTCGTAAGCCGCTCTTGTGCGAGTGATCGTCATCTGCTTGTAATCATCATCCTTCATTCCGAAGGGATCAACATATCCGTCGTAGAAGTTAGCAAATTCTTCATAAGACATATAAGCATTATGTAAGATGCTACCACCGTCAAGCTGAACGTCAACGGGAACACTAACTACACCGTCAGCACAGTATCTGGAGGTGAACTCTGCGATTGCAGATGCGTATGCGGTGTCGTTGATCGCATAGATTGCGAGCTGACCGTCCTTGTAGATCCAAGCCCATGCGTCTCTAGAGAGAGTGGAGGTCTTGGAGTCGACGAGAGCCTTTGCCTCTGCGGAGAGTGCTCTACCGGTGTCACCGATGAGAATCTCGCACATAGTCTCGGTCTTGTTCTCTGCTGCGATCGCGTCAGCAACGTCAACGCCAAGTGCAAGGAGTGCATTTACGAAGCTATCTGCAGCCGCCTCGTCACCGTATACGACCGAGAAGTTCTCGGTAGAGCCGAAGAGATATACGAGATCGTTCTCAACTACGGGAACCTGAATCTTGAAGAAGCCTGTATCGTTTGTATCGGTCTTGAAGAGAACCGAGCCTGCTTTATAGTACTTGCTCGAGATCTCCTCTACAGCCACGCCGTACGCAACGTCGGAATTCGCATAGAGAGCGAGCTGACCGTCCTTGTAGATCCATACCCAATGTAAGCTGTGGGGATCCTCTGCTACCTTTGCCTCGATAGCGGCCTTTGCCTCTGCGGAAAGTGCTCTGCTAGTATCACCTATGAGAAGCTCGCACTGACCCTCGGTCTTGCTCGCATCGTCAACGACGACGGGAGTGGCAAGCTTGCGGCCTACCACGATCTCTGCAATGGCATCGGCTACAGCCTTTGCATCATCGGAGCCTGCGGGATAGACTATATCAAATCCGCTCTTTACGCCAAAGACGGTCGCAGAACCGTCTCTTACGGTAGGAACACGGGGCTTCTCACCGGGAGGAGTTGCCGGTCCATCATTGCCACCGCCAAAAATACCACCGAGAGCGGCACAGGAGGCGAGAAGCATACACATCATAAAAGCTAAAGTCAAAGCTATTATTTTCTTCATTTTAGTACCTCTCTAAAATAATAAAATTATTACATTTTATTTTAACACTCGCGCGCGTCTTTTGTCAATTCGCGCAAATCACAAAAAAGCCCTGCGTTTTTTATAGAATATAACCAAGCGGCGTCTTTTTCGCCCTTTTGGGCGGCTCTTTTGGCATCGAGAGCAAAGAAAAACCGCCGAAAATCAGCGGTTTTTCCAATAATTTCAATTTATGACTTGGGAACTCCAACCCAGAAGTCGGGCTCGCCCGTAGGATTCTTGAAATCCTCCTGAAGCGAGAAGGACCAGCTGCTGTTGAAGCGAAGCTCGGTGCCCCATTTTTCGGAAGCTCCGAGGTTGCCGTTGAAGGAGCAGTAGACCTTGTTACTTCCGCCGCCCTGCATCTCGCGCAGACCGACGTAGCCTTTATTGACACCGATCTCGGCGTTCTTGAGCTGATCTTCCGGATTATTCAGCTTTACGATCAGGTGATATTGGGGATTATTCTCGCCCCAAACGTCGATATACGTTGAGTAAACGCCCAACACGATATCATTAACGGTGTTGCTCAAAGGAGTCTTCATATATACCGTAGTACCATCCTCCTTATAGAACATAGCACAGTTGCCATAGTCCTTAAGCACGGGAAGCATACAAGAGTAAGAGTTGCCGAACTTGACGTCCTGCGTCATATAGAGCTTGGTGTCGAGCATAATATCGTAGCCGTTATAAAGATAGCTGCGCTCGGCGTTGACAAGGACGTTCTCCCGGGTATAATTCTTCTCGTAGACGTTGTGATGGAGAACGATACGGAGACCGTTGATCTCCCTGGTATCACCTATTTCAAGCTCGAACTTATCGCCCGTCTTTGCGTCGTACATAGTCATATCGAGAAGCTTGTCGTTGGACTTCGAGGTATCGTCAACGTAATATTCCCAGTTCTTGTCGCCGGGATAATTGCCGTGGTTACCGCTACGGAAGCTTATAGGAGTATCCGCACCTATGCGTAAAACGTACTCGTAATCGGTGGAGGAAGACGTCATAGGATGTGTGATGCCATTCGCCGTGGTGTAGGACATTGCTCCCATTGCCCACATACCCCAGGATTTCTTCACGAAGGCGGCGCTGAACTTACCGCCATGCTCGTCAACGTAGCTGATGCGGAAGAGCGCGTGAGTCTCCTTTGTGATGGTCATCTTCTTGTAATCCTCATCGGTCATACCGAAGGGATCGGTGTAGCCGTCGTAGAAGTTATCGAAGACCTCGTAGGACATGTATGCCTCGTGGGGGCCGGGAACAGAGCCGATCTCCTTGAGGCTTGTCTTGGCGGTTATTTCGCCGTCCTTGTAGAACTTAGCCTCAAGCTCGGCCACCGCCTCGACATAGGCGTCTCTGTTGTTGGCGTAGAGGGCAAGCTGGCCGTCGGAATAGAGCCAAACCCAATGAAGTCCGAGAGGGTCTGCCTCGATTTTTTTATCGATTTCAGCCTTTGCGAGAGAGGAGAGTGCTCTGTTGGTCTCTCCGATAAGGAACTCGCACTTGGTCTCCTTCTTGTTGACGTCCGCGATCTTCTCGGGCTGCTTCAGACCGAGCTTTTCGGCCAGGGTGCGTATATCGGTGGCGCATCTGCCGCTACGGCTATCTTCACCATTCTTGTAAACGAGGGTGAAGCAGGTATCAACTCCGATGATAAGCGCCGAGTCGCCGCGAAGAATAGGCTCGGGCGAAGGAGTATCGTCCGGGATCTCCGGAGTATTATCGGTGTTGCCGCCGAACAGGTCGCAGGAGGCGAGCATACCGCAGATGATCGAAAGGATCAAAAGCAAAGATATTTTTTTCATTTTAAAACCTCGCGCAAAGTATTATACGTACATTTTAGCACTACGAGCGCGGCTGTGTCAATTCGCACAAGCGACGAATTTTCGCTATTCTTTTTATAAGTTATGCCCAAGCGCGCAGAAACCAAAAAATCAGCCGCGGTCTGCGGCTGATTCTGAAGCGCTTTATTGCTTTGGAACTCCGACCCAGAAGTCGGGCTCGCGGTCGGGTGTAACGAAGTCGGGCTGATAGGAGAAGCTCCAGGTCGTCTTGAAGTGCAGGTGCTCGCCCGCCTTCATAACGCAGGGATTGCTGAAGGCCGAGCAGTAGAGCTTATTGGAGATGCCGCCTAGCATCTCGCGGAAGCCCGCATAGCCATTGCCGTCGTCGCTCGAGCTCTTAAACTGATCCTCGGGAGTATGGAGCGTGACGAGAAGATGGCAGGCGGGATTGGGCTCGCCCCAGACCTCCATCCTGGTGGAATTAACGCCGAGGACGGTCTCGTTGACGGTGTTCGAGAGCGGAGTTTTCATAAAGACGGACGAGCCGTCGGCCTTATAGAACATCGCGCAGTTGCCGTAGGTCTTATATATCGGGAGCATGGCCGTGAAGGACTTGCCGAAGCTGACGTCCTGCGCCATCAAAAGATGGGCGTCCATATTTACGTCAAGGCCGTTGTAGAGATAGCTGCGCTCACAGCAAATGAGGACGTTATCCTCGGTGTAGTTCATCTCGTAGATATTGTGGTGCATCACCATACGCAGTCCGTGAACGCACACCGACTCGCCTGCGGAATCGAGGACTATTCTCTCGCCCGACTCGCCGTCGTAGAAGGCAAGGTCGATAAGATGATCGTTGAAATAGGAGCTGTCGTCGACGTGGTACACCCAATTTTTATCCTTCGGATAGTTGCCGTGATTGCCGCCGCGAATGCTCATCGGAGTCTTTCCCGTCGCGCGAAAGGCAAACTCGTAGTCGGTGGCGGATGAGGTCATATTGTGAGTCGCGCCGCACTTTTCCGTGTAGGACATAGCGCCCATATTCCACACGCCCCAGGCCTTCTTGACAATATCGGCGGTAAAGAGACCGCCAAGATCGTCGGTATATGCCACGCGATAGGTCTTCTCATCGAGGCGGGAAAACGTCATCTCACGGTACTCGGGCGCGCCGAAGGCATCGTTGTAGCCGTCGAAGAAATTATCGTACATCTTATATTCCATACGCACGTTGTTTATCATCGGTTTATACTCCCTCTGGACTTGACTTGAGTGTATTATACGCCAAAGCGGCATGATTGTCAATAGAAAAAGAGCAAAAGAAAAAGTGCGACCAGCAGGGGTCGCACTTTTCTTTTTATAGAGATGAAATTACTTAACCTCAACCTCTGCGCCAGCTGCCTTAAGATCCTCAGCGATCTTGTCAGCCTCTTCCTTGGAAACACCCTCCTTGATAGCCTTAGGAGCGGACTCAACGAGATCCTTAGCATCCTTAAGACCAAGACCGGTGATCTCACGAGCTACCTTGATAACTGCGAGCTTGTTAGCGCCAGCGGACTTGAGAATAACGTCGAACTCGGTCTTCTCCTCTGCTGCGGGAGCTGCTGCTGCGCCGGGAGCTGCTGCAACTGCTACGGGAGCTGCGGATACACCGAACTCCTCCTCAAGTGCCTTTACGAGATCTGCGAGTTCAAGAATGGTAAGACCCTTTACAAGTTCAAGGATCTGAGTAGACTTTTCGTTCATTTTAAAATCCTCC
>JAZRFQ010000026.1:0-36672 GCA_045643725.1 Eubacteriales bacterium | reverse complement strand
CGACGCGGGTGACAGAATCTTCGGCACCAAGTAATGCGCGAGCTGAAGATTGGCAAAAACGATGCGGGACAGAGACTTGACAAGTTTATCACCAAGACGCTGGATCTGCCCACCTCTCTTCTCTACAAGTCTATCAGGCTGAAGAAGATAAAGGTCAACAGAAAGCGTGCTGAGATCTCCACCAAGCTCTGCGAGGGCGACACAGTACAGTGCTTTTTAGCCGAAGAATTCTTCAAAAAAAGTGACACGCCCCCCACCCTTTCCAATATTATTCCAAAATTATCCATTGTTTATGAGGACGAGAACATACTGCTTGTCTCGAAGCGTCCGGGCGTTTCCGTGCACGAGGATGAGGACGGCGGAACGAACAATCTTATCACTCATATTCAGGCATATCTCTATCAGAAAGGCGAGTATTCTCCCGAGGACGAGCAGAGCTTTGCTCCTGCTCTGTGCAACCGCATTGACCGCAACACCGCGGGCATTGTTATCGCGGCAAAGAACGCCGAAGCTCTGCGCGTGATGAACGAGAAGATCAAGCTCCGCGAGATCGACAAGTTCTATCTGGCGGCGGTGCACGGAATACCGAAGCCCGCAGAGGCTCTACTGACCGGATATCTTCTCAAGGACGAGAAGACGAACACCGTCCGCGTCTATGACAAGAATCCGCCGCGAGGCGCGAAGGACATCAAGACCAAGTACCGCGTGATAAACGCCAAGAACGGTCTCTCGCTCATCGAGGTAGAGCTTCTCACCGGCAGAACTCACCAGATCCGTGCTCACATGGCGCACATTGGACATCCCCTGCTCGGCGACGGCAAATACGGCGTCAATCGTGACGACAGAGCTAAAGGATACAAGTACCAGGCTCTGTGCTCATACAAGCTTCGCTTTACCTTCAAGATAACCGAGGAGGCGACTCTGCTCGACTATCTGAACGGGCGTGAATTCACCGTTCCGAGGGAGGAAATATACTTTCTCTCCGAGTTCCCCGACGCCAAGGTAAAATGGTAAAAAGCAAAGTTTTTCTTTGATGGAACATAGCTATAATATGACAAAAGCCGACCTCGCGGTCGGCTTTTTGTTTTTTATCAAAGACAAGATAAAGACAATTCATTGGCGCTCAGTCCGATGCAGAATGCGTGAATGCGAAGCCGTCGCCGTAGATGCCTACGGCAGTGCGAGCAGTCGCGGATTGTGCGCGGAATCAGCGTCAATGATCCCAGTTGGTGTAAACGGCGTTGACGTCGTCATCCTCGTTAAACTTGTCGAGCATCTTCTCCATGTTGGCGATGTCCTCCTCGGAGGTAAGCTCGGTGTAGGTGGTGGGAACCTTCGCAAGATCGGCGGTGTCGATCTTGTAGCCGAGGGCGATGATAGCGTCACGCACGGTATCGAGGTCCTGGGGATCGGTGTAGATGGTGTACTCACCCTCGTCACACTTGATGTCCTCTGCGCCTGCCTCGAGAGCGTCCTCCATGATCTTATCCTCGTCGATCTCCTCGTCCTCGTCAACGATGGTGATAACGCCCTTCTCCTCGAAGAGGTAGCCTACACAACCGTTCTGACCGAGGTTTCCGCCGTACTTGGAGAATGCCGCGCGGACGTTACCTGCGGTACGGTTACGGTTATCGGTAGAGGTCTCGACGATGATCGCAACGCCCGAGGGGCCGTAGCCCTCGTATACGATCTCCTCGAAGTTGATATCACCGTTATCGGTGAACTTCTTGATGGTTCTCTGAATGTTATCGTTGGGAACGTTGTTAGCCTTTGCCTTTGCGATAAGATCGCGAAGCTTGGAGTTGTTGTTAGGATCGGGGCCGCCCGCCTTGATGGCTACTGCCATTTCCTTACCGATCTTGGTGAAGATCTTGGCCTTTGCGGCGTCTGCCTTCTCCTTTTTGTGCTTGATGTTATTCCATTTAGAATGTCCAGACATATATTTTTCTCCGTTCTTTATTATCTAATTAAATCTTCTCGGGAGTCTGCATACAGATGAGACCGAGAGCGGTCTTGAGAACTCTGTTTGCCGCCTTGGTAAGCGCGATACGCGATGCGCGCTGTGCCTCATCCTCGCAGGCCACGATCTTGCACTCGTGGTAGAAGCGGTTGAACGCCGAGCAGAGATCGAGAATGTATCTTGTCACGCAGCTGGGCTCGTAATCCTCGATTGCCGCATTTACGCGCTCGGGGAATACCGAGATGGTCTTGGCGAGCTCGAACTCCTCGTCGGTCATGGGTGCATCGGTCATCTCTGCACGCATACCCTCTGCCTTCTCAAGCACCGAGCAGGTGCGGGCGTAAGTGTACTGTGCGTAAGGACCGGTGTTGCCGTCGAAGGAAAGCGCGTCCTCCATCATAAAGTTGATGTCGCGCATACGGTTGTTGGAGAGATAGTAGAATACCACCGCGCCGACGCCGACCTTCTCTGCGATAGCCATACACTCGTCGTGATCGGGGTGCTTCTCCTTGGTGATATCGTAAACGCGGCTGATAGCCTCTGCAAAGAGATCCTTGAGAAGAACTACGTTACCTGTTCTGGTGGCAAGCTTCATACCGTTGACGCTGACTGTGCCGTAGGGAACGTGAACGAGCTGGTTATACCAATCGTAGCCCATAAGCTCAACGACCTTGAACCACTGTGCAAAGTGGAGCGACTGCTGTGCCGAGGTGACGTAGATAGCCTTATCGAAGGCGTACTCGCCCTTTCTGTAAACTGCCGCCGCGATGTCACGGGTGGGATAGAGTGTTGAGCCGTCGCGCTTGAGAATAAGGCAGACGGGCATATTCCATTTTTCGAGATTTACGATGGACGCGCCGTCGTCGATCTCAAGAAGGCCCTTATCGCGAAGGAGCTGAACCTGCGCGGGCATCTTATCGGTGTAGAAGGACTCGCCCTTGTAGGAGTCGAACTCGATGTCGAGCTGCTTATAGGTTTTCTGATACTCCTCAAGGCTGACCGATACGAACCAGCGCCAGAGCGCGATATTCTCCTCGTCGAACTCCTCAAGCTTCTTGAACTCGGCGCGGGACTGATCTGCGAGGGTTGTGATGCCCTGCTCCTCCTCGTCCTTGATGGCGTTGTTGATTCTGACGTAGGGCTTAACGAGCTCGTCAACGCCGCCCTCTTCTATGGTAGCCTTATCGCCCCACATCTTGTAGGCGACGATGAGCTTACCGAACTGGGTGCCCCAGTCACCGAGATAGTTGATGCCGACGCACTTGTAGCCTGCGAACTCGTGAAGGAGCTTGAGGGAGTGGCCGATAACGGTAGTACCGAGGTGGCCGATGTGGAAGGGCTTTGCAACGTTGGGCGAGGAGTAGTCGAGAACTACGGTCTTGCCAACGCCGTCCATAGGAGAGCCGTACTTGTCACCGAGACGCTCAACGTCGGAGACTACTCTCGTGGCGAAGCTCGCGGGATTGATCTTGAAGTTAAGATAGCCGTTGATGGCGGATACCTCCGAGAACTCCTCGCACTTAACAGCCGCCGCAAGAGCGTCTGCGATCTGCACAGGAGAGCGACGAAGCGCCTTCGAAAGCTTGAAGCAAGGAAGCGCGAGATCGCCCATGGATCTGTCGGGGGGATACTCGAGCATCGCGAATATATCTGCCGCGGAGAGAATGCCCTCGCCGAAGCCGTCTTTTACTGCCGCCTCGAGAATGTCGGCGGTCTTTTTCTTTAATGTAAGCATATCTACCTCTTAAAGCGAATTTTTCATCTTTACGTAGTTGCGCTCGCCACGGCTGCTCTTAACGAGACGCGCGGGAACGAAGGTTTCCATATTGAAGGCATAGGCGAGAGCCGACTCAAGTCCGTCCTCGACGTAGAACTCGCCGTCCTCCTCGAAGACCGTGATCTCGGGGATCTCAAGTCCCTCGTCAAGCATAGCGGCGCGGCGGGACACCTCGGGGGCGTCGGCCTCGTCGTCGATGTAGTTGAGTCTGTCGGGGGAGATGTATGCACCTGCGAAGCTGCGGTCAGCCTGCCAGGTCTCGAAGCCGCTGATAATCATCTCTGCGATCTGGTCGGGAGTGGCGTAGGTGGTATCGACTATGAGCGAGTAATTGGTGAGATCCTTGATATCCACGCCGTACTGCTCGCGGTAGCGAAGTCTCTCGCTCGCGCGGCGGTCGCGAGTATCCTTGACGGTCTCCTCAAGAGTTGCTCTGTGCTCGCCGTCGCGGTTGGCGTTCATAATGCGCCAAGCGCCCGTCTCAACGTCGATGGAAAGATAGACCTTGAAGGTGCCCTTGGTGAAATGCCAGGCCATACGCGAGTCGATGATCAGAAGCTTGTCCACCTCGGAGAGCGCCTTGAGTCCGTCGTCGATCTCGTGGTCGATCTCAGGGTGAGTCTCCATATACTTGTTCAGCTCAACCACGGTCATACCGTGATTCTCTGCTACGGCGCGGACGAGTGCGCCTGTGGAGTAATACTCTGCGCCGAGGCGGTCGATAATGATCTTTGACACGGTGCTCTTACCGCTGCCGAGATCGCCTGCAAGTGATATTTTATCCTTCATTCTGATGCCCTCTCAAAAGATAAAAATATTTTAACTTATATATTATAAACTAACGCGCGGAAAAAGTCAAGGTGTTTTGGCAAAAAGAGGCCTGCAAAGAGATTTTTATGAATAATCTGCAAAATACGGGCAAAAATAGACCTATCCACAAAGATAGAAAGGAAATGAAATGGAAAAGAACTTCAGATTCAGCGACAAGCCCACCGCGCAGAAGATCGTCTACGGTGCGGTCATCGCAATACTTTGTATCACGGCGGTGGTGATCGGCATACTCTCTGCCTCGCTAAACAAGAATTCCACCTCGCAGCCGCCTGCGAGCGACAACTCACAGAACACGGCTCCTCCCGCGGAGGAAAAGCCGCAGGAAAAGCCTGTCGAGGAGAAACTAAAGCTCTCATCGCCCACGGTGGGTGAGATGGTCAAGGGACACAGCCACGACACGCCCGTATTCTCCGACACTCTCGATGAGTGGCGAGTGCACACCGGCATTGATATTTCCGCCGAGGACGGTGCGGAGGTAGTTGCGGCGGCAGACGGTATGGTCAGCGCGATCTACGACGATCCTATGCTTGGAAGAACGGTTGAGGTCACTCACACCCAGAATATCAAGACGGTGTACTCTAACCTGACCGTCGAGGACGCCGCGTTTATCTCGGTTGGCGATTACGTGGAGCGCGGTGACAGGATCGGCACGGTTGGTGACACCTCTATCTCCGAGCTCGCGGATGAGTCGCATCTGCACTTCGAGGTCAAGCTCGCAGATCAGGCGGTAAATCCACTCGATTATATGTCAGAGTAAGGCTTTCTGCCATAAAAGCAGTCGGATTTTGCCCGAAACAACGGCAAAATCCGACTAATTTTACATTTTACGCTTTTTTACTTGAAATTTGGGTAAGGCTGTGGTATAATCTTCTTACATTTTTATTCCGGAGCAATCTATGACAAACATTGCAATTCTCGGCTTCGGCGTCGTTGGCGGCGGCGTGGCTGATCTCATTACCAAAAATTACGACGAGGTGAAGAAGCTCGGCGGCGACGATATATGCATCAAGCATATTCTCGATCTGCGCAAGTTCCCCGATTCTCCCTTTGCCGACAAGGTGACCGATGATTTCGGTAAGATCCTTGCCGACGGCGAGGTATCGGTAATCATCGAGGCTATGGGCGGCTCTCACCCTGCATACGAATACACCGTTGCGGCTCTCAAGGCCGGCAAGAGCGTTATCACCTCTAACAAAGAGGTGGTTGCGAACTTCGGCGACGAGTTTCTCGCTTTAGCCGCGGAGATGGGCGTTTGCTATCGCTTTGAAGCGGCGGTCGGCGGCGGTATTCCCGTCATCTCGCCCATGATCAACTGCATCGGTCAGAACAAGATCCGCGAGGTGCGCGGCATTCTCAACGGAACTACGAACTATATACTTACCAAGATGTTCTCCTTTGGCGACAGCTTCGAGGCGGCTCTTGCGAGCGCGCAGGAAAAGGGATATGCCGAGAGCAATCCCGACGCCGATATTCTCGGTACTGACGCCTGCAGAAAGATTGTTATTCTGACTGCACTCGCCACAGGTAAGCTCTACTCTCCCGCATCGGTACACACCGAGGGCATCACCGGCATCAGAGCCGAGGACGTTATCGCGGCGAGAAAGATGGGCTCGGCGATCAAGCTGCTCGGCAGATGCATTATCGACGGCGAGACTCCCAAAATCATGGTTGCGCCCTTTATGCTCACCGAGGATCTTCCCCTGTCTAACGTAAACGGAGTGTTCAACGCCGTTGAGACGATATCCGAGCCTCTCACGAACGTGATGTTCTACGGCCCCGGCGCAGGTGCAGGACCTACCGCATCTGCGATGGTAGGCGATCTTATGCAGGTCATGTGCTCGGGCAGACAGTGTGCGCATCCCGTGTTCGTAAAGGATGACGGCGACGTTGCGGCGGCATTTGACAGCTTCGTTTGCAGAAACTATCTTGCATTCCCCGAGGGATGCGGTCGCAGTGTTACCGAGTTCTTCGATGGCGTTCAGTTCATCGAGAGTGAGGACGAGACGCTCGTTATCACCGCGCCCATAGGCGAGGGCGAGATGAAGGCTATGCTCTATCTTCTCGCGCAAAAGGGCATCGAGCTTATATCTAGAATCAGACTTCTTTAAATCAATCCGTCAAGCTCCGACAGAGCGCGTACTCTGTCGGAGCTTTTTATTATCACGGGTGCGGTGAGCAAGGTGAGGGCGAGGAGGATGACGTCGGCAAGCGCGGCAAAGCCCGAGCAATCGAAGAGACCGCCAACACCGACAAAGAGGAGATAAACGACGAGGAAGACCGCACCGCCGCGGTGCGTGAGATAGCCGAGCGATACCCTGCCGTAAAAATACCAGCACACCGCGGTGGCGAGAGCGAAGGCGAAGACCGAGAGCGTCAGAAGAATACTGCCGCCGGGATATGCCGAGGCGAGTGAGTCTACCACAAGTGTCGCCGTATCGGCGCCGAGCGGCTCGCGCACCGAGAGGAGAATCGCAAAGGCGGTGAGCATACAAAGAAGAACGGTGTCAAAGAGCACCTCGCACATAGCGAGAAGTCCTGCGCCGGAGGGCGATGCCGCCGAGCCCGAGGTATGCGCCATCGACGACGTGCCGGCACCTGCCTCGTTGGAGAGTATGCCTGTGGCGAATCCGCGCACCACGGGCGAGGCGACGAGCGAGCCGAAGAGACCTCCGCCTGCGGCGCGCAGGCTGAATGCGGATCGCAGAATCTCCGAGATAACATCGGGCAGAAGCGGCAGATTCCTGATTATAACCGTCATAGCGGTGATGACGTAAACGACGGTTGCGATGGGAACGAGCATCGCCGTTGCCGCCTTGATACGATCCTTCTTACCGAGGATGAGTGCGAGCGTCAAAAGGGTGAAGAGGATCGGAAAGGCGGGGCTCTTACCTATGGTAAGTGTCGCCGCGGAGACCGCCGCCGAGGACTGCATAGCTCCTCCCATAACGAAAGAAAGGACGATACAGAGCGCGGCGTAAAGAGCGCCGAGGGGCTTGCCACAGCAAAGTTTCTGACGTATGGCGTACATCATTCCGCCCTGCCCACCGCTACGTGCGAGATCGGTGCAAACCGTGGCCTCGGCGTACTTGATAACCGCGGCGAAGATACCCGATGCAAAGAGCCAAAACACCGCGCCTGCGCCGCCGAGTGATATGGCAATAGCAACGCCGAAGACGTTGCCGACTCCGAGCGTGCCTGCAAGGGCGAGAGCGAGCGATGAATAGCCGCCCTGCTCTCCTACGGCGCGGAGCATTCCGCGAGCCACACGGCGAGGGTGAAGGATCGGGAAAAAGCGCAGTTTTATAAGAAGAAAACCGCCGAGTGCGGTTATGATAAAGGGCAAAATAAACATAAAAAGACCTCCGCTAAAGATTATGCGGAGGTCAAAATTTTAATTACATTTTATCGGTAGCGCCCGTCTGTGAATAGGCGCGCTCAACCAAATTCAAGCTATCCTTGGATACGGCGAGATAGCCGTCGGGAGAAGCTTGTCCCGACACCATACGCGAGAAAGCCTCTACCTCGTAAACCATATTATTCGCCGCGGAATCGATCGGGAGATCGACTGACTCGCCGCCGCGGAGGCGGAGAGCTATGCGCGTGGGCGCGTTGATCTTGTCGATGGTGACCGAGCCGCCCTCACCCTCGATGACTGAGGGGTTGACGCTATCGGTGATCTTGGAGTAGATGACCTGGCAGAGCTTATCACCGTAATCAAGAGTGATGCTTCCCGAGCCCTCAAAGCCGTTATCGAGGAACACCGCCGATGCCGAAAGGCTCTGCGGTCTGCCGAAGAGCGACACCGCAAGGTGAAGCGGATAAATGCCGATGTCGGCGAGAGCCGAATTCTTCATCTTGGGATCAAAGGCGTTGAGTACCTCGCCTGCGAGGAATTTATCGTAGCGCGAGGAATACTGACAAAACTCAAGTGTGGCGCGACGGATTCTGCCAATTTGGGTGACCGCAGAACGAAGCGTGTCGTACGCGGGATCAAAATCAGGGCGCATAGCCTCGAGCAAAGTGAGCCCCTGCTCCTTCGCAAGCGCGATGAGCGAATCAAGCTCAGCCTCGGTGGTGGTGATCATTTTCTCGCACAGAACGTGCTTCCCTGCCATAAGCGCCGCCTCTGCGTGATCCTTGTGGCAGAGGGTGGGCGAAGCAATATAAACGGCGTCGATATCACCGTCCAAAAGCATTGCAGAATAGTCGGAATATACCTTTTTTATGCCGTATTTGTCGGCGAAGTGCCTACCCGTGTCAAGTTTTCTCGAAAAAACCGCCACAATTTCGGCGCACCCCGAGGCCTTCACAGCCTCTGCAAATCTGTCGCTGATAAAGTTTGTACCGACTATGGCAAAGCGAATTTTCGTCATATTACCCGGAATACAAACTTAAGTAAGAAGAGCACGAAAAGAATTCCGAAGAATCCTACCCAGAAGCCGTTTAAGAACTTATCGAAGTGCTTTGACTTCTCTGCTTCAATTCTGTCAAGCTCGGCATCCTCCTCGGTCTCGAGAAGCTCCTCGGGGATCTCCTCAAAGCCCTCCTCGGTATCAGAGGATTCCTCAGCATCGAAATCGTAGCTGCCGTCCTTGATCTGTGCCGCACGCTTTGCCGCTCTCATAAGAAAGGCGCGCATAACCTTCATAGTAGTCTCATCGTCCTTGGCAAATCCGGTCGCCTTCTTGCCGAGTGTGTCGATCGCATCGACTATCTCGTCGTAATCTCTGCCGAGGCTGGCGGCATCCATCTGTGCCTCGCACTCATCACAAAGATGACGGGGATTGCCATATCTGCCCATAGTGAGCACTGCGGGCTCTTCAGCTTCGGGGATTCTGCCGCAAAGGGCGCAAAAAATTTCTTTGTTTTCCATTTTATTCTCACTTTCCGTTGCCGTGGAGGGCGGCTCTGACCTCGGCGAGATATTCCTCGCGGAGCGCCTTCTGCTCTGCCTTCTCGGTTTCTGTCAATTCTCTTTCTTTTGAGAGCCTACCAAGCTCGTTGATTCTATCTATCTTTGTCTTTTCCATTAGTTCTGACCGCCCTTCGTGGAATAGAGCTTTGCGAGTCCGCCTGCGGAGGTCTCTCGGTAGAGATGCGAGAGATCCTTGCCGGTCTCGTACATAGTCTTTATTACCAGATCGAGCGATATTTTACGCGAGCCCGAAAGGAAGTTAGCAAGATTAACCGCGTTTATCGCGCGCATTGCGGCAACCGCGTTGCGCTCGATGCAGGGAATCTGCACGAGTCCGCAGATGGGATCGCAGGTGAGTCCGAGATGATGCTCAAAGGCGATCTCGGATGCGTACTCAATCTGATCAAGTCCCATCTCAAAGAGCTCGCCGAGTGCCGCCGCCGCCATAGAGCAGGCAGTACCGATCTCGGCCTGACATCCACACTCTGCACCGCTGATAGATGCGTTGGTCTTGGTGAGAGTGCCGATAAGTCCTGCAACCGCAAGAGCTCTGATGATCTGCTCGTCGGAGAATCTATGCTTCTCCTGCATATAACGAAGAACCGAGGGGAGCACGGCGCAGGAGCCGCAGGTGGGAGCAGTAACGATCGTGCCGTTATCGGCGTTCTGCTCGCTGACCGCGTAGGCGTATGCACATACGATACGGTTCTCTCTCGTTACCTCGCGCTCGTCGATATGACGCTTATTATAAAGCTGCTGTGCCTTTCTCTCAAGCTCAAGTCCGCCGGGGAGCATACCCGAGGTGATAAGTCCCTCGTGGATCGCATTCTGCATCACGCGCCAAACCTCGAAGAGAAACTCGCGTATTCCCTCGCCCTCACGCATAAAAACGTAGTCGGAGAGGCGTATTTCGTTAGCCTTGCAGTATTCTGCGATAGCGGTAAAGCTATTCTGTGGATAGACCTCCGAGGCGCCCTCGTCCTCTCTGCCCTCGATCTCAATATCACCGCCGCCGACACTCATAACGCGCATTTTATCGCGGAGCTCGCCGCCTACGACGGAATAGATATCCATCGTGTTCTCGTGCGGAAGATCTCTGTCAACGGTATTGAAAACGATCTCAACCGCCTTGTCGGTCGCGGTTCTTATAGCTCTGTCGGTTCCGTGGCCCTCACCTGTATCTGCGAGCGAGCCGTAGAGCACTACCGAATAGCTCTCTGCCTCGGGATGCTCACTGACGTAAATGCTCATCGCCTTTGCAGGTCCCATGGTATGAGAGCTGGACGGGCCTTTACCTATTTTATAAATATCCTTAATAGATTTCATAATAACACTCCGTGAAGTATTGTTTACTCTTTATTTTAACACATAATAAAGAGATATTCAATGATTTTTTAAAAGATTTTTAGGCAGAGCGCAAAAAATCCGCGGACCTAGCATCCGCGGATCTCGGGTTTGTTTAGTTATCCTTCTTATCGCTCTCGAGGAAATAGGTCGCCTCGCTGTCGGCGGTGGACAGGGCGAAGGCGAGTGGAAACATCTCGAATGCGGCGGAGACGTTGCGGGGATCCTCGGTCGAGGAGTAGCCCATATGGTATCTGATGGCAAAGGCCTCCTCGCGAGTGAGGCGCATATAGCCGGATGCGATGTAGACGCTCTTCTCGCCGTGGCCGTAGGGGAGTCTATCGTCATACTCGAAGGTATCGACTCTCTGCCATACGCCGCGCTCGTCCTTGACGTTGCGGAAGCCTTTTTTATA
This sequence comes from Eubacteriales bacterium, assembly GCA_045643725.1. Taxonomy (GTDB): domain Bacteria; phylum Bacillota; class Clostridia; order Oscillospirales; family CAG-272; genus UBA1740. Next base: position 25,430 of record JAZRFQ010000026.1, on the reverse strand, counting down.
TACGCCGATCTTGCAAAGGTCGTGAAGCAGGGCGGCAATGGCGATAGACTCATCGGAGTACTCGAAGCCGAACTGCTTTGCTCTATCGGACTTCAGGTAGCTGACGAGGCAGTCGTAGACGTTGAGCGAATGCTCGCAGAGCCCCCCCTCGTATGAGGAGTGGTATCTTGCCGATGCGGGCGCTGTGAAGAAGTCGGATGCGGGAGAGTCGAGGTACTCGAGCAGCTTATCCGCGCCCTCTCGGGTTATGTTTTTCTTATATATTTCGATAAATCTTTCCTTGGCGGTCATAGATTTTCTCCTTGTGCGAGTTTTTATTCAGTATAGCACAAAAGGTGCTGTTTGTCAATCAAAAGCCCCGCGAATTTTCGCGGGGCGGGTTTTGATGCCTTTAGGTATTAAAGCTTGATAGCGACTGCGAGCATAAGGAAGCCCATGGAGATCGCCATAAGAAGAAGCTGGAAGAGGATGGTCTTCTTGAACCACTGTGCGAAGCTGACGTCAGCAAGTCCGAGGCCGACGAGAAGCGTGCCGCAGGTGGGATAGAGGACGTTGGTATAACCGTCGGCGAAGAGGTAGGTGAGGATAATAACCGTGGTGCTGATGCCCTCGATGGGAGCGAGGGTGAGCATCGGGATTATCAGAACCGCCTTTGCCGAGGCGCTGGGGATAAAGAACTCTATAATCAGTATGAAGGCGTAAAGCAGAACTACCGCGAGATAGGGCGAGATGCCACTGACCGCATTATAGAAGTAGCGGAAGATGGGGTGAAGAATGTTGCCCTCTGCGGCTATGTAGGTGATACCGAATGCGATCATAATGATCACGACCGAGGGGAGAACGTCCTTGACACCGCGAATGAAGCTCTTGCCGAGTGCCATGAACGAGCCGAGAAGCATTCTGCCGATGATAACCGTGCCAATGATGAAGGCTGCCGCCATAAATACCATCGCAAGGCCTCTGATGGACTCGATGCAGGTGGGAACGATAACCGCCACGAGCGCTACCGAGAAGAGTGTAACGATCATCTTGGATTTGCTGATATCGGCCTTGTGCTCCTCTTCGGTAACCATAACGAAGCCGTCGATGTCAAACTTCTCTGCCGCGCGACGCTCATCCTGCTTTGCAAGGAAGACGAGGAAGAGCGAGGTGAGAACGTACATCAGGCAGAAGATGATGCATCTGTACCAGATGCCGTCGGCAACAGACGTACCTGCGGCGATGGATGCCATTCCGATAGTCAAGGGATTGGTGATTGCGGTGGTAAATCCGACGCCCGATGCAATCAGGACGAAGGAGATAGCCGTGAAGCGCGACCAGTTGAGCGCGGTACAAAGCATAGCGAATATGGGATAAAGGATGAGGAGCTGCTCCTGCAGACCGAAGACTGCGGAGAGAAGCATAATAACACCGGTGATGACCCAGATCGCCGCGAAGCGCTTGTTGCGGAGCTTAACCATTATCACTCTGACGAGCGATACGAGTCCGCCGCTCTCCTCGAGCACCTTGAAGGTACCGCCGAGAACTAAAAGCAGGGCGATGATCATGATCATATTGGAGCTGTTACTGCCGAGGATAAGCGCCTCGAAGGGTGCGAGGATCCAACGGTAGAAAGGAAGTCGGCTTGTGTTCTGCTCTTCTGTAAGCTCGGTGTATACGAACTCGCCGTTATCGTCGACGACGATCTGATTTTTCAGCGATTCATCTGTGGTGTACTCATAGAAGGGCTCTCCAGCCTGGGACTCCTTGTTCGTATAGACGGTATAGCGTCCTGCGGGAATTATATAGGTAAGCACGCCTACGAAGATAAGCACCGCGAGGAGTATTGCAACGACGGTGATAAAGCTCTTGAGGCCAAATTTCATTTTTACGTCAAGCTCATTGGATTTACTCATAAATTATTCCTCCGTTATACACAGGTTTTGTCGTACTCGTAGACGTCGGCACAGGCGGCACGCCATCTCTCGTCGTACAGATTATGTATTTCCTCGGATGCGAGAGTCCACTTGATCAGCGACTTGTCGTTATTCTCGGGGATAAGCATAAAGTAATCGTTGTTGTGGTAGAATTCAAGGAAGCCCTTAGTCGAGCAGGTCATCGAGAAGACGCCGCCCGCCTCAAAGTCAAAATTGACAGGCTCGCCGTCAAGCTCACCCTTGAAGGTGAAGCCGTCCCTTGTCAGCGTCGCGCGTCCTATCGAGAGGAGCTTGCGATTGTTCGGAGCCTTGACCAGCTTATCGGTTCTCAAGGTGCACATTGTGCCGTCGAGAGTAAGCTCAAAGCCATCGCGCGCGATCTCATCGATAACGCATCTGCGCTGCCACTTGTACCAATCGTCGATATCCTCGGGGCAATTTCTGCCATTCTCAAGAATCAGGTCGTAGTACTCGTTGATACGCACGCGGAATCCACAGCTGTCGCAGACGACGCACTCGCCGTCGACACGGAGGGTGTGCTCTTCTCTGCAATCGGGGCACTTATAGAGTATCTTGGTGATGCCGTCGGCGTTAGGCGTCTTGCCAACGTAGGCGTTGCGCGCGGTCTTGTTATACTCGAAGTCGTTGTAGCTGATCTTATCGAGGATCTGCTTGTAGATCTCCTCCTCGGTGAGCTCCTCGAGCATCTCGGGAGTGAAAAGCAAACTGTAATCGACACCGATATAGCCCGACTTGCGGTCGGAGGAGTATCTGTTGGTGGCAAGATACGCGCCCTTTGTCGTGCAGACCACGATATTCGCCTTACTGCGCTTGATAAACTGCGCCGTCGCGGGATTTATGGGATGTGTACTGCCGCTTGTCGCCTGGATTCCCTCGGGGAAAAGGCCGATGCAGCCGCCGTGCTTCATTACGCCGATCATATGCTTGACGCAGATGAGGTCGGGCTGATAGAGATACTTGGATATAACGCCGAGTGAGATAAACAGACGGTAAAGGCCCTTCTTCAGAATATTCTGATAGCCGCAGACCACGTTGATGTCACGACGTCCGAATCCCCAGATCGTGTATATGAACTCGAGTCTTGAGGCGTGGGACGAGAGCAGGATCGTCGGCTTGCCGTCGAGTGATCTCTTGTCGTAATCGTAGCTGAACTGAACCTTATATTTTCTATTGAGTATGCCGAGAACCCCCATGCCAAGTGTCATAAGCACGGGATTCGGCTTCTTTATCTTTCTGTTAACGAGCGTTGCTTTCAAATCCTTTTTCATAGGTGAAAATTCCTCTTTAGTTTAGGATTAACTGCTATTATATCACAGATTTTTAATATTTACAAGTCAATATCACAAAAACGTGCCTTTTTCTTTCCAATTTCCTGCTCTTTTTAAGAAAAAAAGACAGAACCGAGGGTTCTGTCTTTAATATCGGGTTAATATCATTCCTGAATTTTGCCGCTGAGGTATCCGAAGTTTCTGACAGCGTAAAGCGCGAGCGAGATAAGGATCGATGCCGCGCTGGCAAGGATGAGGATCATAGAGAGTGTAGGATAGATCTCATGCCAGAGAAGATGAAGAAGCATAACACTCGCAACGACGGTGGTCGCCGCCTTGCCGTGCCAATTCGCGCCGAGGACGATGCCGCACTTTTTGACGACGAGGTAACCGGTTATAGCCATAAAGCTTTCCTTGATCACGGTGCAGATGATGGGAACGATCATAAGGGGGAACTCGAGGCACAGAAGTATCATAATCACGACCTGCGTAGTCTTGTCCGCCGCGGGATCAAGCACCTTGCCCACGTCGCTGATCATATTGAACTTTCTCGCGATCGTACCGTCGATCATATCGGTGGCACAGGAGATCATCAGCATAATGCCCGTCTGCACATAGAGCTCCTTAAGGAAGAGATATACGATAACGGGAACGAGGCAAAGCCTCACAAGCGAGAGAACGTTGGGAATGGTAATTATTTTCTTCTGATACTTGTTTGCCTGATTTGTTTCACTCATTTTGGCAATCAACCTCCAAAATTGACAATCTTTTACATTTATTATAAACCTAAAATCGCACACTGTCAACCTATTATATAAGAAGATTTGTTAATATTTCTTGAAAAATGTCGTGTTTTTTTGAGAAAATCGAAAAAAATCCACCAAAAACCAACCTCGCGCACTTTTGTGGGTTAAGTCCCGTTCCCCTTACAAAACAAAAAGAGCAAACCGTATGGTCTGCTCTTTTTGTTGGTGCGGGTGAGGAGCGCAAAACAGTTAATAATTGTTTTGCGCGAACGAACTCAACAAAGCAAGGAGCAACGAGGCTCGAGTGTACCGAGAGACTTGTCGCGACTATGCGACTTGAGTGGGAGAGTTCATTCAAAACCGCGGAAACGGGACTTCCGCCCGTGGCGGCCCTTGCCGACAAACAGTCCACCGGACTGTTTGGTGCTATGCTCGTTGAGTACGCACAAATTGCTAGCGCAATTTTCTCCCTACTTCAAGTCCCGTTCCCCTTACAAAACAAAAAGAGCAAACCGTATGGTCTGCTCTTTTTGTTGGTGCGGGAAACGGGACTTGAACCCGTACATCAAAGATACACGCCCCTCAAACGTGCGCGTCTGCCGATTCCGCCACTCCCGCGTGGAACGTTACCTATTATACACGAAAGAATTTCAAAAGTCAAGGGGTTTTGCGAAAAAATATTTTATTTTTTTCAAAATTGATTTTTTCAACAAAAAGCGCCGCCTCTCTCCCCCGAATTTGTCGAAAATTGTTTTTATTTGTCACTCTCAATTTGCATTGACTTTTTCTTTATTTAATGGTAAAATAAGTCGGTGGCACTTTTTGCACGGGATGTAATATTTTCCCGCGCGTGCGGACGGTGCTACTCCTGTTATAAAAATGTAAAGAGGTTCACTTTATGAGCGCGAAAAAGAGAAAGCAAGGCTTATTTAAAAAACCGCTGATAGCCCTATTGCTCGTACTGGCACTGTTGCTGGTTGGCTACTTTGCACGAGACTATATATGGCCGCAGATACCTTCTGCATCCTCTATAGGCGAGGTTCCTGCATACTCGGGCTATCCTCTCGTATACATAAACGACAATGTTCCCGAGTTCACCGAAGATGAGATAACGACGGAATCATACGAATTCTACTCGCCGCTTGATGCCCTCGGCAGATGCGGCGTCGCGATAGCCTGCATCGGTGTTGATCTGATGCCTACCGAGGACCGCGAAGAGATCGGTCACGTAGAGCCGAGCGGTTGGAATCAAGCACAGTACGACTGCATTCCCGGAAACGGATGGTTATATAACCGTTGTCACCTCATAGGCTTCAGACTGACTGCCGAAAACGACAATGAGAGAAACCTGATCACCGGCACGGTATATATGAACACCGATCCCGACGGTATGTACGGTATCGAGGAAAAGGTCGACGAATATCTTACCGAAAACCCTGATAACCACGTTATGTACCGCGTAACCCCTATCTTCGAGGGATATGAATACGTGGCACGCGGCGTGCAGATCGAGGCCTACTCTGTCGAGGACGAGGGCGAGGGCATCTGCTTCAACGTCTTCTGCTACAACGTTCAGCCGGGTGTTGAGATCGACTACTACGACGGCTCGAGCTGGGAGACCGGCGAGACTCCGCCTCCCAAGGATGAGGGCAATAACGATAATAACGCTGGTGACGGTAGCGGAGATGCGAGCAATGGTGAAGTTACCTACATAATCAATACAAATAGCAAAAAGATACATCTCACAACCTGCAGATACGCCGACAGCAACAATACCGAGGAAACAACGAAAACTCTCGAGGAGCTTCTGGCAGAAAATTATACAGCCTGCGGCACCTGCAAGCCCGACAAATCCAAATAATCAAAGCGAGCCTTTTGCAGCTTTTGCAAAGGCTCGCTCGTTTTTTAGTAGCCGAGGAGGTCGAGGTTGCGCTCGACGATTTTTCTGCCGCGCCAGGCAAATGCGCGGTCGTTGAATTCCGCCTTCGACATTCCGTCGAGGCGCTCTCTTGTGAGGCAGGTGATTCTGTCCTCGCGGAAGAAGGCAAGAGGCGTGATTTTCGGCTCGTTATTGTGCGGACAGGAGCTTTGACAGAGGTCGCACCCCCATACCGTGTTAAATTTTCGCATCATTTCGACCTCTTCCTCGGTGAGGTCGCCCTTTCTCTGCGTGATGGCAGAAAGGCAGTCCGGACTCTCTCCGCGAAGGCATCCCGTGGGGCAGGCGCGGCGGCAAGCGCCGCAGGAAATGCAATGCTTATGTGGGTGCGCGATGCCACTCTGCCCGAGCTTTTCTGTCGGAATATCGGTAACGACGTCGGCGATAAAAACGTATGTGCCGTACTTCTCGTTAATGAGAAGTCCCGAGTCGCCGAGAACGCCGAGCCCTGCAGAAAGTGCCGCATCACACTCGTCGATGGGACTATGGTCTCCGTAGCCCTTGGCTGATGAATCGGGAAAAAGTCTATGTAGCTCCTCGATAAGCTCTGCGGTATAGTGCCTGATAGCGAGGTGATAATCTCTGGCGGCGGCGTAGCGAGAGAGATTCTCGCACTCGCCTGCGTAATAAGGCAAAAGAAAGAGGATGACGCTTCTCGGCTCGAAGCTCTCGCGCTCCATGATCGCGGGATTGATCTCGCGCGCCAGGGCGTAATCAAGGACGCCGTAATACTCTATTCCCTGCTTTTCAAAAAATTCCGCGAGCATATCGGTCATAGCGCTTCTCCTTTCGCTTTTTCTACCATTTTAGCACAAAATCTCCCGCTTTGCAATATATTTCTTGACTTTAACCTTTAGATGTTGTATAATAGAGCGTAAAATATTTTAGATTTGGAGGTCACAATGATCTTACAGAACGGACTTATGCACACCCTGCAGTTTGGAAACGAGGCTCTTGCTATCGCCTTTCCTATAGTTGCGACGGTGCTTGTTATTGCAGTATCATATCTTCTCGGCAGTATCAACTCGGCTATCATCGTGTCGAAGCTCGTATACCGTGACGACGTACGCAAGTACGGAAGCGGCAACCCCGGCACGACCAATATGCTCCGCGCATTCGGTAAGAAGGCGGCCCTTCTGACGCTTCTCGGCGATATGCTCAAGACGGTGATCTCCATACTCTTCGCAGGACTTCTCTTCGGCTTCCACTACGTTGGCGGAGTCAGCTCGGGCGACGGCTTATGCTACATCGCCGGTATGTTTGCGATCCTCGGTCACATCTTCCCCATCTACTATAGATTTAAGGGCGGCAAGGGCGTGCTCTGCACCGCGACTATGGCGCTTATTCTCTCGCCGATCCCCTTCCTTATCGTTTTCCTCATCTTCGTTATTACCGTTGCCTCGACAAAGTACGTTTCTCTCGGCTCGGTATTCGGCGGCGTGCTCTATCCCGTAATTCTCCACGGATATTTCAAGTATCTCGGCGCTCTGATCAACCCGAATCTCGCCGAGGGCGATATGCCCTTCCTCCAGAACGGAATGATAGCGCTTGCAAGCATTATTGCGGCGATCCTCATCGTATGGTGCCACAGAGCCAACCTGCAGAGGATCTCCGACCGCACCGAGAACAAGATATCCTTCAAGAAGGCTATTGTTGATCAGAAGAAAGAGGAAGAGGCAGAGGGCGATGACGAGGAGTGATTTCACAGATCTCATAGTCACGGCGGCAGAGCGCGGCGCTCTACGCAAGATCGTCTTCTCAAAGCCGCTCTCAAGCGAGGTAAAAAAAGTATCGGGCAGGCTCGTTGATATGCGCGGCAGAGTGTCGCTCGCGCTCGAGTATTCTCTTCCCGGTGATACCGTATCGCAGAAGAATTTGCCCCTCTCTGCTATAGCAGAGGAGCTGATGCGGCTTCTCTCGGAGTACGCGCAGGCGAATCTGATCACCTCGGTGTCGGACGCCGAATATAAGCTCTCAAAGCGCGGTGAGGAGGTATACCTCGGTGCTGATAAATTGAAAAAGCGACTTGCCGATTTCGATGGCAATATTGAGGTGAAGATCGAGTCGATCGACAAGGAAAAGAACTATATTCTCACAGGGCAGGAGAAATTTCTCTTCGCTCTCGGAATAAGCGATAAAAACGGCAGAATACACGATAAAAAGCAGGGTAAATTCAGGCAGATCAACAGATTTCTCGAGCATATTGAGGCGGTATACGGTGAGCTCTCGAAGACCGATGAGCTTCTCGTCTACGATCTCTGCTGCGGCAAGAGCTATCTGTCCTTTGCGGTTTACTACTATCTTACCGAGATCAAGGGCCGCAAGACGAGACTGCTCGGCATCGATCTGAAGCGCGACGTTATCGACTACTGTGCAAAAATCGCGCGCGAGTGCGGCTTCTCGGGTATGCAATTCGTCTACGACGACGTGAAGAACACGCCGAAGGACGTAGTGCCCGATATGGTTATCTCGCTTCACGCCTGCGATATTGCGACTGACGTGGTCATCAACACGGCGGCAGAGCTCGGCGCGAGAGTTATACTCTCGACTCCCTGCTGTCACAGATACCTGAACGGCAAGGTGACGGCGGAGGAGCTGTCATTTGTGACGAGATATCCACATCTTTCAAACAAGCTCTGCGAGGCTCTGACCGACTCGCTCCGCGCGGAAAGACTGCGCGCTATGGGCTACTCGGTGACGGTATGCGAGCTGACAGACCCCGAAAATACACCAAAGAACACCCTCATCCGCGCCATAAAGAAGCCCTGCTCGGGAGCAGAGCTTGAGCGCCGCCGCGCCGAGTACGATGCGGCACTCGCGTTCATTATGGGCGAGGGAGCAAAAAACTATCTTCAGGAGATATAAAATGACCTTCATCTCTCACAGCGCCACAGAAACCGAAGCGGTGGGCAGAGATCTCGCGCGCATGCTCGAGGAGAGCGGCCGCGATCGCGCCTTTATCGCCTTTCGCGGTGAGATGGGCGTTGGCAAGACCGCGTTCACTCGCGGATTTGCATCGCATTTCGGAATTACGGGCGTAAAGAGCCCTACCTACACTATAGTGAACGAGTACGCAGGCCGCGTGCGGATATTCCACTTTGATATGTATCGCATCGAGGACTCCTCGGATCTCGCGTCCATAGGCTACGACGACTACGTGCGTGCGCGCGGATATTGCATCGCCGAGTGGTCGGAGAACGTGGAGGAGGATCTGCCCGAGGACACCGTGACCGTAACTATTTCCCGTCTGCCGAGCGGCGATGACGACCGACAGATCGAGATTTTGGGAGTTTGATTATGAAAATTTTAGCCTTTGACACGTCGGCGAAGACGGCCTCTGTCGCAGTATGCGATGGCGGCAATATTCTCGGCGTATCCAATATTGATAACGGACTGACGCAGAGCGAGCTCGTTCTGCCTATGGCAGAGGCTCTGCTCTCGCAGCTGAAGATGTCCTTTACCGACGTTGAGCTCTATGCCGTGACGGTGGGCCCCGGCTCGTTCACGGGAGTTAGGATCGGCGTTTCCACCGTGAAGGGACTTGCATTTGGAAGAGATATTCCTTGTGCGCCCGTATCCACGCTTGAGGCTCTGGCAGAGAATGCCGCAGGGCTCGCGGGACTTATCGTCCCTTGTATGGATGCAAGACGCGGTCAGTTCTACACCGCGACCTTCGCCGCGACGGCGGAGGGGATCTCGCGTATGACTCCCGACAGAGCTATATCTGCCGAGGAGCTGGCAGAGGAGCTTCGCTCCTATGAGGGCGATATCTATATCACCGGCGACGGCTACGACGTGGCGCACAAGCTGCTCACCTCTCTCGGTGTGAAGCTCGCAGTGACGCCCTATCTTCTCCGCTCGCAGAACGCGGTATCCATCGCGCGCGTGGCAGAGAGAATGCACGCGCAGGGGCTCTCTGTCAGCGAGCGCGAGCTTGCGCCCACCTATCTGCGACTGCCCCAGGCAGAGCGCGAGAGGCTCGAGAGAGAAAACAAGATTTAAGGAGATATATTATGAGAAAGATCTACATTGGCGCGGACAGCGCAGGCTACTTCCTCAAGGAGGAGTTCAAGAGCTACCTTATCGGCAAAGGCTACGAGGTTGAGGACTGCGGTACAGACTCCGACGCGTCCTGCCACTACCCTATCTTCGCATCTGCGGTATGCGAGAAGGTTCAGGACGAGCTTGACACATCCTTCGGTATTCTTATCTGCGGTACGGGTATCGGTATGTCTATGTGCGCGAATAAGTATAACGGCATTCGCGCGGCGGTATGCGGCGACACCTTCTCTGCAAGAATGACCAGATGCCACAACGATGCCAACGTGCTCTGCATTGGTGCAAGAGTTACGGGATCTTGTCTCGCGACCGATATTCTCGACTCCTTCCTCGGTGCGGAATTCGAGGGCGGCAGACACGCCGTTCGCGTTGATATGATCGGCGAAATTGAGAAGAGTCAGAAGTAATTTTCAGATAGCAAAAGGGCGTCTCCCGCGGCACACCCCTTTTTTTCTGCATTTTTCATCGGAGGGCGGCGAAGAGACTGACAGCGCCTGTGTCGGCGAGCTTCCTTGCGTATTTGAGAAGCGGTGCTATCTTGTGTGTGGGTGTTGCGTCGGCAAACTCCGATAGTACATCGTCGCCGTCGGAGAGGAGCTCGAGGCAATACTCTCCGTCGGGCAGAAGATAAGCGCGGCTATCGCCTCTGTAATCTGTGGCTTCGGCGGCGCGACAAATCGTGTCGAGGCTTGGAAATATGTAAAAGCTGCTTGCCTCGGTGCGATCACTCACCACCGTGACGAAGAGCTCAGCGCCTGCGAGGCGCGTGGGATAATAGCTGACGAGCAGGCGCTCGCCCTCGGTGTGAAAGCCTACGCGCTCCTCTGCCTCGTTTAGTATCTCTGCGAGTCTCTGTCTGAGCTCCACGGATTGCTCCGAGGTGAAGTCGGCGAGGCGGTAGCGCTCTACCTCTTCTCTATCGAGTATTATCTTTAATTTCGTTTTGCAAACCAATAAAAATTCCACGCCGTACTCCGTTTTTTATATCATTATATACCCATCTTTGCTTTTTTGCCATAGTAATTTCGGGCAGAGGCGGAAACCTGTGGAATTTGCGGCGCTATTTTGGATTTTAACTTCTCTTTTTTCTTTTTTTGCCTAGGGCTTGATTTTTCATTTCGTTTGTGATAGAATATTCTGCGGTGAGTTCGTGACCTTCCTCACCGAGCGGCGCGAGGACTCTTATGAGTCAAATAAAAAGCGCCGTAAAAAAACAAAACTACAGGAGTGAAAAAATGAATAGGAAAACAAGTAAAAGTGTCGTTTATTTAACACGGGGTGCCCTCATTGCCGCCTGCTATGTGGCTCTGACCTACGTCGCGCACGTCTTCGGACTCGCGAGCGGAACTATACAATTCCGCATATCAGAGGCTCTGTGCATTCTGCCGATCTTTATGCCCGAGGCAGTGCCGGGACTCTTCGTCGGGTGTCTGATCTCTAACCTCATTACCATGTTTAACCCCTTTGACATCATATTCGGAAGTCTTGCGACGCTGATCGGCGCGTACGGCGCGTGGCTTCTGCGAAAGCTTCCTCACCGTTTCTTGTGGGTAGCTACGATCCCGACGATCATCTCAAATATGCTGATCGTTCCTGCTGTGCTTATTTTAGCACTTGGCGCTACGGAGTCGTTCCCTTGGCTTGCCCTGACGGTAGGTATCGGCGAGGTCGTCTGCGCGGGTATTCTCGGCTCGGTACTTGGATACGGAATGAAAAAATCGAAATTAAGGCTTTGATAACGAAAAGAGGCTGTCTCAAATGCAAAATTTGAGACAGCCTCTTCAGTTTGACAAAGGGGATAGGCAGATTTGAGGAAGAAGCGCCGTTTCCGCCCCGAAGGCGTATATGAATACGTCGAGAGGAAGGAAACGGCGGTAGAAAAAGACCATTAAAAACGAAGAAATCCTCAGGATTTCAACCTATTACTGTCTCATTTACAGGTTTTTGCTTGTTTTGAGGCTTTTTTTATTTATTTCCCGGTCTTTTTCGGTCTTACCAAATGTGACAGCCCATTTTTATTTGTTATTGTAGTAAACTATGCTGCCGGGCTCGACCGAGTGAGTTACCCAGACGTTCGCGCCGATTATCGCGCCGTCACCGACCTTGGTACTGCCGCCGAGGATGGTGGCGTTGGCGTAAATGACGCAGTTGTTGCCGATGTCGGGGTGGCGCTTGATGCCCTTGACGGGGTTGCCTTGCTCGTCGAGCTCAAAGCTCTTCGCGCCGAGGGTAACACCCTGATATATCTTGACGTGGTCGCCGATGGTGGTGGTCTCACCGATAACGATGCCCGTGCCGTGATCGATGAAGAAATACTCGCCGATGGTCGCGCCTGCGTGGATGTCAACGCCGGTCTTCTCGTGGGCGTACTCGGTCATAATTCTCGGCAGATAGGGTATGCCGAGGCGGTAGAGCTCGTGAGCTATGCGATAGACCGAGATGGCGATGAAGCCGGGATAGGAGAGGATGACCTCCTCGGGGCTCTTGGCGGCGGGATCGCCCTCGTAGATCGCCTGAACGTCCTTGATGAGAAGCTCCTTGATGCGCGGCATCTCCGCGAGGATCGAGTAGGCGAGGCTCTCGGTGTCGACGATCGTGCTCTCACCGCAGAAGGAATAGGCGGCGGTGAGCTGTCGCTTGATGAGCAGGAGAAGATCCTCAAGGCGCTCGGCGGTATCCTTGCCGTAGTACTCGGGCGCATCGAAATAGCTCGGGAACATAAGCGACTGCAGACCCGTCACTATCGCGACGGTATCGGCGCGCGAGGGGATCATTCCGCGCTTGGTATTGAAATATGTCTGTGTGCTCTCCTTTATCGCGTCGAGCGATTTGGAGATCTCGTTTATTTTTTCGTCACTGTGGTACATTTCTGACTCCTCGGGAGGATTATGGGGTTATGCCCTGTTTATATTATAGTACGGACGCTTTTTTTAGTCAAGAGCGTGGGCGATTTTTCAAAAAACTTTTGTAATTTCTGTAGTTTTTTGATGAATTTTCATTGATTTTTGCTTTGATATATGTTATAATATAATGAAATATTTTAAATTTTTACGGAGGATGCAATGGCAAAGAAGGTCTACCGTGGCTGCAAGGAACGCCTGGCAGAGATTTACGGTCATAACAAAGCACTCTTTTTACATAGCGTAGACAACGTACGCGACTATGATATTGGCCGCATCTTCGAGGCGCGCGACGATAAGGTCGCGCAGTTTGTGGATTTCCTCTTTACGAAGGAGAGATATCCGCTCCCCCTCATTACAAATAAAGAAAAGCAGGAAATAATCACAAATCTCGACGAGAGCGATCACAGAAGCGCCGCAAAGCGCACCGTACAGACACCGAAAAAGCGACTCGAGGATGAGGTCGCAAGGCTCAGACGTCTCGCTCACCTCGCAGACGAGCGCCGTCGCGAGAGCGGCAAGCAGGATCTGTGCGTGGGCTACCCCTTCGTATTCGGTGCTATCGGTCGCGGTGCGAGTCAGATCATGGTCAAGGCACCTCTTCTGCTCTTCCCCATCAAGATCGAGATCAAGGACGATACCACCGCAGAGCTCGTTATCGACGAGTCGGAGAAGATCCGCATAAATCCCGTGCTCATCGCGGCATATGCGCGCGCGAAGCGACTGAAGATCGAGGAGCTGCGCCTTGAGTTCCGTGATATGTCCGACTTCGACACTCTGCGCGACGTTATTGCCTATCTCGGCGAGGCGAAGATCAAGATAGATTACACACAGACCAAAAATATATTCGAGTACAGCAAGTTCAAGGAGCCCTCTGCGAGAGGCGATCTCTCGGTAAGATTCGGTGCTGTGCTCGGCAGATTCCCTCTCTCGAACGCCCTCTATGACGATATCTATGCGCTCGGCCAAAAGGGACTCGTGAACGATACCGTCCTCGAGCTTACGCAAAAGGGCGCGAAAAAGCCGACGAAGGAGAAAAAGAAGTCGGCTAAAGGTCAGGCCGACGCTAACAGATACTATGCAACGAAGCCCTGCGACTACGCCCAGCTCGCCGCTATGCGTATGGCATCCGAGGAGCACGGCACAGCCGTGATCGGCCCTGCCGGCGTGGGTAAGACGCAGACCGTACTGAACATAGCGACAGATGCTATCACAAAGGGCAAGCAGGTGCTGATCGTATCACCGAGAAAGTCGACGCTCGATACGGTGATCGGTGGACTCGGCGAGCTTAGCAATCTGACAATGTGCGTAACCGACGAGATACGCGAGAGATCGGCGTTCTATGCGAGATGTCTTGCCGCCCACACGAATATAACTCACACCAAGTTCTTTGACGTTCGCACGCCCGAGAACTCCTACCGCGAGCTTGAGGACAGACGCAAGACGGCAGAAAAGAGGTTTGCCGACACAGAGGACCTCTTCTGTGCGCGCGGAAAATTCGGTCGCTCGCTCTTCGAGATGTACTCGAGCTCTGCCCTGCCCCAGAAGGGATCGAGGGAGCATAGCATTCATCTCGCCCTCTCCGAGAACAAGACGCTCGCATCTATGAGCTACGCCGAGATGACCGAGGCGATTGCGGGTATCCGCGCCTTTGAGCTCGAGAAGATATACTACGATCTCGCCGAGGTGAAGGAGAAGAATCCTCTCATAGCACAGGTTCTCGTCGGACGTGAGGAGAGCATCCTCTCGGACGCGAAGAATCGCCTCGCCGAGCTTCACAAGGCTAAAAAAGAGCGCTTCTCTATCGAAAGACATCCCTACCACCGTCAGGTTCTCGACGGTTGCTTCTTGAAGACTGACGAAAAGGCGCTCGCTCTGGCGGCGCGCCGTCAGTGCGACGAGGAGAAGGTGGGCCTGCTCAAGCGCAAGGCGCGCGAGCGCGAGCTTACCGAGATCTTCCGTCAGACGAGAAAGGAGGTCAAGGAGTACGTCGCAGAGTATGAATTCCTGCTCGGCGCACTCTCGGAGTCGGGATACCTCGGAGCTATCGAGGCAATCTTATGCGGTAACGCCGTGTACATAAAGTCGCTGATCGCCGCGCTCGACTTCTGTATCGAGTATCGCGACAAGGTGATGGTCGTAGACGGTCTTGACGAGACCAGACGCTCTATTCTCGGCTTTGCCTACGACAACTGCAAGAATTATCAGAGCTATCTCGAGATAATCGATATGCTCACCGAGATACGAATCTACCACGAGGCTATTCGCTCCGAGGAGACTATGGCGAAGAGATTCGAGGCGCTCGCGAATTACGACGAGGCAGTCTCAGACGTTGCAAAGCTCGGTCAGATCGAGCCCGGTATTGCGGCCCGTATGTGCGGTGCAAGATGCGCGCGCAAATACGCCGATTTCTTCAAATCGGCGAAGAACGGCCCCGATTTCGTCTACGCTATCTCAAAGCAACAGAAATACGCTCCGATCAGAGAGACGGTTGGTAAATACAGCGAGTTTATGCTCATGCTCTTCCCCTGCTGGATACTCTCTCCCGAGAGTGCGAGCGCGATCCTGCCGCTTGAGCGCAACCTCTTCGATCTGGTTATATTTGACGATGCATCCGATATCACCGTTGACGCCGCTCTGCCTGCCGCCCTGCGCGCAAAGAGCATCGTCGTCGCGGGCGATCCCATGCAGCCCTGCGTATCCGCCAAGGCCGAGAGCCTTCTTGACGCCGCTATGACAAGATACAGCGCGGTGGAGCTCTCGCGCTATTATCGCTCGATGCACGGAGAGCTGATCGAGTTCTCGAACCGTGCCTTCTATTCGTCGGGCATGGAGATAGCTCCCTCGCCCCGCATCAGCCGTGAGATGCCTCCCATAACTCGCTACAAGGTGAGCGGCGAATGGCAGGACGGTCGCAACTACGCCGAGGCGAAAAAGGTGGTATCTCTGCTCAAGAGCATCATCACTAATCGTGAAAACGATAAATCAGTCGGCATTATCGCCCTCTCCGACGAGCAACGCGACTGCATCCTCGATGCTATCAATGAGGAATGCGTTGCAAGCGCCGCATTCCGCGCGAACGTTATGCGCGAGATGCAAAGAGTCGAGGGTGGTGTCGACAAGAGCCTCCTCATCAAGTCGCCGAGCGATATGCTCACCGTCGAGCGTGACGTAGTCATCATATCGGTGGGATGCGCGAAGGATAGCTCGGGCAGAGTATGTGCCGACTTCTCCGCCCTCACGGAGGAAAACGGCGAGAGCCGCCTGAATACCGCTATCTCGCGTGCAAGCTCAAAGGTCATCGTGGTGACGAGTATCGAGCCCGAGGAGCTCCAGACCGATGCCAAGAGCCCCTCCGCCGCATTCGTTCTGAAGAAGTATCTTTCCTATGCGAAGGCAGTCTCTGCGGCCGACCGTCGCGCGATGGAAATCCTGCTCTCGGGCATAGGAGCCGGAGAGGACGAGGAATGCGATAACCTGCCCGCGTACGACGTAGCGCGAGAGATGCGTATGCGCCTCGAGAGACTTGGCTTTGACGTAAGAGCCAACCTCGGCCACAAAAACTGCGGAATCTCTCTTGCGATATATGATAACGAATCCGAGAGATATCTGCTCGGCATTGAGATCGACTCCGACAGCTATGCCGCCGACACCTCGCTGCTTGACCGACACGTGTACAAGCGAGTCTTCCTCGAATCGCGCGGTTGGACTATCCTGCGCGTACGCTGTCGTGACTGGTGGCTCTCCTCTGCCAAGGTCATCAAGACCATAACGACCGTCGCGGAAAGACAAAAGAAAAAATAAAACGAAAGCACCAATCTCACGGTTGGTGCTTTTTTGTCCTTTTTTAAGATTATAGGTCTCCAGGTTTTCGATATTTCGCCGTTTTTTCGGGCGAATGCTCCCAATTTGTTAATTTTATGAAAAAATTACGCTTTGGACTTGAAATTTCGAGGATTCTACTGTATAATGGTTAGGATAATAAATTTTGAAAGGTGAAAAATATGCTTAATTTTGCATTTTTGCTTGAAGGCGAGAACCCCTTAGCAGGACTCAGCTCTATTGTTATGATCGTCGGTCTTCTCGTAGTGTTCTATTTCTTCATGATCAGACCCCAGAAGAAGCAGGAGAAGAAGGATGCCGAGATGAGAGACTCTCTCCAGGTAGGTGACGAGGTTACCACCATCGGCGGTATCATCGGCAAGGTAGTATCCATCAAGGGCGAGACCTTCGTTCTCGAGACCACCAAGGATAAGACCAAGATCCGCTTCCTCAAGGGTGCTATCAGATCTGTTGACGTTAAGGCGGCTGACCTTGCGGCTCAGGTTATCGAGACTCAGGCAGAGGAGGCTGCTCCCGCAGAGGAGACCGCTCCCGTCGAGGCTGCTCCCGAGAAGAAGTCCAAGAAAAAATAATATTCATAAAAGCGAATGCCTCCGAATAAGTTTGTACAAAGGACTTATTCGGAGGTCGTTTTTTATGTTAAAGCAAAGAAAAAGCAAGGACGTGGGTGCTGTAGGGCGGCTTCTTCGCGGACTTCTTATTTGCACTGTGCTCTTCTTTCTGTTTATGCTCGCTCTGACGCTCGTGCGGTATCTCGGCGACGATCCAACCTATAGAAGCAAGCTATGGTCGACCTGCGCGTTTCTGCTCTCGGGAGCTGTTGGGGGTATGATCATTCGCCGCATAAGCGGCGAGGGCGGCACGCTCATCGCGGCGCTCTCTGCGACCGAGCTTGTGCTTTTGCTCTTTATTATCGCCGTTATTACGTCGGGTGTGCCCTCACTGCCATCGCTCGTGAATTACGGCGTGTACGTCGGTATCGTTGCTATCGCCGCCTTTCTTGTGGGATTGCGGCCTGCGCGGCATAGACGAAGAAGATAAAAAAAGAGGCTACCGCACGGTAGCCTCTTTAGCTATTTACTTTTACCGCAATTACTTGCCGTAGATACGGGAGATGTACATCGGGAGTGCCTCCTCGAAGTTGACTCCGTAGAAGCGGCTATCGGGATCGGCAACGGTCAGGCGCATACACTCAAGAGTGAAGTCAACCGCGAGGGTGAGAGCCTCCTCGGGAGTGAGACCGCGCATAAGGCCGCCGAGAGTCGCAGAGGCGAAGATGTCGCCTGTGCCGTGGTAGGACACGGGGAGCTTCTCATTGCAGTAGTAGAAGTACTTATCGCATCTCGAATCGTAGTAGTAAACGCCGATCTTGCCCTCCTCGAAGCTGATGCCGGTGATAGCGGCGGTGGGACAACCGAGTGCGGTGAGGCGGCGAAGCACGTCGCGGACGTACTCCTCGTCATAGGTCTCGGCGTAAGGAATACCGAGCATAAAGGAGACCTCGGTGAGGTTGGGGATAACCATATCCGCCTTGGAAACGAGCTTTGTCATTTCTGCCGCGAACTCGGGGGTGAAGCCGGGATAGAGCTTGCCGTTATCTGCCATAACGGGATCGATGAGGACGAGGTTGTCGGCCTTCTTATAGCGGTCGATGAAGGCGGAGACGAGTGCAAGCTGCTCGAAAGAGCCGAGGTAGCCTGTATAAACCGCGTCAAAATCGATATCGAGCTCGTGGAGGGTGTCGGAGATCTTCTGAATCTCGCCGGTGAGGTCGCAGAAGGTGTACTTTGAGAACATGGTGTGGGTGGAGAGAACGGCGGTGGGAAGGATTCCCGTCTCAACGCCTGCCGCCGAGATGATGGGGAGGGCAACCGTGCCGGAGCACTTACCTACACTGCAGATGTCCTGAATGGTCATAATTCTTTTCATTTTTATGTACCTCTTTTTTTAAAATTCGGTTTAGTTATCTATCCTTATCTCAGCGCCGAGCGTGCGGAGCTTTTTTTCTATGTTTTCGTAGCCGCGCGCTATGATCTCGGAGGATCTGATGCGGCTCTCGCCCTCGGCGGCAAGAGCTACGAGAAGTGCCGCCGCACCGCCGCGAAGGTCGGGCGCGATGGTGTCTGCCGCGTGAAGCTCGGAGTGGAATATCTCGGCACCCGTGGGGTAAGCGCGATACCTAACACCGAAGGGTTCGAGGGCGGCAAGGTAGCCGAATCTGCCCTGCCAAACTCTATCCTCGATGGTGCCGCCGCGAGCGCAGGCGAGGATCGGAGCCGCGATAGGCTGGAGGTCTGTGGGAAAGCCGGGGTAGGGCTCTGCCACTATTGAGGTCTGCTCCTTTGGCAGAGTGCGGAGGGTAATTCCCCCGTCGGTGTCAAGCTGCGCTCCTGCCAAAAGGAGAGGCGCAAGATAGGACTCAAGCGACGCAGGATCAATGCCGAGAACGGTGATCTTGCCGCCCGTGATAGCCGAAAGTGCTACGTAGGTGCCGGCCTCGATGGGATCGCCCTCAACCGCGACGTCACCGCCGTGCAGTTCTCTGCCGCGGATTATAAGCGCGGCCTCGGAAACCAGAATATCCGCGCCTGCAGAGCGCAGGTAGTCGATGAGATTGAATATATGCGGCTCGCGTGCGAAGTTCTCGATGCGCGATTCACCGCGCGCCGTGACTGCGAGGAGTATCGCGTTGACGGTTGCGCCGACCGAGACCTTGGGGAATCTTATCGTCCCTCCGCGAAGTCCGTGAGAAAATATACCGTCACCGCACACGTCCGCGCCGAATGCGCGGCAGGCGAGAAGATGCAGGTCTATCGGTCGCTTACAGAAGTCGCAACCGCCGAAGGACTGAACTGCGGCGATACCGAATCTTGCGAGTGATGCGCCGAGAAGATAGGTCGATGCGCGTATCTGCGAGACGAGGCTATCGTCGGGACGGCGAAACGTAAGCCGCTCGGTATTGATCAGAAGAGTGTCGCCCGAGCGCTCACAGCGAGCGCCGAGGCTCTCGATTATACCCATGGCGACTCTCACGTCGCCGATATCGGGGACGCGGCGTATGACGCTCTCGCCCCTTGTCAGAAGGCTTGCGAAAATTATGGGAAGTGCGGCATTCTTCGAGCCACCTACCGTGACAGAGCCGCCGAGGGCTTCCCCGCCCTTTACTGTAATCGTTGCCATAGACGCTCCGAATTTTTTGTGATGCTACCATCATATTCGAAGCTATGGCGGAGGGTTACTTGCCCATGTAATAGGCGACGGCGAGGCGTGTGACGAGGCCGTAGCTGATCTCGCCCTCGGTGCCGTTCGCTTTAAGATAAAGATCGTTCATCTTATTCGAGAGCTCGCCGAGCCAATTGCCTGCGAACCTCTGATACACCTCGGAGTCGGCGATAAGCTCACCGCGCACGGCGTCGCTCATCTCGTCGAGGAGATCGTAATATCTGTCCTTATTGGTTTTATAGAGCGAGGAGGCGACGTAATCGTAGAGGCGGACGTAGCCGCTGTATCTTATGAAATCGTCATCCGACTCGAGACAGACGAGAAAGGCTATGAAATTCGCCTCGTTCTCACGGGCGATGCCGCGCTGATGGGCAAACTCGTGAGCCGTGGTGTACGGAATATTGAAATCGGGGTAATGGACGTTGATATTCGCCTCACCCGTGAAGTAGCTGTAGATACCGAGTATGTGAAGATTCGACATTGCATCCTTCGTAGCGATGGGCTTGACGCGAGAGGAGAAGTCGGGGATGAAATCGTACTTCTCTGCCACGGCGGAATATGCCGCGCTGATCTTCTTACTGAGCTCGCCCGTCGAGTATGGCATTATCGCCGAGCCCGATTCATCGAACTCGAGCCTCTCTGCGAGGGTGTTTGCCTCATCGAGCAGGAGCTTTGCCGTATAGTAGAGATTGTCCTCGGTGATATCGACCGAGGGAAGATCAAGGCGAGAGTAAAGCGGCGTGGTGCTATAGGCAATGCCGAGCGAGAGAACGTAGGTGCTGAACAAAATAAGGACTACGCCGACTAGTGTGAAGAGGTATCTTATGCGAGCGACGTTGTCGCGGAAGATCCTGACCGACGCATAGACAAGAAATGCTGCCAGAGGCAAAACCAGATAAACCAGCACCTCGAAGATCGAGAACGGTAGGATACTGCTGATCTTCGCCATCACGAAGCGATACGCCGACGAGACGGTCGAATTTATGAAGTCGCAGAAGGCGTATGAGTTCCTCGCAATGATGAGCAAAACAAGCGACAAGAAGGCGATCGCGGAGCAAACGAGAGTGAATAGCGGAACGTATTTCTTTATAAATTCACGGCACTTCTGCATAGCGACACCTCCCATAATATATTAAGATAATAGCACACTTGTTTTTTATTGTCAATGCTTTTTAAAATCCACCCTTTATTTTCTCCGTTTTGTTGACTTTTTTTCGCCCTTGGTGTATAATTTTTATGAAAATTTGATTTATCGGGGTTTACAGTATGAAAGTCGGGAATATTCTGCGGCATCTGTCGCTCGTTATAAGACATAAAAACAAGGTTATGATACACTGCTTCAAGTGCGGTCTCGTATGGCGCGGACTTGCCCACGATATGTCGAAATTCACGCCGGTAGAGTTCTTTGAGAGTGCAAAATACTATCAGGGCAGCTACTCGCCCATCGTTGCCTGCAGGCGCGACAAAGGTATGAGTCAGGCGTGGCTTCATCACAAGGGCAGAAACCGCCATCACATCGAGTATTGGCTCGATCCCGAGTGCAAAGAACCGCCGATGATGCCCTACAAGTTCGCAGTTGAGTGCATCTGCGACAAGCTGGCGGCGACAAAGACCTACCGCGGTCGTGACTACAAGCCCGAGGACGCCCTCGCCCATTGGGAGCGCTCGGGAAAGAAGGTTGAGGGCAATCCCAGGACGATGAGATTCGTCGAGGTGGTATTCCGCGATCTCGCCGAGCACGGCGAGGGATATATCCTGAACAGAAAATATATGAAAGAGACCTATAAGAGAATTTGCCTTGACGGAGAATGAAAAAGAGTCGGCGTGTGCCGACTCTTTTTTTATTGAACTTTTAGTCTACCCTTACGCTATCTCCGTCGCGGTGGAGGGCGGTGGAATAGAAGGCGGTGAGGGCTCTGATCATAGTGTCGGTGTCCTCAATGCCTGCGGTCTCCACGGCGGAGTGCATCGCCAGCTGTGCAAGACCGATATCGACGGTGGGAACTGCGACAACGGTGTCGGAGATCGAGCCGAGAGTCGAGCCGCCGCGAAGGTCGGCACGGTTGTAGAAGCTCTGGAGCTTCGCGCCTGCGCGCTTGCAAATCTCGGTGAAGACTGCCTCGGAGTATGCGTCGGTGGCGTATGCCTGAGATGCGTTATGCTTGATAACGATGCCGCCGTTCATCACGGGAGCGTTATCCTTATCTGCGAGCTCGGGATGCGCGGGATGAATCGCGTGAGCGTTATCGGCGCTGACCATAAAGCTCGATGCAAGACGGCGACGGTAGTCGCACTCGTCGGATGCGATGCGGCGAAGAGTTGCCGAGAGGAAATCGGATGCCGCGCCCTGCTTGGTAGAGGAGCCAACCTCCTCGTTATCGAAGATGGCGAGGACTGGAGTACATTCGCTATCCTCTGCCGCGAGGAATGCCTCGGTGGCGGAATAGACGCACTGAAGGTCATCAAGTCTCGGCGAGAGGATGTATTCATCGGCGATAATCTTGCCCGCATCTCTTGCGTAAAGGTAGAGGTCGTGTGAAATTATCTCGTCTGCCGAGACGCCGAGCTTATCGGCTAAAATGGCGTCAAGTGCCACCCCGTGTGAAGTTATCGGGAGCATATCGGTGGCGGGATTGAACTTATAACCGTTATTTACCTCGCGGTTCATATGGATCGCGAGGCTGGGAATCGTGAACATATCGGCATCGAGATCGACGATAGATTCCTTGATGCCGCACTCGGTGCGGATGATGACTCTGCCGGCAACAGAGAGGGGTCTATCGAGCCAGGAGTAGAGGATCATTCCGCCGTAGCGCTCGGTGTTAAGACGGAAGTATGCGCCCGACTGGGTGATGGACTTCGCCTTAAAGGAGGGGGAGTCGGTGTGAGCGGCAGAGATCATATAGCCGCCCTCTCTCTTGCGGAAAGCGATAAGCGAGCTGCCGTCACGGATGACGTAGTAGCCTGCGCCGCACTCAAGAGGCGCGCCGTCGCCCTCGTATATTCTCTTAAAGCCTGCCGCCTCGAGCATCTTTGCCACAGTTTTCACCGTGTGATAGGGCGAGGGGGAGGACTTGATAAAGTCAAAAAGCTTTTCTGTTGTGGTCATCTTTTCGTCTCTTTTCGGTTTTTTCTTTAATTGTACAACTTTCGGGAGAAAAAGTCAATGATACACTTGAAAATTCCCTCTTTTTATGGTAAAATGCTAATATATTTATCGAAAGTGAGGCAATAATATGCTTAATATATCGGGATACGATAAGTATTCTTATCTTTTTGAGCTGTTCTGTGAGATCTCGGCAATTCCGCGAGGATCGGGCAATACCGACGGAATCGTCGAATATCTCGTGAATTTCGCAAAGGCGCGCGGACTTGAGTATCAGCGCGATGCGAAGAACAACGTGATAATCAGAAAGCCTGCGACGGCAGGCTACGAGGATGCTCCTGCGGTCATTCTGCAGGGTCACTCCGACATCGTGGCAGAGAAAACAAACGACTGCAAGATCGATATGAGCCGTGAGGGACTCGATCTCTACGTTGACGGCGATTTCATCAAGGCGCGCGGCACGACTCTCGGTGCTGACGACGGCGTAGCGATGGTCTACGCTCTCGCGGTGCTCGACGGTAAGTGCGAGGCTCACCCTGCTATCGAGGCTCTCATCACCTCCGATGAGGAGATCGGTCTTCTCGGTGCTTCGGCTCTTGACGGATCGCAGATCCGCGGCAGACTTCTCGTCAACCTTGACTCCGACGGCGAGGGAATCTTCACCGTTGGTTGTGCCGGCGGCATGGAGGTCACGGTATCGCTCGCCGCAGGCGGTGAGAAGTACTGTGGCGGTGCAATGCGCCTTGCGGTATCGGGACTTACCGCCGGTCACAGCGGCGTGGACATCGACCGTGGCCGCGAGAATGCGACGAAGCTGATGGCTTCTATTCTCGCAAAGCTCGGTGATATACAGATCGTATCGCTCTCGGGCGGCACGAAGGACAATGCGATCCCCCGCGATGCAGAGTGCGTATTCGTTGCGAAGGAGATCGGCAGCGAGGTATACGCGGCTATCGAGAAGATCAAGGCCGAGTGTATCGACCGCGAGCCGAATATCTCCATTGAGCTCTGCCCTGTTGAAACCGAGGGCGTTATACGCTCTGTCTCTGACTCTGCGAAGATCGTCTCGCTTCTCGCAGAGCTTCCAAACGGCATCGTGAAAATGAGCGAGGAGCTCAAGGGACAGGTGGAGACCTCGCTGAACCTCGGTATCACGAGGCTTAACGACGGGGGACTTGCGCTCTCCTTCTACATTCGCTCCTCTCGCGGCGGTGCGGCAGAGTCGGTTGCGAAGAGCATCGACGAGGTAGCCACACGCTACGGCGCAATCTCGCGCATCATCTCCTCCTATCCCGCGTGGGAATACAAGCCTGACTCGCCTCTGCGCGAGAGAATGGTTGCTCTCTATCGCGAGAAGTACGGCAAGGATGCCGTGGTGAACACCATCCACGCAGGTCTTGAGTGCGGAATCATCGCATCCAAGATTGAGGGACTCGACTGCATCTCGATGGGTCCCGACAACTACGATCTTCACACTCCAGACGAGCGTCTGTCGATCCCGTCCTTCGTATCGGTGTGGGAATTTATCTGTGATTTCTTAAGACAAAAATAAAGAGGTAACGAAAATGAACAAGACAAGACTCAAAAAATATGCAAATCTCATCGCTCGCTGCGGCGTTAACGTACAGAAGGGTCAGGAGGTCATCGTTATGGCCGAGCTCGATCAGCCCGAATTCGTCAAGATGGTTGTAGACGAGTGCTACAAGCTGGGCGCAAAGAAGGTTTCGGTTGACTGGAGCTATCAGCCCCTGATGAAGTCCAACGTAAGATACTGCAAGGAGGCGGTTCTCGGCTCTCTTGACGAATGGCAGATCAAAAAGTGGGAGCATCAGGCAGAGGTTCTCCCCTGCAAGATCTATCTTGTATCCGAGAATCCCGACGGACTCGCAGGCATCAATCAGAAGAAGTACGCATCTGCAATGGCAAAGCGCTCGAGAATCATCAAGCCCATAAGAGCGAAGATGGAAAACCGCTATCAGTGGTGCATCGCCGCAGTTCCCGGCAAGGAATGGGCGAAGAAGATCTTCCCCGGCGAGCGCGCAAGCGTTGCTATGGAGAAGCTCTGGGAGGCTATCCTCTCCACCTCGAGAGTTAACGAGGATCCCATCGCGGCGTGGGCAGATCACAATGCGAATCTCGCGGCAAAGTGCGAGTACCTCAACTCGCTCGGTATCAAGGAGCTGAAGTACTCCTCAAAGAGCGGCACAAGCTTCAGAGTCGGTCTTCTTCCCGATGCTATCTTTATGGCAGGCGGCGAGAGAACTCTCGGCTCGGATATCTATTTCAACCCCAACATTCCCTCCGAGGAGGTCTTCACCTCCCCGAGACGCGGCGACGCTGACGGTATCGTATATTCCTCGAAGCCTCTCTCCTACGGCGGTCAGCTGATCGAGAACTTCTGGATCAAGTT
>JAZRFQ010000025.1:0-29824 GCA_045643725.1 Eubacteriales bacterium | reverse complement strand
GATACCGCCCGGGTGCTGACCTGTCGTCTTTTTGATACCCATCACGCGCGTAACCATATGGGCGACCTGCGCCTTCGGCATACGGATGCGCTTCTCCTCGAGGTATTTGTTGATATATCCCCAAGCGGTCTTATCGGCAAGGCCTGTGATCGTACCTGCACGGAAGTCGTGGCCGTGACCGAACAGCTCCTCGGTGTACTTATGTACCTTACCCTGTACGTCACCCTAGAAGTTTAAGTCGATATCGGGTGATTTGTCGCCGTAGAAGCCGAGGAAGGTCTCAAAGGGGATATCGTGTCCGTCCTGATAGAGCGGCTCGCCGCAGACGGGACAATTCTTATCGGGAAGGTCGAAGCCCGAGCCTACCGAGCCATCTGTGAAGAACTCGGAGTAGCGGCACTTCGGGCATCTGTAGTGCGGAGGAAGCGGGTTAACCTCGGATATGCCCGACATCGTGGCAACGAAGGACGAGCCAACCGAGCCACGCGAGCCTACCTGATAGCCGAGGCTCTCGGAGTAGGCAACGAGCTTAACCGCGATCATATAGAGCACGGCAAAGCCGTTCTTGATTATAGAGGTGAGCTCCTTCTCAAGTCGCTTCTCTACTATCTCGGGCAGCTGATCGCCATACCAATCGTGAGCGCGACGCCAGCAGGATTCCTCGAGCTCCTCCTTTGCGCCCGGGAGGTCGGGCTCGTATCTGCCCTCGGGAATGGGGCGGATCTTCTCGATCATATCGGCGATCTTGGCAGGGTTGTCGATAACGACCTCCTCTGCCGCCTCAGGACCGAGATAGGCGAACTCCTCGAGCATCTCCTCCGTGGTGCGGAGGAAAATGGGTGTCTCCTTGTCTGCGTCGGAGAACTTCATACCTGCGAGGAGTATGCGGCGGTAGACCTCGTCCTCTCTGTTGACGAAGTGAGCGTCACAGGTAGCGCAGACGGGCTTGCCGAGCTTCTTACCGAGGTTATATATCTTGCGGTTGAGCTCGCGCAGATCCTCGTCGGAGGAGACGTAGCTGTCCTTATCCTCGATGAGGAAGCGGTTGTTGCATATAGGCTGGATCTCGAAGTAATCGTAGAACTCTGCGATGTCCTCGATCTCCTGCTCCGATCTGCCGTCGTGTATCGCGCGGAAGAGCTCGCCCGCCTCGCAGGCAGAGCCGATGATAAGTCCGTCGCGGTGCTGCTCGATGACCGATTTCGGCATTCTCGGGAAGCGCTTATAGTAGTTGAGATAGCTCAGGGATATGAGCTTGTAGAGGTTCTTGAGTCCCTCCTTATTCTTCGCGAACATTATCATGTGATAGGGACGAAGCTTCAGGGGATCGGACTTCTCGCTCATGCTATCGAGCATACGCTCGAAGTTGTCAATGCCCTCGCTCTCAAGACGAGCGAGCATAATGAAGAATATCTTTGCCAGAGTCTCGGCATCGTCGGAGGCTCTGTGATGATGGAACTCGTCGAGGCCGTAGTGCTTGGCTATAATGTCGAGCTTGTGCTTCTTGAGCTCGGGGTTAACGTACTTTGAGAGTCCGACGGTATCAAGGAAGCTATTGGTAAAGGGGATACCGTGGCGCTCTGCCGCGACTCTGATGAAGCCGACGTCGAAGTTCGCATTGTGGGCAATGAGAAGTCTGTCGCCTGCGAAGGCGAGGAAGGTCTCGATCGCCTCGCGCTCCCTGGGTGCGCCTGCGACCATCTCGTCGGTGATAGAGGTGAGCTCGGTGATCTCAGGCGGAATGGGACACTCGGGATCAACGAAGATATCCATTCTGTCGATTATCTCGCCCTTTTTTATTTTAACTGCACCGATTTCGATAATCTTGCAGGTCTTATTCGAAAGTCCCGTGGTCTCGATATCAAAGGCTATCATCTCCTCGTCGAAGGCGGGATACTTTGATCCGAAGAGGCAGCGTGCGGTATCGTTGACGAAATAGCTCTCGATACCGTAGAGAACCTTGAGATCTGCGCCCGATTTCTCGAGCTCAAGCATTACCTCGGGGAAGGCTTGAACGTTGCCGTGATCGGTGACGGCAATAGCCTTGTGTCCCCAACGAACCGCCGTGCTGACGAGCTCCTTCGGGGTGATTATAGCGTCCATCTGCGACATATTGGTATGCAGGTGGAGCTCTGTGCGCTTGCGCTCTGCCTTGTCGGTGCGGAGCTGAATTTTTATCTTCTTGAGGCCGCGAAGCGAGAGGAAGGGCTCGAAGTCGAACTTGTCCCTCATCACCTTACCGAATGCGGCAACGTGAGTGCCGGGCTTGAGACCCTTCACCCAATCCATATTATCCGCCGACTCGGACTTACGCAGGTAGATGCCCGACGCGCCGTCGGATATACCAACCGTGACGTTGAAGCGATCGCCGCCGCGCGCCTCCTTGCTCGTAACCTCAAAGACAGTACCGAGGAAGAGGGTGGTGTTCTTTACCTTATCGGCATCGGCGAGGGGTGTGGGCTCGATGACCTGGAAGTCCTCGCCCATAATGAGCTCGGGTGAGGAAAAATCGTACGTAGTCGCGCCAACGCGCATAATATGATCATCAACGCGCTCACAGAAACCGGTAAGCTGTGATATGCCTGCCTTGGCGTCGAAATCATGGTGGGGATCTGCGGCCTTTGCGGCCTCCTCGCGCTCACGGAGCGCCGCTTCTCTATCGCGGACGAACTGCTCGCGGTTCTCGCGCTCAACGCGCGCAAGTATCTCTGCGCGGCGGCGGTCGAGCTCCTCTGCGTGACGGTCTGCTCCTACGCCCATATAGACGTTGAATCTACGGCGGACGGAATATCTGCTCTCGAGAATGCTCGAGAGGATCTCCTCGGTCTTCGCACTCTTGACGAAATCTACGCCGTAGGGACTGAAGGGGATGCCGATGCTGACGGTCTCGCCGTCATCCGAGAAGGATGCCTCGCTGAAAAAGCCGTGGGTAACGGCACCGCAGAGCGATGCCTCGTATATTATCTCGTCGAGTCGCGCTACGGTGTACTCTGACGAGGGAAAGTGCGGAAAGATACGGAAGGACTCGGCCTCATAGAGAGTGCGGCACTCGTCCTCGATCTCATAGAGGAGCTCTGCCTCCTCGTGCGAGGGAAAATCGAGTGTGACCTCAACACGCATCGGGTCCTTTGAGTATTTAAAGGTTGCGCCCGTGGCACGCTCGAGAAGCGCGCGCTTATTATCGTCGGGTGCGTATCGCTTGAAAACGCTGAGGAAGCTCCTCTGTTCGCCTGCCATGTCAGCTCTTTCCTTTCATAATCTTTATTTCTTCGATAAGTCTGTCGATAAACTTGTCCTCGGGGACTTTCGCAATGATCTCGCCGTGACGGAAAAGAAGTCCCTCGCCGATACCGCCTGCGATGCCTATATCGGCCTCGCGTGCCTCGCCGGGGCCGTTAACGACACAGCCCATAAGTGCGACGGTGATGCTCTCGCGGTCGAGTCCCTCGGCCCTTGCGCGACGTTCAAAGTCTGATGCGAGGGCTATCAGGTCGATCCTCGTTCTGCCGCAGGTCGGGCAGGAGACGATATTCATTCCGCCCTGATAGAGGCCTGTGGCGCGAAGGATCTCGCGTGCCGCCTCGATCTCGCGGAGGGGATCGTCGGTGAGCGATACGCGAATTGTATCGCCGATGCCCTCGGAGAGAAGCGTGCCGATGCCGATACTGCTCTTCACTATTGCCGACGTGCCAAATCCCGCCTCGGTAACGCCGAGATGCAAGGGGTAGGGGCATCGCTCGGCGAGGGCGCGGTTGGCGGCTATCATATTCACGGTGCTCGATGCCTTAACCGAGATGGCAATATCGTGGAAGTCAAGCTCCTCGAGAAGAGATGCGTGATAGAGCGCCGACTCAACTAGCGCCTCGGGTGTGGGCGTGCCGTGCTTTGCGAGGATATTCTTCTCAAGCGAGCCCGAGTTAACGCCTATTCTGATAGGCAGGCTATGCTCGCGGCAGGCCTTGACGACCTCGCGGATTTTCTCCTTGCCGCCGATGTTGCCGGGGTTAATACGGATCTTATCTACAAAGGGGGCAACGGCCACCGCTATCTTATAGTCAAAGTGAATGTCTGCCACAAGAGGAACTACAACACCGCGTGCCTTGAGCGCGCGGAAGGTGTCCACCGATTCGAGATCGGGGGCGGTTATTCTGACTATATCACAGCCTGCCGCCGCGAGTGCCGAGACCTGACGCCAGGTTGCCTCGACGTCGTGGGTATCGGTATTGGTCATAGACTGTACCGACACGGGCGCATCGCCGCCGATCTTTATATTGCCGACTCTTATCTGAGTCGTTTTTCTTCTGTAGCTGTTGTAATCCATTTTGAATCCTCGTTTTTTAGAAGATAAGCTGGAAGATGTCCTTTAACATTATCACGAGCGACAGTCCGAGAAGAAGCACGAGACCGATGCCGTTGATCATATTCTCAATCTTTGCTGGTAGCTTTTTGCGAGTTATCATCTCGACGAGAGTCGAGAGAAGTCTGCCGCCGTCAAGTGCGGGGATAGGCAGAAGATTCATAACGCCGAGATTGATGCTGATAAGCGCGAACATATAGAGGAAGGGCTCGAAGCCTGCCTTTGCCGCATCGCCTATCGCGGTGGAAACGCCGACCGGGCCAGATACCGCAGAGAGCGAATATCTGCCCGTGATGAGGTCGACCACCGACTCCCAGCACATTCTGACGATGAGAGTAGCCTTAGACCAGGAGAACGTGATGACGTTGCCGAGATGCTTCTCAACCGGCTCGACCGTGAAATCGCGAAGACCGAAGCCAACTCCGTCCTCGACTACCGTGGGGAATACCACGTTTTCGAGAGTTATCACCTCTCCGTCACGCTTGACCGTGAGATCAACCGGCTCGTAGGCGCGGCGCATTATCTCATAGTTAAGCTCGTCGTAGATACGAACGCGCTTGCCATCGACTCTGATGATTTCATCTCCGACCCGAAGCACGCCCTCGGTGGTGACGTCACCAACCTCGTAGCCCTGCTCTGCAAGATCAAAAAATCCCGAGACCGTCGTGTTGCCGATGGGAATCATCATCGTGAGTATAGCGGTGACGAGGAAGCCTGCGACTATATTTACGAATGCGCCTGCGGCGGTGATGGTAAATCTCTGCCAAGCAGGCTTTTTGTCAAAGGAATTCGGGTCGTCCGACTCGGCGGACTCGCCTGCCATCGCAACGAATCCGCCGATGGGAAGCGCCGCGAGGCTATATTTGATTCCGGTCTTCTTCGAGGTGCGCGAGAGAATGCGCGGACCCATACCGATAGAAAACTCGTTGATGGTTACGTTAAATATTCTTGCTGTGATAAAGTGTCCGAACTCATGAATGAATATCAGAAATCCGAACACCGAAATTGCAATAAGTGCGGTTAAAACAGGATTCATTTTTTCTCCGAATTATTTGATAAGTGATTTTGCTACTTCTCTTGCCTCTTTATCGTAGGCGAGGATCTCGTCGACCGAGTGCGCGTTCTTTGCCGCGGAGAGCTTCTCTACCGTCGCGCAAACGACGTCGGATATGCCGTAGAAGCCGATGCGCTCGGCGAGGAATGCCTCGACCGCGATCTCGTCTGCGGCGTTCATTACAGCAGGGGTAGCACCGCCTGCGGCGATCGCCTGACGTGCGAGGGAAAGAAGCGGGAAGGCCTCCGCGTCGGGACGGGCAAAGCTGAGTGTGCCTACCGAGAAGAGCTCCAGGGCCGCCGATGCCGAAGGCATACGGCAGGGATAATCTACCGCGTACTGCACGCACATACGCATATCGGGCAGGGACATCTGACCGATCACGGTATTATCAAGATATTCGATAGCCGAGTGAAGTATGCTCTCTCGGTGAACGAGAACCTCGACGGCATCGGGTGCGACACCGAAGAGATGAGTTGCCTCGATGATCTCGAAGCCCTTATTCATAAGGGTTGCGCTATCGACTGTTATTTTCTGTCCCATTTTCCAGGTGGGATGTGCGAGAGTGTCGGAAAGCGTAACGCGCGCGAGCTCCTCGCGGCTTCTGCCGAAGAAGGGACCGCCCGATGCGGTGAGAAGAATGCGCTTGATTTCTGACTGTCTGCCTGCCTTTAAGCACTGAAAAATCGCAGAATGCTCGCTATCCACAGGAATGATCTCAACACCGCGAGAGGCGGCACGGCTCATAACCTCGGAGCCTGCCATAACGAGCGACTCCTTGTTTGCAAGAGCGAGGCGACGATCTGCGTCTATGGTGGCAAGGGTGGGAAGAAGTCCCGCTCCACCGAGTATGGAGTTGACTACTACCTCTGCCGAGGACTCTGCTATTCCGTCAAGAAGCGCCCTCTCGCCCGAGGTGACTCTGACGTCTGTGTCGGCGAGGGCTATCTTCAAGGCTTCTGCCGCCGTGGGATCTGTCATATTGACGGCGCGAGGCTTGAATCTTCTGGCGAGGCACTCCATCTTATCGACGCTCGAGGCGGCGCTGAGGTAATCTACCCTGTAACCGCGAGATGCGGCGACGTCGAGTGCCTGCTGTCCTACCGAGCCCGTCGCTCCGAGGACGGCAATCGTCTTCTCCATCCTATATCCTTTCTCCGATATTGTGTATCGGGGGAAAAGCCGCCGCGCTTGTTTCGCGTGGCGGCTTTATTACGTTTGAATTGTGTACTCTAAATTATGCAAATGGGGGGAATGCTACGCAAATCGCCAATACCAGAAGCGATATGGCGAATATGGAATCGAATCTGTCGGCAATTCCGCCGTGACCGGGCAGAAGATTGCTATAATCCTTGACGCCGTACTCGCGCTTGAGACTGGAGGCGATAAGATCGCCGATCTGCGAGATGATCGAAAGCACAAAGCCCATCAGTCCGAGAACGAGATAGTTAACGGTGATCGCATCGAAGAAGCTATCAACGATGAATCCGAAGAGGAGCATAGCCAAAACGGCGAACACAATGCCGCCGATGCTACCCTCTACAGTCTTCTTGGGACTGATCTCGGGGATAAGCTTATGCTTGCCAAGGAGTCTGCCTACGAAGTAGGCGAATACATCGCTCACCCAGGAGCAGATGAAGGGTATGAACATATAGAATACGCCGTTATCGAGAGTTCTGACGGTGCTGAGTGCCGAGAATGCAAGGATAACGTAGACCGTGGTGCAAAATGCCGCCGACATACCCGTGATCTTGAGCTCGCCTCTCGTCAGCACCGACAAGGTAAGCAGGTACAGAAGGTAGACAAAGAGCACAGACGCACCTATAACGGCGTACTTGATAATATCAGCAGACGCAAAATAGGCCGCCGTGGGAAAGGCGAGCGCGATGAGATACGCGGGGAGCACTACGGCAGGCTTCTTTGCGTAGCCGAGCACGCGCAACATCTCAAACACCGCCATCACAGAGAGCGCCGACATCACGATAGGATACAGAAGCGTTCCCGAGAAAATAAGGGTGGGAATCACTACTGCGGCAATAGCTATTGAGGTCAATATTCGAGTTTTCATAGGTCTTCTTGAGACACCTCTTTTTCATCTTCGGGGTTGAGTCCGCCGAATCTTCTTTTTCTTGAGCTAAACGAGCGAAAGGCTCGCTCTATGTCCTCTCTGTCGAAATCCGGCCAGAGAGTGTCGGTGACGTACAGCTCTGAATACGCCGCCTGCCACAAAAGGAAGTTGGACAGTCGCATCTCGCCGCCCGTCCTGATAATAAGCTCGGGGTCGGGAGTGCCTGCGGTGTATAAATATTTTGAGAGTATTTCTTCCGTTAGAACGGTGTGTCCGTCGGCGATAGCGGCGTTTGTCGCGCGAACTATCTCGTCTCTGCCACCGTAATTGAATGCAACGTTACAAAGGAAGGGTCTGTCCTCTGAGAGTCGCTCGACCTCGATGCACTTCTCTGCAAGGCGAGGCTCAAGGCGCGACTTGTCGCCTATAAAGCGAATAGAGATAGGATAGTCGGGATCTGCGAGCTTTGGTATCATACGCTCGTCGAGATATTCGTAGGCGAGGCTCATAAGCCCATCTACCTCATCCTTCGGGCGCTTCCAATTCTCTGTGGAGAAGGCATAAAGCGTGACGTAACGCACGCCGAGGTCACGAAGGATACCAAGCACGCGCTCGATATTCTTCACGCCCTGTGCGTGACCTGCGCTACGCGGCAGAAGTCGGCTCTTTGCCCACCTGCCGTTGCCATCCATAATAATCGCGACCGAATTCACGCCAAAGTGACGCTCGGTCTTATCCCTGCTAATTGCCGACAAACCTGTACTCCTTTTTTTAGATCTCCATTATCTCCTTGGTCTTGGAGGCGGTAATGTTATCTATTTCCTTGATGTACTTATCGGTGAGGTCCTGAATGTTCTTATCGGATGCCTTTGCCTCGTCCTCGGTCATAAGCGAATCCTTCTTCTGTGCCTTAACCTTGTCGTTAGCATCACGGCGGATGTTTCTGATAGCAACCTTTGCATCCTCGCCCATCTTGGAGATCTGCTTGGAAAGCTCCTTTCTTCTCTCCTCGGTCATAGGGGGCAAGGAAAGGCGAATGCAGGTACCGTGGTTCTGGGGATTGATGCCGAGGTCGGAGGTGAGGATAGCCTTCTCGATCTCCTTCATTGCAGACTTATCCCAAGCGGTGATAACGATGGTTCTGGCGTCTGCAACCTTGATCTCCGCGATAGTGGAGATAGGTGTGGGAGAGCCGTAGTACTCTGCGTTGATCTTCTTGAGAACGTCAGGGTTTGCTCTGCCCGCTCTGATGGTGGAAAGGTTATCGGCGTAAGAGTTTACGCTCTTTTTCATCTTTTCTTCAAATTCTCTGGTATCGAGTTTCATGGTGATTCTCCTTATATATGTATTCTTTTTGTAATCAAAATATTATTCTGCGGTGATGATAGTGCCGAGCGACTCGCCCTTGACCGCCTTGATGATGTCAGCGGGAGTATTGAGTCCGAAGATGCGGATAGGCATACCTACCGAGAGGCAGAATGCGGTAGCGGTGGCGTCGATCGCCTTGAGATTCATCGCGAGAACCTCGGAGGCCTTGATCTCTTCGATCTTCTTGGCATCGGGATTCTTCTTGGGGTCGTCTGTGTAGACGTAGTCGATATTCTTTGCCATCAGCATAGCGTCTGCATCGATCTCTGCGGCTCTGATAGCGCCGGTAGTATCGGTGGAGAAGAAGGGCATACCCGTGCCTGCGCCGAAGATGACTATTCTACCCTCGGAGAGATACTTCTTCGCGATATCCGACGAATAGGGCTCTGCGAAAGGGGAAACCGAGATAGCGGTCATTACCGACGTCGGAACACCCTGACGCTCTATCGCATCCTTGAGGTAGATCGAGTTGATAACGGTTGCCAGCATACCCATACGGTCTGCGGCTACTCTGTCCATATCGCCGCTCTGTCTGCCGCGCCAGATGTTACCCGCACCGACCACGACGCCGATCTCATAACCCTCCTTGGCACAGGTAGCGAGCGCCGCCGCGACCTCGTCTACGAAGTCGGGATCAAAGACGTTCTCCTTGCTGTTATTGGCGAGTGCCTCGCCCGAAAGCTTGATAAGAATTCGTTTCATAAAAAAAGCCCCATTCCGCCGCGTGTTTCGCGGCTATATCTATCAGATGATATTTTCTTGCCTATATTTTACAACAAAACGCGCGCTTTGTAAACAGTTTTTTTGAAAAAAAGGAAAATATTTTGTAAATATATAAAAGAAAGGACGAAGCACCGCGATATGCGATGCTTCGTCCGATATTCGTGTGATTATTTCTTCAGGGAAACGGCCAATCTTGCCTTTGCCGCGATATTCTCTGCGGTGAGGCCGTAGAGCTCGAGAAGCTCGGGAACCTTGCCCGATCTGCCGTACTGATCCTCGACTCCGACGCGGAGAACGGGAACGGGACAGCTCTCTGCAAGTGCCTCGCAAACCGCCGCGCCGAGACCGCCGATGACGGTGTGCTCCTCTGCGGTAACGATAGCTCCGCTTCTCTTCGCCGCCTCGGTGATGAGGGCGGTGTCAAGAGGCTTCACGGTGTGGATGTTGATAACGCCGGCGTCGATGCCCTCCTTTGCGAGGATGTCTGCCGCCTCGACCGCAAGGTGAACCATATAACCCGTAGCCACGATGGTAACGTCACGTCCCTCGCGGTAGGTAACGCCACGGCCGATCTCGAACCTATAGTCCTTGATCTCGGGAGTGAGATTGGGCACGGGGAATCTGCCGAATCGCATATACACGGGGCCGTAGAAGTTGATAGCCGCCTCGACTGCCGCGTACGCCTCGTCGGCATCTGCAGGAGAGATGATAGTCATACCGGGGATGGTACGCATAAGGGCGATATCCTCGTTGCACTGATGAGTCGCGCCGTCCTCACCGACTGTGATGCCTGCGTGAGTTGCGCCGATCTTTACGTTAAGGTGGGGGTATCCGATGCAGTTTCTGACCTGCTCGAAGGCACGGCCTGCCGCGAACATTGCAAAGGAGGATGCGAACACGACCTTGCCGGTTGCGGCGATGCCTGCCGCCACGCACATCATATTGCCCTCTGCGATACCGCAGTTAAAGAATCTGTCGGGAAATTTCTTCTTGAACATACCCGTCTTGGTAGCCGCCGCAAGGTCGGCATCAAGGACGAGGAAGTCGTATTTTTCGCCAAGCTCGGCCAGCGCTGTGCCGTAGTTTTCTCTGGTTGCTTTCTTATCTGCCATAGTTTTTCACCCTCATTTCAGACTTTCTGCGATTTTCTCGAGCTCGGAGATAGCGATCTTGTACTGCTCCTCCTTGGGCGCCTGACCGTGCCACTCGCACTTGTTCTCCATGTAGGATACGCCCTTGCCCTTGACCGATTTTGCGATGATCACGGTGGGCTTGCCCTTGACGGTTTTCGCCTCTTCGAAGGCCGCCTCGATCTCTGCGAAATTGTGGCCGTCGATGGTGATAACGTGCCAGCCGAATGCGCGGAATTTCTCATCGTGGGGAGTGGGATTCATAACCTCGGTGACAGGGCCGTCGATCTGAAGGCCGTTCCAGTCAACTACTGCGACGAGGTTATCGAGCTTGTAGTGAGCGGCGAACATAGCTGCCTCCCATACCTGTCCCTCCTCGCTCTCACCGTCGCCGACGATTGTATAAACGCGATAGTCGTTGCCATACGCTTTTGCAGAGAGAGCCATACCGCACGCCGCCGAGATGCCAAGGCCGAGAGAGCCCGAGGACATATCAACGCCGGGTATTCCCTTCATATCAGGGTGTCCCTGGAGTCTGGAATCTGTTTTACGAAGAGTCTTAAGCTCCTCCTTATCGAAGTAGCCGCGCTCCGCAAGCACCGAGTAAAGCGCGGGAGCCGTGTGTCCCTTGGAGAGAACGAAGCGATCGCGTCCCTCTGCCTTCGGGTTCTTGGGATCGATATTCATCTCCTCGAAGTAGAGATAGGTAATGATGTCAGCGATAGAGAGCGATCCGCCCGGATGGCCGCACGCCGCGTTGTAGAGGCTCTCGATAATGCCGAATCTTACGTTGTTGGCAAGTCTTTTAAGCTTCAATTCCTTGGACTGGTCCATATTTGATTCCTTCCTCACGAAAATATTATGCATTATACTATATTGTACTACAAAAGCCGCGAAATGTCAATACACCGAGGGCATGTTAAATTATAAATATATTTTTACACGCAAAAAGAAAGCCCTGCGACAGAAATCTGCGCAGGGCTTGTTGTAATTTTAATAGAATCTTCTTCTGGTCTTATGCTGATGAATATAGCCGATAACCGCAACAATGATAGTAACGAGGGGAATCAGCCACTTACCAAGCGTGGGAAGGAAGGTGGTGTAATCGTAGAATCTGCGAATCGCGAGAGCGGTGAGGAATCCACCGACCACGGCATATCCAAGACGGCCGCAGTGTCTTCTGAAGATGAAGCAGACGATCGCGGAAATGATGGCAGCAATGATAGCCACTATCTTGTTGCCGCCAATGAAGGGGATCGGCAAGAAGGGATTCATAATCAGGAAGTATGCAGGATAGGTTGCAAGGAAGATCGCGATGACCTTGAACAAGATATCACCGAATGCGGTACATAGCGTAGCCACGACTACCGGTACTACCCACTCGGGCAGATCAGCAAGTATCTGAAGCGGCGGAGATATGTAGCACGCAGACAGGCAGAATGTAACAACGTAAACCGAAACAAACTTTATGATCTCGCCGAACTTCTGTCCGTAGAATGCAATCAAAAGCGCGCCGGCCAAGAGCAGGATCGAAAGGTTGGCGCTGATAAATGCATTGGAGGCAACGAACTTATTCCACGCGGTAAGCACTACACTGTTCGAGCTAACCATTTCGTAAACCGAATTCGTCCACTCAGTCAACGAGTTGACGCTAACGTTACCGGACGTGATATCGGCAATAATATTTCCGGGTATTGCAGCCACGGTCGTACCTCCTTATCTTGTAATTTTTCATAACGCGAGCATAGTTACCCACTATTACAATATGTAGTATACCATACTATTTTCAAAAAATCAAGAGTATTTTCGTTTTTATTTTATGTGTTCTTAAAGTTTTTCATCGAAAGGGCGAGTTTTTGCTTTTTTTGCGAAATCTATTGACATTCTCGCACGATTATGATATACTAATTCTTAGTGATGTTGTTCCCGTATTGGGATACACGCAATTTTTCGGAGGAATTTATGGACGACGACGCGGACGCGGACAATTGTCAGTGTAGCACCGTATTAAACCTAAATATCGAGGCTTAGCCGTACCCCAAAAAGGTATGGTTATGCCTTTTTTGCTTTTTTTTGAGAAGCTCCTCCGCCGATTTTTGATCAAAAATATTTTTTAATAAAGAAAGGTACAAAAACAAAATCATGGATCCTGCCTTGCAAATCGCGATAATCGTTATCTGCATCGTAATGTACGCCTTCTTCTCGGCTGCCGAGACGGCGTTCACCACCTTTAACCGAATCAGAGTCAAGAATCTCGCCGAGAAGGGCAACAAGAGAGCTTCTCTCGTGTTGAAGCTCGCCGAGAAATACGACACTCTTCTATCGACCATTCTGATCGGCAACACCATCGTAAACACCCTGGCCTCTTCTATGGGCGCGCTTCTATTCTTCGAGCTTATGAAGAACGGAAAATACGAGGCCCTTGCCTCTGCAGTGGCCACCGCGGTTATGACGGTAGTAATTCTTACCTTCGGTGAAATTTCGCCGAAAACCATGGCGAAAAAGCGCCCCGAGGCATTCGTAATGCTCTCTGCGCCTATCGTCAACGCATTTATCGTGATACTCTTCCCCATTACCATTATATTCAAGGGCTTACAGTATCTTCTCGGCAGGATGTTCAGATCCGACGACGATCTGGGCATGACCGAGGAGGAGCTAATCTCCATCATCGAGGAGGCCGAGGAGGAGGGCGACTTTGACAAGGAGGAGAGCACTCTCATCAAGTCTGCCATCGAGTTCGGCGACCTTGAGGTCGGTGATATATTCACTCCCCGAATCGACATCACCGCCATCCCGAGGAGCGCGACGGCCGAGGAGATCAAGCGCGTGTTCAACGAGTCGGGCTACTCGCGACTGCCGGTATATGAGGGCGATCTCGACAACGTTATCGGCATACTTAACCACAAGGACTTCTTCTCCTCCTCCTTTGAGGACGGAAAGGACGTCACCGAGCTGACAAAGCCCGTGATGTACGTAACCAAGACGCAGAAGATCAACGATCTTCTCCGCGAGCTGCAGAAAAAGCAGAGACATATCGCAATCGTTACCGACGAGTACGGCTCTACCGCAGGCCTCGTGTCTCTCGAGGACATTCTCGAGGAGATAGTCGGCGACATCTGGGACGAGCACGACGAGATCGTCGAGGAGATCAAGGAGGTCGGCGAGGGCGAGTACATAGTATCGGGCAAGGCCAACATCGAGAAGCTCTTTGAGGAGCTGGACATCGAGGAGGACGAGGAGATTGACGCTCTCACCGTTAACGGCTGGGCTATGGAGGCTCTCGGCAGAATTCCCGAGGTTGGCGATAGCTTCGAGGCCGACGGCCTCGCCGTCGAGGTGCTCGAAATGGACGGCCGCAGAATCGAAAACCTGCACATCACCGACATCCGCGAGGACGAAGAGGACGAGGACTGATCCTCCGCCCAAAACCGACCAAAATCAAGCATAAAAAGCGAAAGCAACCGCCAAAAGCGGTTGCTTTTTTGTTTGAGTTGTGTTTGAATCTGTGGTTGTCAACCAAAATTTCCTTTTGCAGTTTTTAAGCGGACAGTTTTGGATGAGAGTCGTTCTTCTGCGACCCGAAGGCGTAGAAATCTACGTCGAGCGGGAGAGATCGGCGATTGTCGCCTAAATCTCGCACTACAGAGTTTTTTAAGCAGGGAGTTTGGTGGGAGAATCGTTGATCGCGACCCGACGCTGTAGAAAACTACTGCGAGGGGAGAGAGCGGCGATTATCACCCAAAATCCCGCTTAAAAATGGCCGCCGGTGATTTCGGATGCATTCTTTCCGTGCAGGATTATAGTCTTGTCCTCGGGTACGTACTCGTCGGGGAAATGAATCATTACGTTCTCGGCGGAGAGCTTATCCTGAAGCTCGTTGATATTGACGTCGGCAACGCCTACGCCGTCACGGATAGCGAGAGCTACCGCCTCGCCTACTGCCTGACCGGTGATGATAGCGGCAGGAATAACGCGGAGAAGATCCCACGCGTAGCCGTCGCCCGATGCGCTACGGCCTGCGGTCATCATATTGGGATAGTCGCGGCGGCAGAGAGTACGGAGAGGTACCTCCCAGAGGTAATCTCTGTGCTCGAAATCGTTGATAGCGCAGACGGAATCGTCAAAGTGCTTATACACGTCGTCAACCTGGAGCGAATAGTCGCCGAGGATGTGACAGGTAGTTCTGAACTGGGGCATAAGAGGAATCATCGCGATCTCGCGAGAGTCCTTGTGAGTCTTCTTGACGTTCTCGAGCATGAGCTTCTGATTGACCTTGAGGTAATCGGTGACCTCGTCTACGTCGAGACCCGCCCAGAGAGGAACGTCAGCGGGCTGATCGTCTCCCCAAAGGTTGATAGGACCGCCTGCGATGGTGGTAAAGGCATCGAAGATGTTGTTTCTCTCTACTGCGCGGCGGCAGCTGTCGATGGAAACGAGCTTGCCGAGATATGTAAAGAAGTTCGCGCCTGCAACGGTAGGAACACCTGCGCGGCGAAGAACGTCGCAGTCACCCGTGGTATCAATGAGCATCTTGCAGGAGTAGTACTCTGTGCCGCCCTTGGACTCGGTGATAACGCCGCGGCATACGTTGCCCTCCATCACGGGATCGCAAGCGATGCAATCGTAGAGCAGATCTGCGCCAGACTTCTCAACCTCCTCGAGAAGCTGGAAAGCGAAGATGTAGGGAGAGTAACGCTGAATGTATCTGACCTCGGTGTACTCCTTGGGCTCGCCGTTCTTCCACTCGTCAGGAATGGTGTCGAAACCGTACTCTGCCGAAAGTCTGGTCCACTTCTCGCACAGACCGAAGATGATCTGCTTGCCTCTGCCGTTGCACATAGGAACGAAGAGGTTGATGAGGCCGAGAGTTCCGAGACCGCCGAGAATGTTGGATTTCTCGATAAGGAGAGTTTTGAGACCGTTGTTTGCCGCCGTAACAGCCGCCGCAACACCGGCAACACCGCCGCCGCAGACGATAACGTCGTAGTCTTTTTTAACCTCGAGATTCTTTACATAACTGACATTGCTCATTTTTATTTTCCTTTTGCAAGTTACATTTTACATCATTATATCATACTACTTGGGTGAAATCAACGGTTTTGCGGATTTTTTTCTTCTTGTTGTAAAATCGCGAAGAAAATCTGCAAGAATCTTTACCGTTATGAATGTACAAAGCGCAAAGAGCATTTTCATAACGAGCCAAAACGGTGTAGTTGCTCTGCCGTTCATGGAGAACACGCTACGCGATAATAGGGCGGCGAGGGCAGCAAGACCGGTGGGCAAAAGAAGCGAGTCTAAAAGATTTATTTTGAATCTGACGTGGCGGCGCAGGCGAAGAGCCGAGAGGATAAAGTTGTAGGCCTCCATACCGATGATAGCTATGGCGTAGCCGAGAATGCCCAGACGAGGGATGAGCGTCCAGACGAGGACGATGGAGATCAGCGAGTCGCTGATGTTCACCCACATAGAATAGACCTGCTCGCCGACTCCCTTGAGCATTGCGTCGGTGACGTGGTCAAGATACATTATCGGCACGATGGGAGCGAGCATCGCAACGTAATAGCCTGCGCTGTATGAGTCGTATACGGCATAGCCGAGCTCCTCGGAAAATACAAGCAGAAATACGGCGCAGACGGCGGCAAAGGTGAGTGTTGTGTTCACCGCCTCCGAGCCGATACGGTCGGCTCGCGCTCTGTCGCTCTTTGCCGAGCATTCAGCAAACTCTGGGACGAGGAGTCCTGCAAAGGAGCTGATCGCCGCCATCGGATAAAGAATCATCGGAAGTGCCATACCGTGTAGCGCGCCGTAGGAGGCAAAGGCCTCGGTGGAGCTTTCTCCGCTTTTGGCAAGCCTTTTCGGGATTATGGAATGCTCGACGGTAAGCAGCGCCGAGCGGACGTACGCCGAGGTGCCGAGCGGAACGGCGGTTTTTGCTACGTTTACAAGATCCGGCGCGCGCTTTCCGATACCGTGGCGCGAGAGATCGAAGAGAAATTCTGCCAAAATCACGGCAAAGCTGATAAGCTCGGTCACGGTTACCGCAAGACATAGTGCGGCGACCGAGGAAGCGTCTCCGTGCTCTCTGAACTCTGTGACGAGCCAGACGGTGATCGGTATCTTCAACGCTTGGGATATGACCTGCACGGCGGCGTTGAAGGCGACTCTGCGAACGGCAACGAAGTAGCCTGCTATGACCGAGGTGAAGGACACCGGCAAAAGCGATGCCGCAAGAATACGCATAGACACGGCGGTCTCGGGCGAGGAGAGCACGCGATCGGCGAGAAAATCGGAGAGGCAGAAGAGCCCTGCCGTCGCGGCAAAGCCGAAAATCAGGGCGTAAAGAAATGCGCCGCCGAGTGCCGCTGAAGCCTTGTCTCGCTCTGCTCTGCCAAGGGCGGCCGCCACCTGCCGCGTGACGGT
This sequence comes from Eubacteriales bacterium, assembly GCA_045643725.1. Lineage (GTDB taxonomy): Bacteria > Bacillota > Clostridia > Oscillospirales > CAG-272 > UBA1740. The sequence goes on along the minus strand of JAZRFQ010000025.1, from coordinate 12,704 downwards.
GAGACTGATACCCGAGGTGGCGATCGTGACGGCAAATCCATAGACCGTTCCCACGAGGGTATAAAGTCCCATTCCCACCTCGCCGACGGTGCGCGTGACGTAAGCTCCGAAAAAGAGCGATACCGTTCGCATAGCGAGCGCCACAAGCGTCAGAACGATGCCGTTATATAACAATCTGCGTCTGTTTTCTGTCATAAAATTCACCTCGCGTGTTACTAACATTAGATTTTATGACAGAGGAAGGAGAAAAAGAGCAAAAATAAAAAAATCGGCGAGCTAAAACAGCTCGCCGACAAATCATTTATTCTTTTTCCGACACTTCCGGCTCTACCGAATCTTCCGGCTCATCGGGCTTATCGAAGCATGTGCCGCACTCGGTGTATCCCTGCTCAAAATAAGCATCCAACGATCCCCAAACGTCAAGTCTCTTATCATCGCCCAACTTCTTTGCAATATAACAGCTGTGCTGATGTATCTTTTTCGTGTTGGTATTGAGAACGAAGTAAATCGGCTCCTCGTCCTCGCCGTGAATCACGACAACTCTGATCCTCTCGCTCATAATCTCTCCGTCAGGAGACTGAAGATAAACGTAGGTCTCGCCATACGAGTAAGGTATAATGGCGCAGGTGTCCATTCCTGCCTTGTGTCCGGTATAGACGATTTCTGCGACCTCGGGATGCTCGGAGATGATCTCCACATCCATGGGACACTCAATAGCTCTGTCGCCTCTCAATACCATGAACGAGAGCTCTGCCTCATCAGTCAGTCCGCGGAGTACGATCTCCTCACTATCCTTGAGCTCTATGGAGCTATAAGCAGCTCCAACCGATACGATGACCATGTCAGATCGTACCGTTTTGTCGGCGGTCTCAAAGAAGAATACGGTTGTACCCTTTTTGAGTCCTTTAATATTAAAGTTGATGGCTTTCTTATCAGAGGCATCCATATCATAGTCTATTTCAAGGATAGACTCGTCGCCGATCACTACGTTGATATCGGATAACTTCCACTTGCCGCCTGCGGCAACCTTGACGGTCAGATTCTTCACGGTCTCATCCGCATAAATAGAAAGCTCTGACGCGGTCTTTATATCAAGTCCCGTGATGTCGACGTAACCGAAATCGCATCCGGCAAAGAAGAGGCTGCATAAAGTTATGCATATAGTTAATAAAAGGAAGCTAAGCACAAGTTTAGTAGTTTTCATATCGTCTCACATCCAAAGAATTTTTTTACAGATATATTTTAGCATGAGGTGATTTTTTTGTCAATAGAGGGAAAAGAAAATAGACAAAATCAAGCATTGGACTAAAGCCTGACGAATTTAGTTTAGGCAGAAATCGCATTTTTGCTACGAAGGCGTATAAGAATACGTCGAGGGGCAAATTTGCGATAAAAAAGGGCACAAATAACTGTGCCCTTTTTGGTTATGCCAAAATAAATTTGTCAGAATTAGCCCTGGATCATCTTTGCGATCTCTGCGCCGTAATCCTCTTCTCTCTTCTGAATACCCTCGCCCTTGTCGTAGCGAACGTAGCCGGTAACCTTGATGGAACCGCCGAGAGACTTTGCAACAGACTCAACGTACTTGGAAACGCTCATGGAGTCGTCCTTAACGTATGCCTGCTCAAGGAGACAGTTGTTCTCATAGAACTTGCCAAGTCTGCCCTTTACGATGTTAGCGAGAATGTTGTCAGGCTTGTTAGCCATCTTGGGATCTTCCTTCATCTGCTTGATGAGGATAGCCTCCTCCTCAGCGAGAACCTCTGCGGGAACGGACTCCTTATCAAGGAACTTAACGTCCATAGCAGCGGTCTGAAGAGCAACGTTCTTTGCACACTCTACGAACTCTGCCTTGTCAGCGAGGTCGGTGTCGAAGGAAACGATAACGCCGGTAGCGCCCATGCCGTGAATGTAGGTGGAAACGATGCCCTCAACGATGTTGAAACGACGAAGAGAGAGCTTCTCACCGATCTTATAGGTCTGCTCTGCAAGAGCCTCGGAAACCTTGCCGCCGCCAACGTAGTCGGATGCAAGAAGTGCATCAACGTCTGCGGGCTTGTTTGCGATAATAGTCTTGAGGATCTCCTTTACGAACTCCTGGAAGGTTGCGTTCTTTGCAACGAAGTCGGTCTCGGAGTTAACCTCAACGATAGCGGTGGTGTTGCCGATAGTCATGATATCAACGATACCCTCAGCAGCGATACGGTCAGCCTTCTTTGCGGTTGCAGCCATACCCTTCTCACGAAGGTACTTAACTGCTGCCTCGAAGTCGCCGTCGGTCTCGGTGAGAGCCTTCTTACAGTCCATCATACCGCAGCCGGTCTGCTTTCTGAGCTCGGCTACGTCCTTAGCTGTGAATGCCATATTTCGATTCTCCTTTAATTTTTAGTTAAAAATTACTCTGCGTCTGCAACGGGAGCCTCAACGGCCTCGGGAGCAGCCTCGGTTACACCGCCGTGAGCCTCGATAACTGCGTCTGCAAGTGCGCCGGCGATAAGCTTGATAGCGCGGATAGCGTCGTCGTTACCGGGAATGATGCAATCTGCATCGTCGGGATCACAGTTGGTATCTACGATTGCAACAACGGGAATGCCAAGCTTCTTAGCCTCAAGAACAGCGTTTCTCTCCTTGCGAGTATCTACGATGAATACGCAGGAAGGAAGGGTGTCCATCTCCTTGATACCGCCGTAGGACTTCTCGAGATCCTCCATCTCCTTGAGCTTCTTTGCAACTTCCTTCTTAGGAAGAAGATCGAAGGTGCCGTCTGCCTGCATCTTCTCAAGATCCTTGAGACGCTTGATGGACTTACGGATGGTCTTGAAGTTGGTGAGCATACCGCCGGGCCAGCGTGCGTTTACGTAGTACATACCGCATCTCTGTGCCTCTTCCTTGATGGTGTCAGCAGCCTGCTTCTTGGTACCAACGAAGAGCATAGTGCCGCCCTGACCTGCGAGCTCAGCAACGTAGTTGTAAGCCTCCTCGAACTTCTTAACGGTCTTCTGAAGATCAACGATGTGAATACCGTTTCTCTGGGTGAAGATGTACTCGGACATCTTGGGGTTCCACTTCTTGGTAGGATGACCGAAGTGAACGCCTGCTTCAAGCAACTGCTTGATTGTGATTTCGAACATTTTAATGTTCCTCCTTTGGTTTTTTCCGCCATAGCGACATAACGCTGCGACTGTCGGGAATCCGATAGCACCGGCAACGAACCTACTCGCTATGTGAGATTTATTTTGTCACGCCGTAGCGCGCCTAAATATAATAGCACACGCGAGGCAAAATTGCAAGAGGGAATTTTCTTGAAACCACAGAATTTACAATTTGTTAACAATTTCGGATGTACGTTCGGACATTTGGCGTTTTTTTGCGCCTTGGTATTGCAAAAAGCAATAAGGTGTGCTAAAATCTAGGTATAAATCCACTTGGACGGTGAAAAATGCTTAAAACATTCGGTAAATATCTCGGCAAGTTCGCCCTTGTGAACCTTGTCGCTTTTATTCTCTTCTACGTTTCGGGTTACATTCTTATGAATGAGACCGTTGAGTACGTTCGCTACTTTATCGGCGAGGCTATAGACTTCGCGCTTCCCGTGGTTACGGCGGCGCTTGTGGCTATTGCGATGGCAAAGCGAGGCTTCTCTGCGCTGACACTCGGTGTGGCGGCGGCCATCGGCCGACTCGTGTACTACTACCCCGTAATGTACCTCGAGTTTGTTGTAAATCAGAATCTGACGAGTGGCGACGCGCTTCTCATATCTCTCCCCTTCTCTGTTGGCTTTGCTCTTGCGGAGCTTCTCTACTCTATGGTGCTGGTGTTCATTATCCAGCTGATCGGCGGCAAGCTCGCACAGAAGCACAAAAGGAGCTTGGATGATGCGATCGACTCTGCCAATTCGGCGTTTGATTTCTCAAATGAGCTTGTAGTATCGGTGTTCTTCGCCGGAGCGATATCCTTCATTATCAATCTCACGCTCGAGATCGTGAGCGTGGTCGGCTTCCTCTCTGAGTACGTCGGCAACTATCAGATGAGCGAGATCATTTTCATGGCGGTGAGCTTCGTTATGATACTTGCGAGCCTTCTCGCTACGCAGGTTGTAATATTCCAAATCAAGAACAAAATCGATGAGAACACTTTGGAGGACAAAAATGCAAAGCTTTGATCTATGGCAGGGAGATATTCCCGGCAAAACTTATGCAGAAGTGCCCAGAATTCATTATTATGCGGCAGATAAAAAGCTATCTAGCGGAGCAGTTCTGATCTTCCCCGGCGGAGGATACGCAAACAGAGCGGCTCACGAGGGCGAGGGCTACGCCGAGTTCTTGAACGAGTTCGGCATTGACGCCTTTGTGGTTGATTACAGAGTCGTAAGAGGTAAGACGCCCGGCGTCTATCCCGATCCTCTCCTTGATGCAAGACGCGCGGTGAGATTCGTCAGAGCGAACGCCGAGAAATTCGGCATTGATCCTGACAAAATAGCGGTTATGGGCTCGTCTGCAGGCGGTCATCTCGCGGCGGCAGTGTCCACCTTTCGTATGAAGCTCGAGGGTGAAGGCATTGATGCGCTCGACGAGGTAGACTATCTGCCGAACGCGCAGATCCTCTCCTACCCCGTCACCGACATTGACTCGCACAAGGGCTCGTATATCAACCTGCTCGGTGAGGGTGCAGAAGAGATCGCCGACGAGTACAATCCGATACTTCTCGCTGACGAAAAGACTCCGCCTGCATTCATCTGGCACACGGCGGCCGACGAGCTCGTGAACGTGCTCGGCTCGTACAAATACGTGGCGAAGCTCAAGGAGCTTGGCGTTCCCGTGGAGATGCACATCTTCCCCTACGGAGCGCACGGTCTCGGTACGGGCAAGGTCGAGAGCCGCGGTGTCGTGCCTCACATTACGATATGGCCCGAGCTTCTTCGCCGTTGGCTTGAGCTCTTCGGATTCTTCGGATGATTTGAATAAAAAAGCAGGAATGCGGTGTCGCATTCCTGCTTTTCTGTTAGTTTTCAAAGATTCTCGGCGATTTTTCGATGAGGAAAAAGTATGGCGAGGTGGGAGAGTTGAGAATATGGAACTCCGATGCGCAGATGCGATACTTTGAGAGTCCTGCAAAATACTCGCGAAGCATTTCGCCCTCGAGTGCGCCCTCCTCGTGACCGGGATAAATGGCAACTATGAGCACTCCGTCGGGGGCAAGCAGGTCGATGGCCGCCTCCACCGCAGGCATTGTAGTCTCACGCATTGTGTAGAGTGTCTTTCTGCCGCTTCTCGGCAGGTAGCCGAGGTTGAACATTCCTGCCTTGATGGGCTCTTTCACGAACTCCTTGACTCTGTGGTGAGAAGCGCATATCAGGGTGTAATTCTCGGGCGCGCCGTTTGCTTCGAGATGCGCGCGAGTGGAGGTCAGAGCGTCCTCCTGAATGTCAAAGGCATAAACTCTGCCGCCCTCGCCCACCGTTTTCGATAGGAAGAGCGTGTCGTTACCGTTGCCCATTGTGAAGTCCACGGCGACCTCGCCCTCTCCGAGATGCTCAAGGATAAAATGCTTATGAAGTCCTGTTAAATCTACCATTTTTAGTTTCCTTCAGGCGCTTTCGGCTTGACGAAAGCGGTGTAGTTTGTTTTATAGATGACGAAGCCCGGCTTTGCGCCCTGGGGCTTTTTTACGTTCTTGACGGCGGTGTAATCCACGGCCACAAGGTCGCCCGTCGCCTTGGAGAAGTGAGCGGCAGCCTCTGCCGCCTCGGTGTAGTCCTGTTCGGAGGGCTCTTCACCCTCTGTGACCATTATGACGTGAGAGCCCGGGATGTCCTTGACGTGGAACCAAACGTCGTGCTTCTCTGCCGTCTTAAAGGTCAGGCGGTCGTTCTGTATGTTGTTTCTGCCCACGAGAAGCTTGTAGCCGCCCGAGGTGGTGAACTCCATCGGGCGCGACTTGATCTGCTTTTGAGGCTTATAGCCGCGAAGGCGCGATGCGTAGCCCGAGGAATAGAGCTCCTCGCGTATCTCGACGAGATCTTGCTCGCACTCGGCGCGGTCGAGGAATCCCGCAACGCTATCAAGGTAGTCGAGCTCGGCCTCCCAGATCGCTATCTGCTCGGTGAGCACCTCGCGCGCGGTCTTGCATTTGTTGTAGAGCTTATACGCCTTCTGCGCGTTCTGCGAGGGCGAGAGCATCGGATTCAGGGGAATTTCTATTTCGGGGCAGTTATCGTCGTAGTAATCTACGGTGGTAAATGAGGCCATTCCGCGCTCGAGGCGATAGAGATTGGCTGTGATGAGGTCGCCCTGCTTCTTGTACTCCTCGCCGCGCTCGGAATCGAGGAGCGATTCGCGCTGAATCGCCAGCTTTTTCTCGGTTCTCTGCTTTGCAGAGGAGAGCAGACGGAGAAGGTCCTTTGCTCGCTGACGAATGCGCTCGGTGCGATCCTTGTCGGCAAAATATGCGTCGAAGAGCTCACGCAGGCTCGCGTAAGCTCGCTTCTCTCCCGCGCCGTCAAGGTAGGTGATGTCCATATAGGAATAATCGATGGGCGCGCCGTCGGAATAGATGACGGTGGGGGCGTATTTTTCCTCAATAAGAAGCGTCTGCCACTCCGAAAATACGGCGTAGAAGCGCTCGAGATCCATGTTGCAGACGGGCGTGTCGATGCCGTCGCTTGCGCGGTAAACGAGCTCGTGAGCGATCTGCGTGGCGATGCCCGAATAGGTCTGTGTGATGAATTTCTCGCCCGATCTGCCCGACGGGAACTCTGCGAGCTTCGCAAAGAAGAGGGCGCGGTCGATCTCGGTAGGCGAGAGCTTGTCCTGCTTTGCAGGAATCTGATATTTTAGGCCGGGGAGGACCTGACGGACGGTGGATGCGGCGAAGTCGATGATCTTGAGTGCGGCGAGCACCTTCATCTCGCCGTCGGTGACGATGAGGTTGGCGTATTTGCCCATTATCTCGCAGATAATGTGCTTTGTGACGGCAAAGCCCATCTCGTCGTAGCAGGAGATCTCGAAATCGGCGATTCTGTCAAAGCCGGGCTGGCTCACGCCGACGATCCTCGCGCCTGTGAAGTATTTACGCAGGAGCATACAAAACATCGGGGCCTTGATGGGATTCTCCTTGGCGGTGTCCGAGAGCTGAAGCCTCGGCGCGTTGGGGCCGACGTTGAAAACGAGGCGGCGAACGCTGCCTGCGTGCTTGATAACCAGGTCGATCTCGTCGTTCTGGGGCTGGAGCACCTTCTCTATTTTAGCCTCGGGAAACTCACCTCTGAATTCGGTGAGAACGGCGCGCATCATACAAGCGTCAAATGCCATATTCCGTACCTCCTTTCTTTTTCCGCTATATTCTAGCATAAAAGATAGGAATAGTCAAGTGAGGGGGCGCAAGTTATGAAATTTATGGGAAAATCACGACGTCGCTACCCGTGGCGACCGATCTCTTGCCTATCGGCGAGCGGACGGTGACGATCTGCCCTGCGTCTATCTCGCCTCTGTAGTAAAGATCGAGCACAGGCGCGGCATAAGACGAGGCAGAATACTCGCCCGAGGAGATAAATCTGCATCCTCCGCCCTCGAAGGAGTAGACGATAACGGCAGAAATCGGGCGCCCCGAGTCGAAGAGCCCGATGATTGGCAAAAGTCGGGTATCGAAGAGCGTGGGCCGCTCGGCGCGGATAAGTCTGTATGGCAGATCGGCCAAGATCTCGTTGCAAAGCAGCTCTGCCGAGAGCAATTTTATCGGCAAATTTGCAAATAATAGTTTACATTTATCGGCGGTTATGGTGTATATCCCCTGCGCCGTGTTAAATTTTATGTGGTTATTAAACATAAAGCACCTCTCGCTGACATTCTATGCGAGAGGTGCTTTTTTGATGTATTTTATGTGAGAGGTGCGCTCTTGATATGCTCTATGCGATGGGGGTATTTTTGACGTGCTTGGTAAGTGCGTCGGGGGTGTTATTGACTCTGCCTGCCATCGCCTCGATAGCGAGTCTGCGGAGCAGAATGCCGACTTCAGCGCCCGAGTAGCCGAGGGCGATAACCTCCTTGCCTCCTATAGCGAGCTCTGCAATAGAGGTGGGCACGCCGGCCTCGGTGAGCTCTGCGAATCTGTCATTGGCGTCGGTCGCGCGCGACAAGCGTGAGCCTACCGATAGCGCAGAGGACACTACGTCTCTGCCGAAGTCGAGAATCGCCTCGTAGAGTCTGTCACCCGAGAGATCAAGCGACATTACCGTAAGCACCGCCGTGCCGAAGCGCTCTGTGCGGCGATCACTGCGAAGCGCGAGCATCGTATCCGAGTATGCCGCGGCGGGATCGTCAGCCGAGAGACAGAAGAGTGAGATCATTCGCTCGTTGGGAGTCATATTCAAGAAGCTGTCGGGCTCGGGGAGCGCGATCTTATCGACACCGCGGAGAAGCGGAAGAAGAATGCTCTCATATCCGCGGATAATACGATATGCGCCAACACCGCCGACAAGCTTACGAAGCTCAACGAGCATGCGCTCGGCAGAAACGCCGGCGAGACGGTAGGCCTCGCTGAAGAGAGCGCGGCTCGTGTCAGCGTCGATCTCAAAGTCAAGCACCGATGCGAAGCGAAGTGCGCGAAGAATACGAAGCGCGTCCTCGGAGAATCTGCGCTCGGGCTCACCGACCGCACGAATGAGCCGCGCCGCGAGGTCATCTCTGCCGCCGAAGGCATCCACGAGTCCGCGGCTATCGGAATAGGCCATGGCGTTGACTGTGAAGTCGCGACGGGCGAGATCCTCGACAAGTGATGAGGTGAAGCTGACGCTGTCGGGATGACGGTTGTCGGCGTACTCGCCGTCAACGCGGTAGGTGGTTATCTCATAGGGTGTGCCGCCGTACAGAACGGTGACTGTGCCGTGCTTGATGCCTGTGTCAATGGTACGCAGATCCGAGAAGACCGACTTGATCACCTCGGGCAGGGCACTTGTGGTTATATCGCAATCGCCTGCATCTCTGCCGAGTATGGCGTCGCGCACAAAGCCGCCAACCGCGTATGCCTCATATCCTGCACTCTCGAGGCGAGAAAGCAGATATGACACATCTTTATGTAAAGTTATATTTACATTTTCGCTCATATTGGCGACCTTCCTTTCTTACTTAAATCTTCTTGCGTATCCGCATCTTTGGCAAAGAGGCTCGGGGGCGTGTCGAGTTTTGAAGCCATCTCTGATGCTTTTTGCCCTATCTGATGCAATAACGTCCTCGATCTTATCCTCAAATGCGTTGCCGAGGGTGATCTCGCCGTCGGCATCGAGGCAGCAGGGAACGATTCTGCCGTCGGAGAGTATGCCGAAGTGATCTCCGAGGCCGTAGCAAAATACGTCGTCACCCATGCACTCGGCATCCTTATCCGGCCAGGCGAATCTGTCGCCCCACTCAAGATGGAGCTTGTCGCGGATTCTCGCACCGCGGGCAGACCATTTCCACTCGCCGTCGAGCCTTTCCTTCATTCTATCGAGTATATAATCGTTTTTGCCGCCGTCGTGACCTCTGTTCCAAAGGCGAAATACAGACAAAACGCCGCTTCTGCTCGCCTTATCGGCAAAATCGAAGCAGGAATCGAGATAGGCGTCGAAGTCTGCGGCGCTTCCCTCCTCGAAGCTATGAAGCGAGATGCTGACCTTGTAGACTCCCGCCGCGATGAGCTCGTCGCCTCGCCGCGAGAGGAGCGTGCCGTTGGTTGTGATCGCCGACTTGAAGCCGCGCGCGGTGGCGATGCCGATCATCTCGGTCAGATCGCGGTGCAAAAGCGGCTCGCCCATCAGGTGATAGTAGATATACTCGGTGACGCCAACAAGATTATCGAGAACCGCCCCAAACTCAGCGACAGACATGCTGCGCGGAGGGCGGCTCGTGCCGTGGCAGAAGGAGCAATTCATATTACAGCTATTTGTGATCTCAACGTAGACTCTGGAAAACATAACCGCTCCCTTTTTTTCTTACATTTTATCATATAATACGATAAAATGCAAGTGGGGGAGCGGTTATTTATGTGTCAACGGTTGTTTTTGCCGCCGTCGTATGCAAACGTAGCCCAAAGGAGACCGTGGTCGGAGTTACCGCCCACGTCGTATACCTCGCAGGATTTAATACTCCAATATATAGTGCCAACGATCTCGTCGATAACCTCGCGTCCTACGGGGAAGGTAGGCAGATTATCCTTGTTAGCTCGGCGGTGATCGGGGAAGGCTATATCTATTTCATCGGTTTTTACTACGTTGAAGTCGCCCGCCAGCACAGCGGTGCGGCTCTCACCCATAAATTCGCGGACCTCGGCAAGCTGTGTAGCTCTGATTTCATTGCTCTCAAAGGAGAGATGAGCGTTATAGAAATCTACCTTGACGCCATTCACCTCAATGACGGCGTGAGCAACCACACGAGGCTCGGTATCGGGAATAACCGAGAGCATTTTAGAGTCGGTGCTCTTTATAGGATATTTACTGATTATACCAACACCGTACTCGCCGCCGTTAAAGTCCATCGCAGCGAAAAAGGCGTAATATTCATAACCGCAGGCCGCGGCAAGCTCGCGAAGCAGGTCTTTATTACCCGTGCGGCGAGTGTTCTTATCCACCTCCTGAAGTCCTACTATATCAAGGTCACAGGCAAGAATGTCGGCGGCAAGTCGGGACATATCGTAGTCAACCAGCTCTCCGTGGCGAATGTTATAGCTACCGACTCTGAGGCTGATGCCATTTGAGTAATCGGGGTTGTCGTATTTTTTGGTGAAAGAATCTACTGTTTTCAAGTACACCTTATCCTCCTCAAAGGAATGTGCGCCGATAAAATAATCCGCGGCGGCATCAATAGCGTCAAGCGTTGATCCGTTTATAACGATCGCTCGACCCTCGCGTCTGACCGTCCAACCGTCGTTGCCGAGCTCTGCAGGATTTATTTTACTCGCATCGCGGTCAGTATCGCCTACGAGTATCTCGTAATCGTACTCGCTGCTATAATAGTCTGCCGTTATGCGCAAGGATTTGCCATGCCGAGCTTCTATCTCTGTCTTTATCTTCTCTGCCGCGGCGATAATTCGACTATCTGCGTCTACCGGATAAACTATTTGATATTGCTCTGCGGGAATCTCGTTCTCCTCGACGTCACAGGATACGATAGCCGTAAGAGAGATTACGCAAAGTAGCAATAAAACGATTTTTCTCAATATCACGAAGGGACTCCATCTTGTTTTTTCGCTACAATTATATCACAAATATACGGTAAATGCAAGAGAAAACGGAGTTCTCATTATCTAATATATAAATCAAAAAAATATTTAAATTTTTTTCAAAAAAGGGGTTGACAAACGATGCTCTTTCTGTTATAATAATGAGCGTCACCGATGCTGGTGTGGCTCAATGGCAGAGCAGCTGATTTGTAATCAGCAGGTTGATGGTTCGACTCCGTTCACCAGCTCCAGTATTAAAATATGGGGGAATTCCCGAGCGGCCAAAGGGGGCAGACTGTAAATCTGTTGTCACTGACTTCGCTGGTCCGAATCCAGCTTCCCCCACCAAACAAAGACACCGACCAATTTGGTCGGTGTTTTTGTTTGTCGGGAAGCTGACGGCAACAGCGGCGCAAAGCGCACGCTGTGCCGCATACCGCAGGCACAAAGCGAAAGCGAGGATGTCGGCTCTCGCGGTATCTTGCGTAACGCGGCGTGCTCGGCTATCTTCAAGCCAAAGCGGAACGCCCACCTATAAGTAATTCCGCGTAGCAATACCCAGCTTCCCCCAAAAGTCGTATTTTTTGATACGACTTTTTTATCCAATCCGCAGGCTTGGCATATCATCACGCTTTAGCGTGCATCTCATCAGTTCCTCCGGAACTGTATATCATCACGGCGGAGCCGTGCATCTTTCTTTCCTGCAGCTTGATGATATACAATGCTCCGCATTGATGATATGCAATTTCTACGAAATTGATGATATACAAGGCTTGCGCCTTGATTTGGGTTGGGTTTTGTGGTATAATAAACTCACCGATAAATAAGAATTTGTCGAGCAGACAGCAACAGACAGTTGCTGGTCAACTACGGCGGCTTGTGATATAATATAACCACAAAAATGCAGGTGGTGATTTTATGGAAACAAAAGATATAATCTACAGATTAAGAGCAAAAAAAGGTCTTTCCCAAGAGGAACTTGCCGAAAAGATATTTGTGACAAGACAGGCGGTGTCTCGCTGGGAAACAGGCGAAACGATACCGAATATAGATACGCTCAAGCTCCTATCCAAATTGTTTGACGTGTCGATCAACACGCTTCTCGGCTCTCCAAGAGAGTTAGTATGCCAATGTTGCGGTATGCCGCTTGAAGATTGCACCACAAGCCGTGAAACCGATGGCAATTTTAATGAGGAATACTGCAAATGGTGCTATGCCGACGGTGAGTACACCCTTGATATCTGGAATCGATATGTTGAAATCGGTGGAAAAGAAAAGCTCGAAGAATTTAAGGCACAGTTGATTCACGAATTTAACACGCTTTTACATATCGAAGGGTTGCCCAAGGTAGAGCATCTGAACGTGCTTTCGGGTGAATTTAACAATATGGAATACACTCTGCCTAACGGAGAAAAAGTAAAATTCCTTGACGATAAGCAGACCTACCTCGGTAGTCAGCTCGAAAGCGAATTTGGCAGCAGATGCTTTGGTATAGCAGCCAACATGGACTTCCT
>JAZRFQ010000024.1:0-10642 GCA_045643725.1 Eubacteriales bacterium | reverse complement strand
CTTCATGCTGTCGTCGGTTACGACCTCGGGCTTAACCATGATTCTTACCTCACGGCCTGCCTGAATTGCGAAGGTCTTCTCTACTCCCTCGAAGTCGCCTGCGACCTCCTCAAGCTTCTGAAGACGCTTGATGTAATTCTCAACGTCCTCACGACGAGCTCCGGGTCTTGCGGCGCTGATAGCGTCAGCCGCCTGGATGATGAAGTCGAGCGCGGATACCGCCTCAACGTCATTATGGTGAGCCTCGGTAGCGGGGATAATATCCTTGTTCTCGCGATACTTGGTAGCGATGTCAACACCGAGCTGAACGTGAGATCCGTCGATCTCCGCGGTCATAGCCTTACCGATGTCGTGAAGAAGTCCTGCACGTCTTGCCATGGTAACGTCAACGCCCATCTCCTCGGCGATAACGCCCGCGAGCATGGAAACCTCAACGGAGTGACGAAGCGCGTTCTGACCGTAAGAGGTACGGTACTTCATGCGGCCAAGGAGCTTGATAAGCTCGGGGTGAAGACCGTGAACGCCGGTCTCGAATACCGCCTGCTCACCCGCCTTCTTAATTGCCGAATCAACGTCGCGACGAGCCTTCTCAACCATCTCCTCAATTCTTGCGGGATGGATTCTGCCGTCGCTGACCAACTTCTCAAGTGCGATTCTCGCGATCTCGCGGCGCACGGGATCAAAGCCGGAAACGGTGATAACGTCGGGCGTATCGTCGATGATAAGCTCAACGCCGGTAAGATTCTCAATGGAACGGATGTTACGGCCCTCACGACCGATGATACGTCCCTTCATATCGTCGCTGGGAATGGATACAACGGAAATTGCAACCTCACTGACGTGATCTGCAGCACAACGCTGAATAGCGAGCGAGAGAATATCCTTTGCCTTAGCGTCTGCCTCCTCCTTGAAGCGCTCCTCGTACTCTGCAATCTTGAGTGCGGTCTCGTGCTTCATCTCGCTGTCAAGTCTTGCAACGAGCTCTGCCTTTGCATCCTCGCGGGTAAGACCTGCAATCTTCTCGAGCATTGCGATCTGTCCCTCGAGAGTCTTTGCGATCTCTTCCTTTACCTTGTCAGCATCTGCAAGCTTCTCTGCAAGAGCAGCCTCCTTGCGCTCGATTCCCTCGAGCTTTGCGTCGAGAGTCTCTTCCTTCTGAGTAACTCTGCGCTCAAGGCGGGAAACCTCCTTGCGACGCTCCTTGATGTCAAAGTCCGTCTCACGCTTGAGCTGGAAGATCTCTTCCTTTGCCGCGATAATGGACTCTTTTTTCTTGTTTTCAGCATCCTTGATAGCTTCTTCAAGAATATGCTTAGCCTGTTCCTTCGCCGAACCGAGCTTCTTCTCTGCTGTGATCTTGCGTACAACTACGCCTACAGCGAGACCGGCGGCAACGGCAGCAACAATGGCGCCAATAAATAAACCAATATGAATTTCGAACACTTTTACACCTCCTTACGATTACTTTTTGTAATCTATGTGCGAATAAAATTTATATGTTAAAAGCCAAGATGGGTTTACAAACAAGCCTATCTACCCAACATACAACATTATTATACTATATATAGCGCGCGTTGTCAAGAAAAATATTTTAAAATTAACACATAAGCGAGCGCCACCGCGCGCAAGCAATCCTTATGCAGGCCTAGACGTGCGCCCGAAACCGCGGCCAAACCAAGAGTAATGTAAAGTATTATTTACATATTTGCTGTATTTTCGGCCATCATTCTCACATTACCCCGGGGGCGTGTTAAATTTCGCACGGCATATTACACAAAAAGAAAAGAAAAAAAGAGCGCACTCAAACAGGGAGTCGGCGCTCTTTTCCAAATTTAAATTTATATAGCATAAGCGTGCGTTTTGTAGCACCGTCCGACGAGGCGTCATCAGTTGAAGGCGGTCACAAGGTTGGCAAGGTGCGCGTCGCAGGAGTAGGCGAGGGGATAAAATCTGCCATCCTCATAATCAACCTCAGAGAACGAGGCATTAGTCGGGAAGGGATATGCATCGGCAAGATCAGCAGGTGCGACACCCGAGATGCGTCCCCACAGCGAGCGTATCGCCGCGGCGTGCAGACCGATGATCAGTGTCTTGCCGGAGTTCTTCTCTGCTATGTTTGCGAGAGCGCGCTCTATTCTCTCACCGAGGGCAATAACACTCTCACCGCCGGGAGCCGTGAAGGTTCCAAAATGCTGTCGCCAATCAACGAGATAAAGATCGCCGTATGTGTCGATCAGCTCGTGAACCTCGCGTCCCTCCCAATCACCGACGTAGAGCTCACGGAGCGAGGCATCCTTCACAACAGTAAGTCCGCGCGAGCTCGCCATAGGCAAAACGGTATTGTAGGCGCGGATGAGATCGGAGGAATAAACGGCATCGACGTGGCGATCCGCGAGCGCGCCTGCGGCAAGCTCTGCCTGACGGTAGCCAAGCTCCGAGAGATCCCAGTCGGTATGTCCGAGTATTATTCTCTTTGAGTTGCCGAGGCTCTCACCATGGCGAATAAGAATTAACCGAGTTTTCATACTTATCGCTAAAGCTCGCAAAACGTAAAAAGCAGGCTGACCCTACCGCTTCTCCGCCATTTTGCGAAACAAATCCTTCATTTAATATATAAGTAATTATATCACACGCGGCAAGCCTTGTCAACATTATCGGGATTGCCATTATTTACCATATTTTGACATTTTTCGCACAATATCCAGCGAAAATCGGATAAAATGGGCCTCAAAAGCCACAAAATCAGTTAAAAACAGCATAAATGCCATTATATACACCGAGGATAGGTAAAGATACGTTATGATCCAATCCGCAGGCAAAACAAGAAATCCCCTTCACAGATAGGCAACACCGCCATAAAATCATATTAAATCAGCAAAATCATGCCTAAAAGCACATCGAGCACACGAAAAAGCGCAAGAGATTAGCAAAAACGGGCCAAAAACCGCCTCGAACATACAGAAGCACGCCTATACTCCCCTCCCCTAAGCAAAAAACGTTTACAATACAAAATACAATATAATCGTTATCGATACACCCCTAATTAATCAATTTAAGCCTCGAGATCAGAGAATTTACACCTTGTAAGACATAAAACCGGTTAAATTACACGTTTAAACACCAAAACACATCATTTTAGGTGAAATCTCCCCACTAAAAGCATTCAAAATCGCCGTTTTTAACATAGAACCAATGATTATTCCGCTAAATAGCCGGTATACGTCCCACTTTATAGTAATTTTCGCACAAATACTGCACACTCAACGGATCCGAACATAGTCTACTAGCAATCAATTACCAACATTACTGTTGAAAATCTGTTAAAATAGGTGTTTTTCAAGCAATTTATATCTATAAATCGGCAATTCAACGCTGATTTACCCTAAATATTGATTGTCGTGCCCCATGTTGCACCGAAAGAAGCCGATTTTAACTGGTTTTACCCATCTATTCTGTCGAAAGTGTTGAAAGATGTTGAAAACTTTGTGAAAAGCTATGTTTCACGTGAAACATTGGTAGGGAAGCGTGTTAAACAACATATTGTTTCACGTGAAACAAGGAAAACATATGGAAAAGGTGTGTTTCACGTGAAACATATCAAAAACATCAAATATTTGCATAAAATACAGTAAAATCATTGACTTTCAAGCAAAATAATGATATAATAGTAGTATAAAAGGGCAATTCGCGGCTAAAAACGCGAAATTAAGCAAAAAGGAGAGAAAAAGTGGCTAAAATTATATCTTTTTCCAACCAGAAGGGCGGAGTAGGCAAGACAACGTCCTGCGTTAACATCTCCGCACAGGTCGCAAATAAGGGAAGACGCGTCCTTATGATCGATATGGACCCCCAGGGTAACGCTACAAGCGGCCTTGGACTCTCAAAATCGAAAATTAAAAAGACTATTTATGACGTAATAATAGGGCGGTGTGACATAAAAGACGCTATTATTAAGACAGATTTCAAGAATTTGTCGGTAGTTCCGGCTACAATTGACCTTGCCGGAGCAGAGCTCGAGCTTTATGACATCGAAGAGGGCGAGAATTTTGCAAAAATCGCGCTTGATTCGGTAAAAGACGACTTTGATTACATATTTATTGACTGTCCTCCCTCACTCGGTATGCTTACCGTTAAGGCTTTGTCCATTTCTGACGGTATTGTTATACCTATGCAGTGCGAATTTTACTCACTTGAGGGTATGTCACAGCTCTTAAATACCGTTAAAAAGATCAAAAAGGTATATAACCCCGGTCTTCAGGTGGTTGGAATACTGCTCACGATGTATAACGGTAGACTTACGCTCACAAATCAGGTTGTTGCGGAGCTCAAAAAGTATTATGCCGACAAATTGTTCAAGGTTCCAATCTCAAGAACCGTTAGATTGTCCGAAGCACCCAGCTATGGCGTTCCGATCTGCTATCACGATCCTTACGGCAAGGGTTCTCTCGAGTATGCAGCGGTTGCAAAGGAATTAATGCTTCGCATCTAATTACCATATTTTACCATATTAAAGCAAAATGATGGTGTTGCTCCACTTTGATGCTTATTATCGACCGTAATTTAGACACATCGCCCCACTTGTAGCGGTGTTTTGTCGGTCGTTTGGGAGCAATCGCTCCACTTTTACAAATCAAAAACTCAGGAGATTTTTATTATGGCAAGAAAGTTTAACGGTCTTGGAAGAGGTCTTGACGCTATTTTCCTTGACAATTCTATAGAAGAGGAAGAGACCCACGGCGAAAATAAGGTTTCGCAGATCAAGCTCTCGATGATCGACCCCAAGAGCGATCAGCCCAGAAAGTATTTCGACAAAGAAGCGCTCGAGGAGCTCGCATCCTCTATCGCAGAGAACGGTCTGCTTCAGCCCATTCTCGTTCGTGAGTACGGTGATTCCAGATATCAGATCATCGCCGGTGAGCGCCGTTTCCGCGCTTCCAAGCTCGCAGGTCTCTCCGAGATCCCCGCAATCGTGCTTGATAAGGACGACAGAAAGGTTGCCGAGATCGCGCTCATTGAGAACATTCAGCGTGAGGACCTCAACCCTGTAGAAGAAGCAATGGCTTTCCGCGCGCTCATCAAGGAATACGATCTCACGCAGGAGGAGCTCTCCGAAAAGGTAGGAAAGAGCAGAAGCGCCATCGCGAACACTATGCGACTTCTCGATCTCCCCGACGAGATACTCACGATGGTTGCGGCAGGCGAGCTTTCCGCAGGTCACGCGAGAACCCTTCTCGGTGTAAAGGATCGAGACAATATGCTCATTCTCGCTGATAAGACCGTGGAGCTCGACTACTCGGTACGTCAGCTTGAGGAGGAGGTAAAACGCATCAATAAGCCCAAGAAGCCCGAAATCGTCGAGGACGAGGAGCTCCCCGTAGTCGACTACTTCCGCGAGATGGAGCTTCGTATGATGTCTCACCTCGGCCGCAAGGTCAAGATCGACGGCAAGGGCAGAAAGAAGTCCGTGACCCTCTTCTACGAGGACAACGAGGACCTCGACGAGCTTCTCACCACCATCTGCGGCAAGGAATTCCTTGAGGAAATCTGATTAAAAACCGAAAAAACGCCCATTCAACAAGCCTATTTGTAAAGAATAATAACAAAAAGGGAAGCGCCGCGGATCTCCGCGGCGCTTCTTGCTGCTATTATAAATTTTATTCTCCCTTATATCCCCAAACCACGGTATGTTTTAGAGGATCCCAACTATGAGGATTCCAACCGGTTACCCATCCATCAGGCTTCGACTCCGCTTCGCAGTATATTGTAGCAAGCTTACCGCAATTTTCGAATGCATTGTTGCCCATACTCAATACACTGTCAGGTATTACTATTTTCGTAAGGCTGCTGCATCCGGAAAACGCATTTTCACCGATGCTCGTCACACTGTCGGGTATTACTATTTTCTCAAGATTCTTGCATCCGGCAAACGCACCGTTACCGATGGCTGTAACGCTGTCAGGTATCACTATTTCCTCAAGTCGGCTGCAAGCAACAAACGCACCGTTACCAATAATTGTTACGTCACCGGAGATAATTACGCTTTTAAGCTTTTCACAATACCTGAATACGCTTTCTCTTATTTCGGTTATGCTTTTAGGGATCACTATACTCGTCAGACTACTGCACTCATAGAACGCATAGGCACCGATGTTCGTTACACTGTTTGGAATTTCTATGCTTTTGATCATATCACTATTGTAGAATGCATAATCAATAATCTCATACTCCTTGCCGTTATAGTCTTTAGGAAGCACAAGATAGGCGTCTCTTCCGGTGTATCCAAGCAGATAACTTACACTACCATAGGTATAGAAGAGATATCCATTTTTATTTACTATCTTGCTCTTACCGGTATGAACCTTTTTGGCATTTTGTGCAACGCCACCATGGCTATAATCACCCGTAACTATATCAAGATCCGACTTGTTTATTACCTCAACCAGCTTGTTGCATTCAGCAAACGCATTTTGTCCTATGTTTGTCACACCTTCGCCAATCACTACACTCGTAAGATTTGAACACCAAGAGAAAGCACGATCGCCAATATTTGTTACACTATCAGGGATTTCTATACTTGTCAGACCCGAGCACCAAGAGAAAGTCCTATCGCCGATACTCGTTACACCATCAGGTATAGTTACGCTAACTATGCTATCGCATCCAGCGAATATATCGCCTAATTGCGTAACAGTATCCGGAATCACCACCGCTGTTACAAGCTGACCGTTAAGATAGAGGTCAGCTCCATTGCACATCGGATTTGATTCATAGCCGTCAAAAGATATGTTGCACCATGCATCGATATCATTTATATATATTTTCTTTGGGCTTGAGCAGTACATGAATGCATACTCTTCAATGCTTGTTATACCGTTGCCGATTACAATGTTGGAAAGACGTTCACAACCGCAAAAAGCCTGATAGCCTATACTCGTTACACTATCGGGAATTACTAAATTTTTAAGATTTTTACAACCCAGGAATGCACCACTCTCTATAGTGGTTACTCCGTCACAAATTACCACACTGGTAAGACCGATACAGTCCTCAAACGTTCCAAAGTCTATAACCTTTATTGTTCCGGGTATTCTTACGCTCGAAATACCCGGGATATGACGGAACATATAATTGTCTATACCTGTTACCGGAAGGCCTTCATACGAGTCGGGGATTACGAGTTTTCTATCCGTGCAAGACCCCCATCCCGAAACAGAATAGCTATTGCCGTCGCTGTTTAATTTGAATGAAAGTCCTTGCGAATAGACGATTTTTTCGATGATTCCGGACTCCTTTTCACCGCAATCACAATATCTTTCCTGCACGCCTGTTTCGGTTTCTGTTGCATCTTCTACTATAACCCAATCGCTAAAGTTGTGTCCTGCAGCATAAATAGGATCATTTTTCTCTGCACCACATTCACAATAACGCGTTCTCATACCGTCTTCGGTGCAAGTTGGTATTTTGGTCGTTCTCCAATCTCCATATGCATGAGAATGAACATTATTTCGATCACCATTTTGATCACCTTTTGAACCGCCATTTTGATTATCGCATGCTGTAAGTAAAATAAGCGAAACAACAATCAAAGTCATAAGTGCAATTAGTTTTTTCATCCTTATTCTCCTTTACATTATTTTTCGGTAAAAATAAAAGGTACGCCAACCGAAGTCAGCGCACCGAAAAACGCGAGACTCCAATTGTCGCCAAACAAAAACGTTGATCTTAGAGAATTCCCTTACATCAGACGTGGAATCTGCGTTTTTACCGTAAATTCATCATCTGATGTATAAAAATGAAAAGGGTGCAAGACCCCCTACAAAAAAGCAGGGAGCTACTTCTAAAATCAATATTCGTTTTTGTTTGGCAACTTAATTATAGCACCTTTTTTCGCGTTTGTAAATAGTTTTGTGCATTTTTATCAAAAAGGAAAACGACCGAATGTTAAAATCGGTCGTTTTGTTGTTTTTTTATTTAAAAAATCTCTCGAACACGCCTTTTTTGCGGGCGGAATTCTTCTCGCCGAGCGAGTCGGCGAACTGACGGAGCAGCTTTTTCTGCTCGGAGTTGAGGTTTTTCGGTGTTTCTACAAGCACGGTGATAACGAGATCGCCGCGGCGCTTGGAGTTGATATCGGGAACTCCCTTGCCCTTGAGGGTGAAGGAGGTGCCGGACTGTGTCTCGGGAGGAATCTCATATCTCTCGGGCTTACCGCCGAGGATCGGAATGCCGATCTCCGCGCCGAGGGCCGCCTCGGTGAAGCTGATCGGAACGTCACAGTAGAGATTGTTGCCGTCACGGGTGAAGATCTCGTGCTTTTTCACGCGTACCTCGATGATAAGGTCGCCGTTGTCGCCGCCGTTTCTGCCGGCAGAGCCCTGACCGCGCAGGACGATGCGCTGCATATTGTCAATACCCGCAGGGATCGACACCTCGAGCTTCTTATTGACCTTGACAAATCCCTTGCCGTTACAGTTCTTACAGGGAGTTTTGATGATCTTACCTGTGCCGCGACAGTCCTGGCAGGGACGCTGCGTCTGCATGTAACCGAGCATAGTCTGCTGTCTGACGGTAACGCTTCCGGTACCGCGACAGGTAGAGCAGGTCTCGGGCTTCGTGCCCTTTTCAGCACCGCTTCCGCCACATTCGGAGCAAGCCTCAACGCGAGCGAAGGAAACCTCCTTCTTGCATCCGAACGCCGCTTCCTCAAAATCAATGGTAATGCGGGTAGCAACGTCCTCGCCGTCTATAGGCATATTGCGGCGCGAGCGAGAGCTGCCGCCACCACCGAAGAAGGAAGAGAATATATCGCCAAAATCGAAGTCGCCGCCCGAGAAGCCGCCAAAGCCTCCGTAGCCTGCGCCGCCGCCCATCGAGGGATCAAACGCCGCGTGACCGTACTGATCGTACTTTGCGCGCTTATCCTTATCAGAGAGAACGTCGTACGCCTCGTTTGCTTCCTTGAACTTCGCCTCGGCTTCCTTGTCGCCGGGGTTCATATCGGGGTGATACTTCTTCGCGAGTCCACGATAAGCTCTTTTTATCTCGTCGTCCGTGGCGCTCTTTGCTACGCCAAGGACCTCATAATAGTCTCTTTTGCTATCTGCCATTTATTTTGCCTTTCTCAAGAGAGAGTGGTGTTAAATATGGGGGCGTGTTAAATTAAACCGCCTTTTCATATCCCTTATTTCGCCTTTTTGGCGGAGCGCAAAATCGCGCTCCGCCATTTTTGTAAAGTTTTGTTTACGTTATATTAGTGCCGCGGATTAACCGTTGGTCTTATCCTCGAAGTCAGTGCCGTATACGTTGCCGTCACCGTCAGCCTGCGCGCCGCCCTGTGCGCCCTGTGCCTGCTGATCCTTGTAGATCTTCTCTGCGATGGGGTAGAAGGACTTCTGAAGAGCGTCGGTGTCAGCCTTGATAGCCTCGGTGTCGCCCGACTCGATAGTCTTCTTGAGCTTCTCGATAGCCTCGTTTACGGGAGCCTTGTCTGCATCGGTGATCTTGTCGCCAAGGTCTGCCATGCTCTTCTCGATCTGGAAGATAGTGCCCTCTGCCTGGTTCTTGGTCTCAACAGCCTCCTTCTGCTTCTTGTCCTCGTCGGCAAACTTTTCTGCCTCGCGAACTGCCTTATCGATGTCCTCCTTGGACATGTTGGTAGAGGAGGTGATGGTGATGTGCTGCTCCTTGCCGGTGCCCTTATCGCAAGCGGTTACGTTAACGATACCGTTAGCATCGATGTCGAAGGTTACCTCGATCTGAGGAATTCCACGGGGTGCAGAGGGAATACCGTCAAGCACGAATCTGCCGAGAGTAACGTTGCCTGCCGCCATCTCACGCTCACCCTGAAGAACGTGGATCTCAACAGAGGTCTGTCCGTCTGCCGCGGTAGAGTAAACCTGGCTCTTCTTTACGGGAATGGTGGTGTTACGCTCAATGATCTTGTTGAATACGCCGCCGAGAGTCTCGATACCGAGAGAAAGGGGAGTAACGTCGAGAAGAAGAACGTCCTTAACGTCCCCGCCAAGAACGCCGCCCTGAATTGCCGCGCCGATAGCTACGCACTCATCGGGGTTGATGCCCTTGAAGGGCTCCTTGCCCATGAACTTCTTAACAGCCTCCTGAACTGCGGGGATTCTGGTAGAACCACCAACGAGGAGAACCTTCGCAACCTGGGAAGGCTGAAGGCCTGCATCGGAGAGAGCCTTCTTGGTAGGAACCATAGTAGCGTCAACGAGGTCACGGGTGAGCTCGTCGAACTTTGCACGAGTAAGAGTAGCCTCAAAGTGCTTGGGGCCGGTCTGATCTGCGGTAATGAAGGGAAGAGAGATCTCGGTGGACATTACGCCGGAGAGCTCGATCTTTGCCTTCTCGGCCGCGTCCTTGAGTCTCTGATGAGCCATCTTATCCTTACGGAGATCGATGCCGCCGTTCTCACGAGCGAAGCTGTCTGCCATCCAGTTAACGATTCTCGCGTCGAAGTCGTCGCCGCCGAGCTGGTTGTTACCTGCGGTTGCAAGAACCTCGAAAACGCCGTCGGAGATGTCGAGAAGAGATACGTCGAAGGTACCGCCGCCAAGGTCGAATACCATGATCTTCTGCGACTCTTCCTTATCCATACCGTATGCGAGAGCCGCCGCGGTAG
>JAZRFQ010000023.1:0-16125 GCA_045643725.1 Eubacteriales bacterium | reverse complement strand
GCACCCTCCGGCGTTGAAATTTTTGATGAATTTAGTCAAAGCGAGTTGAAGCAAGATGCCGATCTTGCAAGACGAGATTTGGCGAAAGACGCAAAAATTGCTCGCCGCAGGGCGTATGCGTTCGACTCTCTTCGGCTATAGTATCTCTTCTGCGAGGGCTTTTTATGCGCTTTTGTCATAAGCTTGTCTTTTTTCTCATATTCTTGTATAAACAAAAAAGCGCGGAGCATATAGCACCGCGCCGTGTCGCTTATTTAATTAACTCACCGATCAGGGCAGAGTCTTGATCTGACGGATACATTCCGCGCAGAGTCTTTTGCCCTTGAACTCGGAGACACCGAGATTGCTGCCGCAGAAGGTGCAGGCAGAGTAGTATTTTGTGAGTATGATTCTGTCACCCTCGACGAAGATCTCAACGGGATCGTTGCTCGAGATGTCCATCTTTTTTCTCATTTCCTTTGGGATAACGATTCTGCCGAGCTCGTCGACGTTTCTGATTATTCCTGTAGATTTCATTTATTTATCCTTCGCGTATATAGAGTTTTGAGTGATTGTTCTTACGAAAATATTGTAGCATAAATAAAACCTTGTGTCAATAACTTTGAAGAAAAACGGAAGAGGAAAGCCGCGCCGTTTTTCGCGTTTTTTTGTGTATCATACACAAAGAGACAAGACAGTTTCGGGCGCGCAGAACGAAAAGGAGGAGAAGTGATGCGGCCATTGCAGGAAATACTGAAGATTTTGCCGAGCGAGCTTGCGCTTGAGATCTCCTCGCTCTCTCGCAGAAGAGGCACTCCAAGGGAGATAAGACTGCGCAGGACGGGACGCTCGCTTTTGATTTTCGCCGATGGCGATGCGCCGCTCGAGCGCGTGAGTGCCGCCACCGTTGAGGCCGCCTTCTCTGCGATATGCCGCGGCGCGCCATACGCCTACCGCGACAGCATCGTGCAGGGCTACGTTCCGCTCCCCTCCGGTGTCAGAGTCGGCGTTGCAGGGCGAGCTCACTACGACGGCGGCAGACTCGTCGGAGTCTCTGACGTGGACTCTCTCGTTTTCAGGATTCCCGTCGGCAGATGCGACTTTGCGGAGAGAATATGCGCGATCTGCCGCACCGCCCGTGGTGGAGTTCTGATCTTCTCGCCTCCTCTCGGTGGCAAGACCACGGCTCTGCGCGCTATTGCCGCAGGACTCTCGCGCGATAGGCGAGTTGCGATCGTGGACGAGCGTGAGGAAATATCGACCGATGAGCTCGCGGGGCGCAACGTTGATCTGCTCCTCGGCTACCGCCGTGCGACCGGGATAGAGATCGCCACGCGATGCCTCGCGCCCGAGGTCATAATCACCGACGAGATCGCGCCTGAGGATGCGGAGGACGTTCTCGCGGCGGCCAATTCGGGTGTGCCGATCATCGCCACCGCCCACGCCGCGACTGTAGGTGAGCTCCTTTCGCGAGAGCATATTGCGAGGCTTGTGAGGGCAGGCGTTTTTTTAAATATTGTCGGCATTTACCGAGAGGGAGGCCGCTTTGTGTGCAGGGAGGAGGACTTTGATCTATGACGTTGAATCTTTCGCTTCTCGGCGCGGCGATGGTAGGGATCGCCTGCCTGCTTTTCGGCAGAAGCTATACCGGGTTTATAAAAAGAAGGGTGTCGGACTACGCCGCGATCCTGGAGTTTTTCGCGCTTATGCGGCGTGAGATCTCCTGCCGACTTGCAACGCCGCGCGAGCTTGCCTCGCGCTCGGGTGACGGTCGACTCGCCGAGATAGGCTTTTTTGATCTGCTTTTGCAGGGCGAGAGTCTCGGCGCGGCCTTTCGCGCGACCTCGGATAAGCTTTTTCTCGATGCGCGCGACGTCGAGCTTGTGCTCGGCTACTTCGATAGCTTCGGTGGAGGGGACGCCGAGGGCGAGCTTCGCGCTCTCGATACTGTGACCGAGGAGCTCTCGGCGCGCGTGAGTGCGGTCAGGGACGACGCGCCGACGCAGATCAGGCTCGCACGGACTCTGTCTGTGCTCTTCGCCTTGGGAACTATAATACTTCTTTTGTGAGGACGTTTATGGAAATAGAATTCGTACTGAAGGCGGCGGGCATCGGAATGATAGTCGCCACCGTCTGTCAGATCCTATCCAAAAGCGGCAGGGACGAGCAGGCGACACTCGCTTCTATCGCAGGCGTGGTGATGCTTCTCGTGATGATCGTCGGCGGGCTCGGGGATATGATAAAGGCAATCAGGGAGATCTTCGGGATATGATAATACGGCTGTTTGCCATCGGACTTCTGCTCGCCGTGATGGCTATGATGCTTCGATCCTTCGGCTTTCGCGGAGCCGTGGTGTTCTCGCTTTTTGCCGTCACCGTGATATTCTCCGCGGCGGCAGGCGAGCTGTCCCTGCTTTTTAAAGATATGGGACTTGCCACGCTCTTCTCGGGGGATGCGGCGAGGTACACCACAGCCATCGCCAAGGTTGTCGGATGCGGCTACCTCTTCGGCATCTCGGCGGATATGTGCCGCGAGCTCGGCGAGGTCGGCATTGCCAAGGCGGTGATAGTCGGCGGACGCATCGAGATTTTGCTTATCGCCGCGCCCTTTTTCGCGGAGATCTTCAAGATAGGGCAGGAGCTTATCTCATGAGGCGCGCGGTATTCGTGATAGCGATACTGCTCCTCGTCCTCTCTCCCGTCAGGGCGACCGCCGCGCCCGAGGACTACATAGATGATCTCGAGCAGGTTCTGCCCGACGAGCTGCCGTTTGATGCGACAGATCCGAATAGCCTGTCGCTCGCGGTGGGCTTTGAACGGATACTTCTTGAGATTGGCGGCATTTTGAAGGACAAGGGTGGAGAGCTCGTATCATTTCTCCTTACCCTCGTTGGAATTGTGACGATGGCCGCCCTCGGCAGAAGCGTGGACACCGAGCTTCGCCCGACGGTGAGCGCGGCGATCTCTGCGGTGTCGGCGGTGATGGTTGCGAGCCGTATTCTGCCTGCCGTTTCTGCCGTCGGTGAGGCGATGTGCGAGGTTTCGGACCTTTTCGGCGGTCTTATCCCTATATTTTCGGGTATCACTATAGCAGGCGGCGGCGTGAACACCGCCGCGGTGAGTGCCACGGGAATGAGCATAAGTCTCTCGGTTATCGGGAGTCTCACAACGCGAGTTCTGACGGCCGCGGCGACGACACTTTTCGTTTTTGGTATGCTTTCCGACCTCGGCGGCGTTGGCGGTGGACTTGTACGAGGTGTGCGGAGCTTCTTTTCTCGCGGAATCGGCATCGTCTGCTTTCTTTTCGGCGCGACTCTTGCTATTCAGACGGTGATTTCGGGCGCATCGGACAGTGCTGTGATGCGAACGGCAAAGTTCGCCGCCTCGAGCACCATTCCTGTGGTAGGCAGTACCGTCAGTGGCGCTATCGGCACGCTCGCCGCAGGGCTCTCCTACGTCAAGGGCATCGCAGGCGCGGCCTCCATCGCCGCTATCGCCTCGATATCTCTCGCGCCGCTTATGCTTCTTTTGATATACCGATTTATACTGTCTTTTACCGTAACTTTCCTCTCTTTTCTTGACACGGGTAGGGGTGTAAGCTGCTTTTCGGCAATGCTTGCCGCCCTCGACGCGCTTATTGCGGTTTTTACTATGTCAACTATGGTTTACATTTTTCAAATTGTACTATTTATCAAAAGTGGGGTGGCAATTCTATGAGCACATATATCACACTTATTCTCTCGGTCGGCATAGTTGCCGCGGTCGGCGGAGCTCTCCTTTACGACGGCGAGCGCGCCGTCGTGTCGCGCACGGCAATATCGGTGATCCTGCTTCTCGCCACCATAGCGCCCGTCGCCGCCTTTATCTCGCAGGTCACCGTCAGCTTGCACGATCTGCCCGATCTTCCCGATACCACCGAGGGCGAGTACGTCGAGGTCGCGCGCGAGGCCTTCTGCGGTGGCGTTGCAGAGCTTCTCTCCGAGAAGTATTCGCTCTCGAAGGACTGCTTCGCCGTAAAGTGCGAGGGCTTTGACTTCACCTCCATGCGTGCAGAGCGCCTCACCGTCACTCTGCGCGGTGCGGCGGTGCGGTGCGATCCTCTCGCGGTCGAGAAATTCATCAATTCATACGAAATAGGAGATTGCCATGCAGAAATCGGCATCTGAAAGCCTTCTTTTACCTTTTATTAAAAAGAACAAAATCGCCGTCATCCTCGCCATCTTACTCATCCTCGGCATTATCCTGATGCTCATACCCACGGGCAGCACCGAGAAGGCGCAAAGCGAGGAGATGCGAGCCGCCGAAATATGCTCGGGAGTCAATGGTGTCGGGCGATGCTCGGTGATGCTCAATATCAAGGATGGCGACGTTATATCGGCGGCGGTGCTCTGCGACGGTGCTGATTTGCCGAGGGTAGAGTCGGACGTAAAGGAGCTCATCTCCTCGCTCTACGGCATCGGCTACAATCGCATCAGCGTTCTGAAATTATCCGAATAATTTTGGAATATACACGGACGCTCCCACATACCCTTTATCAGTAACAAAAACAAGGAGAAAGGCATACAATGAAAATCGAAAAACTCAAAAAATTCTTTGAAACAAAAACCGCGAGAAGTCTTGTGATCCTCTCTGCGGTACTGCTGATCGGTCTTGCGGTCTACCTCAACTATCAGTGGTTCTACGATCCCGTGGGCTCTATCGGCTACGGCGATAATAATATGGAGGATAACGTGAGCGGCGATGCGACCGTCGGCGGTGACGCGGCAGGCGAGGAGGATTACTTCACCTCTACCGCCCTCAACCGTCAGGAGGCGCGCGACGAGGCTATTGACGTGCTCAAGCTCATCACCGAGAACGATGAGGCGAGCGAGGAGGCTCGCGCCGACGCGGCAGAGCGCATCTCGCAGATCGCCGTTGACATCCAGAACGAGGCGAATATCGAGACTCTCGTGAAGGCAAAGGGCTTCGAGGATTGCGTAGCAGTCATCTCCGAGGGCGCAGTCAGCGTCATCGTCAGCGCCGAGAGCCTGCAGGCGAGCGACACCGCGAAGATCCTCTCTATCGTGTACGAGACCACAGGTGTATCGCCCGAAAAAGTAAGCATTATCAACAAATAAGCCGAAAAGACAGCCGAAAATTTTGTTTTGCGGCTGTCTCTTTTTTTACCTATATCGGTTGACTAATAAATCAATGTGTGCTAAAATATATAATAAAATTTTTTCTTCTAGAAAAGAGGTAAACTATGGAAAAGCTCAAGGTTGGTATAATCGGCGCTACAGGTATGGTAGGCCAGAGATTTATTACCCTTCTTTACGATCATCCCTATTTTGAGATAGCGGCTCTCGTCGCAGGTCCTCGCTCGGCAGGCAAGAAGTACTCCGAGGCGGTTGACGGCAGATGGAAGATGAAGACTCCCTGTCCCGATGAGATCCTTAATATGCAGGTCATCTCCTCTGACGAGGTAGAGCTCGTCGGCTCTATGGTTGACTTCGTGTTCTGCGCGGTCAGCATGTCCAAGGACGAGACCAAGGCACTCGAGGAGCGCTATGCAAAGGCAGAGATCCCGCTTGTGTCGAACAACTCTGCAAACAGATGGACTCCTAACGTTCCTATGGTGATTCCCGAGGTAAACAACGGCCACATCAACGTTATCGCGGATCAGAGAAAGCGTCTTGGCACTACTCGCGGCTTCATCGCGGTTAAGCCTAACTGCTCCATTCAGTCCTACGTTGGCGCACTTGCTCCTCTTATGAAGTACGGCATCAAGGAGGTAGTTGCTACCACCTATCAGGCTATCAGCGGTGCAGGCAAGACCTTCAACGAGTGGCCCGAGATGATCGATAACCTCATCCCCTTCATCGGCGGTGAGGAGGAGAAGAGCGAGCGCGAGCCTCTTCGCGTTTGGGGCGAGATCGTGGACGGCGCGATCGTTCCCGCGACCACTCCCGTTATCACCACACAGTGCCTCCGCGTTCCCGTAACCGACGGTCACATGGCAGCAGTATTCGTTAAGTTCGAGAACAAGCCCACCAAGGAGCAGATCCTCGAGGATTGGAAGAACTATAGCGGCAGACCCCAGGAGCTCGGTCTCCCCTCTGCTCCCGCGCAGTTCATCACCTATTTCGAGGAGGATACCCGCCCCCAGACCGGTCTCGACCGCGATCTTTTCGGCGGAATGGGCGTTTCCTGCGGCAGACTCCGCGAGGATACCGTGTACGACTATAAGTTCGTCGGCCTCTCTCACAACACCGTCAGAGGTGCGGCAGGCGGCGCAGTCCTCATCGCAGAGCTTCTCTATCGCGAGGGCTACATCACCAAGAAGTAATCTATCTACAGAAAAAAGGACAGAGATCTTTACGTCTCTGTCCTTTTTGTTATTTTTTAGTGAAAGTAATAGTTGCAGAGTTCGCGCCCAGCGAGTTCACCGTAAAAGTATATCCCAAAGTGTTGCCGGAATCATCGGTAACCGTGGGAAGACTGTCGCCTGCTACGTATGTGTAGTGACCGTCTCTTGTAAGAACGAACTCTATGAGATTATCTTCTGTTCCGTAATCATCGGAGGGACTCGTGTTGTTGTTATAAACGTCATAATAAGTCTCACCGTCATAGTTTTCAACGAACAGCGAGGAATTAACGTGGTACACAAGTATGCCGTCACGGGTGAAATATCCGCCCTCTCCGGCATTGAGTCCTGTTGCAGTATAATACATAATAACGTAATACTCCTGGTAGGCTCCGAGAGTGGCATCCCAGTTGTTTGCGATGATTATCGTATCTCCGTTTTTAGCAAAGGGATCGAGCGTCAGAGTGATACTGCTACCTGTAACCACAAGTCTTGAGGAGGTTATCCAGCCGAAATTAAACTTGGAGTAGGGATTGTGGTCACCCGCCATAGAATCCATTACGTCATATCCACCCATGGGCTCGCTCTTGTACGCTGTATCGTAATAGTCGTCCGCGCCGAGTATATGGCTGAACTCATGAATAAACGTATAAGGATTAAGCGGATTTGTGTGGCTGTAATCCACGTCGCCGTTTTCATCGTAAGACTCATACATAAACTCGTAGGATACCCATATATAATCGTTAGCGCTGACGTTGTCATACTCATAATAATATCCGTCGGAATCGGTGTAATAATTCCAGTTTCTATACGCCCAGTGGAAATCGTCCTCGCCGATAGTGAGGGTGTTTACAAGAATCACCGCGTCGATAACGCCGTTGTTATCAGAGTCAAACTTGCTAAGATCCATTATGGTTGCAAGATATGCGAGAGCCTCGTCAAGAATAAGCTGATCGCCTATATCCTCGGTATAGCCGTTTGCCGTAGTTGTCTTATTCTCGTAATAGGTGCTGGTGTACCTTGGACGGAACCAGCTGTCAACAACGGTTATATCAAGATCGAGCTTTCCATAGCTCGAGGTAAGGAAATATTCGTAGACTGAATAATAAGAAAGGTCGCTTGAACCTCCGTTAAATATCTTTTCGATATTCGCTATCGTATATCCCTTGCTCTGTGCTGTAACGTCGCTGAATTCAATGGGAATAACAAGAACGGCAGGAGCTCCCGTTGTGGGGCATCCGTCGAGGTAATATCCCTGATCAGTCACGTTCTGTACGTACTTACCGTCGGTAAAATCAACGTCGTATACGCCGTCAGAATCGGTGGGGAGTCCCTTACCATCATTCGTGAGACGATTGGAATCGGTGCTATCTGTTCCGCCCTGATTACCGCTGCTTCCCGTATTATCGCCGTCATCCGAAAGATAAACGTAAATATCTAATACGTACTCACCTTCGTAATAGTAAAACGACATATCAACGTATACGTCGCCGCGGCTATAGTAATACCAGGTGTCGCCGTAATCGTCGAGGTCGCTTCCGTCGTAGTTATAGTCCGAGAACAACGCACGGTAGGCGTCAAACTCCGCCTTAGTATTTCCGAAGGTGTAGAAGTTCACATAAATTATGCCGCCATCCTCGAGCTCCTCTACGTAATAATCGTCATTAGGAATAAAGGGAATAACGTGGCCTACGATGTTTTGGAATATGGATTTCTCGGAGCTCGTAAAAGCGGTGTATGTATGACCGGAGGTGTTGTCACTGTCGTCCTGATCACCGCCGCTTGACTCAACGCTTACAACGTAGACGTAAACGCTTGAGTTGTAAGTAGCCATCTCGATGGTGCCGTTGTAATTCTTTATGTAACCGTATGCTACGATCGTGTCACCGACGTCAAATGAGCCGATAGAGCTTCCCACGTTGATGGTGTATATGAGCATCTCGGTCTTACCGTCGGTAAAGTATACGTTTTTATAGTAGTTGCCCTGATCCTCTCCAATATCTGTTACCGTTCCCTTTACGTAGAAGGGGCTCGCAGAGGATTCTCCGACACCAAGATTCGCGCAGACGTCGTGTGCATACGTTGTGCTTACGGGATTATTCTGTGTACCGTAATTGATCTGCGGCTCGGTATTGCCGCCCCCTCCATCGTCCGACACGGGCGGTTCTTGCTTGTTACCGTCGTCATTGATATCTTCGTCGGGATCCTTTTCGGGATCATTGTCAGGAGTCGCGGTAACGCCGTTATCTCCATCCGTATTATCTACGAACGGCAGGTTAAAGAGCAGATCGCAGGAGGTCAGCACCGACGTCATCATAAGCAGCACTAACATCAGAGATATTATTTTCTTCATACACTATGTTACTCCGTTTGCATATTTATAAATCTATAAATAGTATAACATTTTTGATAGAAAAGTCAAGCAATATTGTGTTTTATACGTTGGGGGTAAAACAAGAATAGACCAAGCGAACGATCTTTTTTACTTTCCGAATTCCTTTTCCTTTATATATTCTATGAGAGAGGAGAGTCCCTTTGACATCCACTTGCCGCGATGGTAGATCAGCTGCTTCCAGATGTTCGAGGCGTCGAGCGGAAGTAGAATGACGAGCGATAAGCTCATGCTCTCGAAATAATAACGAAAAAGGCGACCTCGCGTTGAGGCCGCCTTTGCTTTTTTGATTACTTCTTCTTTTTCTTGAATTCCTTCATACCGTTGGTGCTGCCGCCGTCGCAGAGCACGTCAACGCCTGCGAGGTAGCCGTTTCTCTCGTCGGCAACGGTAGCAAGAGCAAAGCCGAGCTCCTCGGGCTTGCCCATTCTCTCCTCGGCAGAGAAGGGGATGAGCATTCCGCCGTCCTCTTTCTCGAGGTTACCCATATCGGTCGCGATGAGTCCGGGGCTGAGGGATACTACGCGGATGCCTGCCTTGCCGTACTCGAAGGCACACTTCTTTGCATACCATACGACGAAGTTCTTCGAGAGGGAGTATGCAAAGCCCTTGATCTGATACTCGCCCTTTGCCATATGAGCCTTCTTGACGAGCTTCTTGAGGAAGGCGTCCTCGTTAGTCTCGGCGAGAGCGTATGCCTTCTTCGGAATGATGAAGGAGGGAAGGATATAAGCAGAGTTGGAGGAAACGTCAACGATAACGCTGCCGGGCTTCATAACCTTGGAGAACTCCTGGTTAACGTACACGGTACCGAGCGCGTTGATGCGGAGGATCCCCTCGGGAGTGCCCTTCATAGCAGGAGATACACCTGCGGAGTTAATAACGTTCTTGATTTCGCCGAGAGAGAGCGCGTACTCTACGAGCTCCTTGACACTCTCACGGTCAGAGGTGTCGCAGGCCTTTGCGTAAGCCTGAATGCCGAGGGCGCGAAGCTCCTCCACAGCACCCTCGAGCTTTGCGAGAGT
Organism: Eubacteriales bacterium; assembly: GCA_045643725.1. Lineage (GTDB taxonomy): Bacteria > Bacillota > Clostridia > Oscillospirales > CAG-272 > UBA1740. The sequence goes on along the minus strand of JAZRFQ010000023.1, from coordinate 6,387 downwards.
TCTGCCGGAGATGACGACGATCTTGTCCTTGGGCATAAGCTTTGCCGCTTCAAGTCCCATACCGCTGCCGCCGCCGGTGATAACACATACGTTTGCCATACTAAAATCTCCTTAAAAAATAATTATCGGCAAGATTATACAGTATTTTCGGTAAATTGTCAAGAGATTAACGATCTCTTTTGGAAAAGATAGCGAAAAGCAACGCGATCACGCGCCGTCAGTGCTTTTTGCGCAGACCGTCCTCGAAGACGAATATCTTGTCGTAGGCGCGCTGGAAAAGACGGATTATAGGACCGTAGGCGAATGCGCCGACGACCGTGCCGATACCGATGCCGACGAGTCTGCCGAAGAGCAGAAGGCTCGCAATAACCGCGAGTGCGAGGCATCCGACGTCGTAGGTGATCTTCACCCTATGGATCGGGAAGTTGAATTTTGCCGCGACCTCCTTGACGATCAGCTCGTGAGAGGCGATGGGCAGATAGCAGCCGAAGAGCAGGGCAACGCCTGCACAGCAGAGTAGCATCCCGACAATATAAATGATGATTCGTGCCGCGAGCACCGTAGGCAGAAGCGACACGACAGCCACCGCACCGTCAAGCACGAAGCCGTAGATTATCGCTACGGGGAGCGAGAGCAGGTAGCTAACCTTCACACGTCTCACGATGATCATAGTAGCGATGAGCACGATGATCTGCATCACGTACTCGGCCGTGCCAAAGGTGTAGAAGGACGCAAACTGCGATATATAAGAGTGCGCGACGTAGGCAGGCGTCACGATGGTAGATACGCCAAATCCGCCGTGCGACTGCATCGCCGTTCCGAACGCGAGAAGTATCCAGGCAAAAAAGTACGCCGCCTCGGTGTAAAATTTCATTTTTTTCATAGATTCTCCAAGAAAAAGGCATCTCCACGTATTTGATACAGAAACACGTAAAGATGCCGAGTTTTATTAAGATTGGAACACCATTATATCATATTCTCGCAAAAAGTCAAGTCCTTTCGGCGAAAAAACGAGCTTGCCGCTATCAGGCGTCGGCGTTTTTCTTCTTTGCCTTCTGCTCCTTGATGATGAAGGGGAGCTGAACGAGGAAGATCAACGTGCAGGCAACGACCACGAGAGTGAGGAAATAAACGTGCCAGCCGTGATTGAGATTCAGAACGGGGAGATTATCCATCGGAGGCTTGCGGATAAAGAAGAAATTAGCATCGCTATCGACGCAAAGGCTGTTCATAATGAAAGCGACCACCGTCGTAGCAAGAAGGAACTGAAGATTGTTGAAGTAGGCCTTGATGCCGAGGTCGACCTTCTCGATCGCCATGAGATAGAGACCGTAGAATACGAGACCGGTGTGAGCGAGCATATACTCCCAGACACGGATAGACGCGGGGTCAACACCCTCGGTGGGAATGAGCAGAGCCATAGCCGCGCCGATGAGCATCGCAGGAACCATGAAGCTCTTTATCTTTGCACGGAGCTTCTCATTCTTGATGAAGTTCAGGAAAATGACGAAGTATATCATCATAGAGCAGAGGTGGAAGGGAAGATTGCTCTGCTTGATAACGAAGCCGCCGAACTCCGAGTCAACCTCAGTGATCGAAATCGCAGTATGGAGCAGCTTTGCCGCTATGAGAACGAAGGTTACGATGAGATGCACCGTCTTATGCGAGGGGCGGAGCTTTTTTGTAATGATAAAGGCGGTCATTATAACCGCGAAGATACAAGCGAGCCAAATAAGATGCGCGGGAGAGAACATAGGATGGATACCTCCAAATGTTAAGATTCGCTATATTTTATCACATTTCGCCGCCAAAGTCAAGAAATACCGCAATTTTGAGCGCAGAGCGCCGAGCCCTCGCCGCAATCCCACCGCCAAATAAGCAAACAAAAAGACACCGCGAGGGTGTCTCTTTTTATCTTTCGTGTAATTATACGTCTTCAGAAGAAATATATCTTGCGGTGTAGCTTGCATCGCCCTTTACGGTGAATGAAAACGATATCGAATCAGACACTTTGACATCATTTTCATCAAACCAACCTAAAAAGGTATAGCCTTCCTCTTCGGGCGCTATGAGTATAGCGGCACGGCCGTATTCTTCCTCAAAGACCTTTTGCTCTGCGGTTACGTACATGTACGTAGGGCCGCAAGTGTACCCGCCCACAATACGAGCGTTTGAATTGCTTGACGATAAATATTCTATATTTACATTTATTGTGTAAATATTTTTTCTGTAAGCTAGAGTGTAATATAAAGCTCCGTCACCGCCGATATTCGAGCTTACACATTCCAATGTATAATGCTCGATGTTTTTAATGATATCCTCTTTGCTGATGATTCCTGTCAATTCTAAGGTTTCGGATTCGTAACCGAAGGAGCTTTCATAATTGTATTGCACGTAATGCTTTGTGTTTTCGTTAGGCACCCATTTTGCAACATATTTAACGTTATTTTCTACCGTAAAGCTAAAGGTTTCGTTGTCGCACACCTTGACATCACCGTCATACCAACCGATGAATGTACAAACGGCCGAGGTACTAGCTACGAGAGTTACACGGCTACCATAGGTGTAATCTCCGTACCCATCAATGATGGGATTACAAGCGGTGGGTAGAGCAAGGTGTGCATGACCTCCGGGGCACATGCCGTCAACAACTGTATTGATATCTCCCCATGCATCTACTGTATATAACTTTTGGTTATAATACGCTTTGAGAACGAGTGAGCCGTCGCCACTTATGTTTCCGCTAACCGTGCCTTTGGTCGTGTCCAGTGTAAAATGCTCGTATGTTTTCTCTACAGTAGCCAAGGTGTCGGTTGTTCCGTAGAACTCTGCGATTTCAGGCTCCGAGTATCCGTCACCGTTTGCGAGTTCCAGATAATATTCTACCGTGTATTTTGTGTCGGATCTGGGGCTCCACGTTGCACTTAATGTTAAATCGGATGTAATCGGGGTGTTAAAATCATAATCCCAAGAATCAAGCGTGTATCCTACACGGTTAGTGGCAGGCTCGCTAATAACAGCTCCCTCGTCGACATACTGCGTAGGAATAGTCGTGCCACCATTTGAATTAAAAGCAACGGAATATAGATGATTTCTATAGATATTAACTGTGTAAGTTGTAACGGATTGATCTTGAGCTATTATGTGAATATAAAAGGTGTTAGATCCTTCATTTAACGGTACGGTCTTTGTTACGACATTATGTATACCGTAAATATCCAAGCTCAACACCCACGTGGCATTGGGAGCAACGGAAATATCATTGGCAAAGCTGAATGTTTCGTTTGCGTTAGAAACACGCGCGCTTATTTCCGTCCCATTAACAGTCAGACTTTTAGAGGTCAACAAAGCGTTTTCGCCCGTATCGGTATTCAACCCATCGTTGTTGGGTTTATCATTACACGAGGTTAATAAGAATGCCGATGTAAGTATGAGCAAAAAGAAAACAAATACTGTTTTTTTCATATTTTTAAAACCTCAACTTAAGATGAATTTCAAAATTAGTGTAACATAATTATATCACAAACAAAAAAATAATCAAGTGCCATAAAACATTTTACAACGCGTCGGGGGACGTCTCTATCCAAGCCGGCGTTGATCTAATACTATACCAACCTGTTATACTCCTTGCGAGTCAAGAGGACACGAAGTGTCCGACATCGCTTTGCGATGCGCTCGCGGAGCAATCTGCACTCGCTCGCTTGAATGCAAGCATTCAGACTCGGCTTCGCTTGATTATGTAGGCTCCGGCTCTACCGGTCGGGCGGTCTAAGACCGCATCCTAGTTGGCCCACCAGCAGAAACAAAAAAGCCACCCTTTGGGTGGCGTTTCTGCTGGTGGACCAACTAGGACTCGAACCTAGGACCGACCGGTTATGAGCCGGTAGCTCTAACCAACTGAGCTATTGGTCCAAAATATTAAGTTTACCGAGAGTTTTTTTGTTCGTTCGGTGCGAACCTAGGACCGACCGATTATACTCCTTGCTCGCCTCACCGTTTACACGGTGGCACTTCGTGCTTTGCATCACTTTGTGATGCGCTCGCGGAGCAATCTGCGCGCGGCTCGCTTGTGCGAGCACAGACTCGCCTGCGCTTGATTATGATCACGGTAGCTCTAACCAACTGAGCTATTGGTCCGAATATGAACTTAATGCGTGGCTGTCCTCTTAAGACGCAGTATATTCTATCATATTATTCTATGTTTGTCAAGGGCTTTTAAGAATTTTTGCAGTTGCATTTTTTCGCTGCTTGTGATATAATTTTGGTATCAACAAGGAGGCAGAGCAAATGGAAAACGTAAGATTCAAGCCGCAGATCGACAGGCTCTTTTGGTTTATTTGGATACCGACTCTGATTTTGCTTGCGGTGGGCACGGTGATTGCCGCGAGCTCGGCGGTGGCGCTTCTGATCCTGATCGCGACCGATATATTTACCCTCTATTTTCTGCTCTCGCCGCTCTTTGGCTACGTGGAGCTCCGTGAGCAGACGGTGTACATAAAATTCGGCTTCTTTACGAGCCGCGAGATCGAGTACAGTCGCATTCGCACGGTCAATATCGAGCGCAAGTGGTACTCCGAGTCCATGCTCTCGCTCAAGTGCGCCTACGAGCACGTCAACATAAAGTACAATAGCTTCGAGGTGGTCACCGTCAGCGTCGAGAGCAACGCCACCCTCGCCCTCGAGCTTGACCGCAGACGCGGATCGACGACAATATAATAGAAATCATTTCGGGAGAGCAGAGAGGTAGCTCTCCCTTTTCGCTCTCCTGCAAATCCCACTTTTTGCTCTACGCACTTGAAACCTGTGAAACTTTATGCTACAATTAGGGTAGAATGAAAGAAAACGCCCGCCACGCGCGGCGCGAGTATTTGTGAGGAGATAAATATGTCGGCAGTTATAGAAACTCTCGGGTCGATACACCCGATTTTGGTTTGCCTCGTGGTTTGCGCGGCAAAGATCGTTGAGATAACCATCCAGTCGCTGAAGACCTGCATGATGGTAAAGGGACAGAGGCTCAAGGCCGCAGGCCTCGGACTTCTCGAGATCACGATCTGGGGACTCGTCATCTCCACCGTCATCACCACCCTCGGTGACAATCTTCTGCTCTTGCTGTTTTACGCCCTCGGATACGCGACGGGACTCTTCCTCGGCTCGACTATAGAGGGCAAGATCGCCCTCGGCACCTCGAGCCTCGAGCTTATCGCAGGCGAGGATAGCACCGCGAAGATCATCGACTATCTCGATGAGCAGGGGCGCGGCTACACCGTTTTTGAGGGACACGGCTCTGTGGACAAGATGAATATGATCTTCATAGTTCTCCCGAGACGCGAGGCAGGAAAGCTCCTGCGCGACATTCGCCGCATCTGCGATAATAAGGTATTCGTCGTCGCCTCCGAGGTCAGTAAGTACGCAGGCGGCTACGGCACGGTAAAGTGATCGAATCCAACAAAAAAGAAAAAAACAATGAAAAAGATATTGATTTCCCCCGAAAAACAGCAATTTAAGGCAAATCTCCACAGCCACAGCACTCACTCGGACGGCGCGCTCACGCCTGCCCAGCTCAAGGAAATCTACAAGGCTCACGGCTACGATATCCTCGCCGTTACCGACCACTGTCACCCCTGCGCTCACGGGGAGCTCTCCGAGCCCGACTTCCTTATGCTCACGGGCTACGAGGTCTATATCAGAGAGTCGGGCGGCCCCTTTGATCCCTTCAAGTCCGAGATTCACCTGAACCTCTTTGCGAGAGATCCCATGAACGAGACTCTCGTCTGCTACGATCCGAGATACGTCAAGTATATCCCCGCCACGAGGCTTGCGGCGATGAAGCGAGTCGGCGACGAGAGCCCGCGAGAGTACACTCGCGAATACATCAACAAATTCATCAAAACCGCCGTGGATAACGGCTATATTGTGGCCTATAACCACCCCTGTTGGTCGATGGAGTCGGAGGCCGACGTCCTCGCCCTTGAGAATCTGCACTCGCTTGAGCTTCGTAACACCGGATCTTACAACGCCAACCGCCTCGAGTGCGCGGAGATGCTCTACGATGCGATGCTTCGCCGCGGTATGCGCCTCGGCGTTCACGCAGGCGACGATAATCACAACAGATACCCCGAGGGGCACGTCTGGTTTGATAGCTTCGGCTGGTATACCGTTGTCCTCGCCGACAGTTTGACCTACCGCGACGTTTTTTCTGCCATAGAGGCGAAGGATACCTACGTTTCCAACGGCCCGACCATTAGATCGCTCTACGTGGAGGACGGCAAGGTCATCGTCGAGTGCTCGGCGGCAGAAGAGGCGTATCTCTACTGCGGCTCAAAAGAGCCGGGGGCAAAGCGTATGCCGAAGGGGCAGACCGCAGAGCGCTTCGAGTTTAAGCTCGAC
>JAZRFQ010000022.1:0-33676 GCA_045643725.1 Eubacteriales bacterium | reverse complement strand
AAGAAGTCTACTCCTTACGCAGCTCAGACTGCTGCTGAGCATGCTGCTAAGATCGCAGTAGACCACGGCATGAAGACCGTTGAGGTTCTCGTTAGAGGCCCCGGAGCAGGTAGAGAGTCCGCAATCCGCGCACTCGCAACTGCAGGTCTTGAAATCACTATGATCAAGGACGTAACACCGATTCCTCATAACGGTTGTCGTCCTCCTAAGCGCAGACGCGTTTAATCTAAGGGAGGTAAATGTAAAATGGCTAGATATACAGGTCCTAACTGTAAAGAATGCCGTCGTGAAGGCTGCAAGCTCTATCTTAAGGGCGAGCGTTGCACCAACGGCAAGTGTGCATTTGACCACAGAAGCACCGCTCCCGGTCAGCACGGCGCGGCTCGCAAGAAGGTCGGAGAATACGGCAAGCAGCTTCGTGAGAAGCAGAAGGCAAGACGTTATTACGGCGTACTCGAGGGTCAGTTCAGACACTATTACGAGCTCGCAGAGAAGATGGATGGCATCACCGGTGCTAACCTCCTTTGCCTTCTCGAGAGACGTCTTGACAACGTAGTATACAGAATGGGTATGGCAGCATCCAGAAAGGAAGCTCGTCAGCTCGTCCTTCACGCTCACTTCACCCTTAATGGTAAGAAGGTAACCATCCCCTCTCTCCTCATCAAGGCTGGTGACGTTATCGCTGTAAAGGAAACAAGCAAGGAAAGCGTAAAGATCAAGGCTCTCATCGAGAACCTCGCAACCGTTACCACTCCCAAGTGGATCGAGCTTGATGCAGCTAACACTACTGCAAAGATCGTTGCACTTCCTGCAAGAGACGATATCGACTTCGAGTTCGAAGAGCAGCTTATCGTCGAGCTCTATTCCAAGTAATCCCTCCGATATTCTGCGAGGAGTATGGGACAGGATTCCTATATTCCTTCGCAAATATCAGTTTCTTTTCCACATGTGTGGAAGTGTATTAACATAAAGAATAATATGGAGGTAATTTAAAATGATGAACGCAATAGAGAAATTCAACATTAACGTTACCGAGGTTTCCGAGGACGGACGCGAGGCAACGTTCGTTGTTGATCCTCTCGTAAGAGGATATGGTATAACTCTCGGCAACTCGCTCAGAAGAGTTCTTCTTTCTACTCTCCCCGGTTATGCTGCAACTGCTATCAAGATTGATGGCGTTCTTCATGAGATTTCCGCCTGCAACGGCGTGAAGGAGGACGTTCCCGAGATCGTCCTTAACGTGAAGGGTATTGTTGCAAAGCTCGCTTGCAGTGAGCCCAAGACCGTAATTATCGAGGCTACCGGTCCCTGCGTAGTTACTGCAGGTGACATCATTCCTGACGCAGAGGTTGAGATCCTTAATCCTGATCACCACATCTGCACCGTCAGCGAGAATGCACGCTTCTATATGGAGATCACCTTCGATGAGGGACGTGGATATGTTCCTTCCGATGTGAACAAGCAGAACTATCTTGCGAGTGTCGGCAATAACGTCGGCGCACCCATCGGCCTTATTTTCGTTGACTCTATATTCACTCCTGTTTACAAGGTAGAGTATAGCGTAGAGAATACCCGTGTGGGCAACATCACCGACTACGATAAGCTCACTATGAAGGTACTTACTAACGGTACGATCACTGCCAAGGAAGCGGTTTCGCTCGCTGCCAAGGTTCTCAACGAGCACCTCAAACTCTTCATCGATATGTCCAACATCGCACAGGATGCTGAGACTCTTATCGAGAGACCGGAGGTTAACAGGAATAGAGTCCTGGAGATGACCATTGAGGAACTTGACCTTTCCGTTCGTAGCTTCAACTGCTTGAAGCGCGCGGGAATTGATACGGTAGAGGATCTTATCAACCGTACCGAGGACGATATGATCAAGGTTCGTAACCTTGGCCGTAAGTCTCTTGAAGAGGTTATCCAGAAGCTTAGTTCTTTGGGCCTTAGCCTGAAGAAGGATGAAGAATAAGAAATAGGAGGACATATATTATGAGAAAGCTTGGCAGAACTACTGCACAGCGCAAAGCTATGCTCAGAGGTATGGTAACCCTGCTTCTCGAGTGTGGTAAGATTGAGACCACCTATACCAGAGCTGCAGAGGTTTCGGCAAAGGCTGACGAGATGATCACCCTCGGTAAGAAGGGCGACCTCGCTGCATACCGTACCGCTCTTGAATATATCACTAAGGAAGACGTAGCAAAGAAGCTCTTCACCGTTATCGCTCCCGCTTACGCGAACGTAAACGGCGGTTACACCCAGGTTTACAAGATGGGTCCCCGTCGTGGCGACGGTGCTGAGACTGCTATTGTTAAGCTCGTAGCTGTTAAGGCTGACGAGGCTGAGACTAAGTAATCTTTCGCTATCATTCACGATATAAAAAGACACGGCAACCGATCCGTAAGGAGAGGTTGCCGTGCTTTTTTGTTTTGTATTATTATACTTCCGGGCTGATTTTCGATGTTTTTTCTTTGATATTTATCAGAATCCGTGGAATCCGTCGCCGTCGCCTCTGCGGTCGCTCGGCGCGTGTCCGTAGAGCCTTTTGTAAGCTCGGAAGAATGACGTATAGTCGTCAAATCCGCATTCGCGATAGATCGCAGATGGCCTTGCTCCTGCGGCGATCCTCGTGTTGGCGTAGTACAGACGTCGCTCGTTCAGGTAGGCGAGAGGCGTCTTTTTCATATATTTGCTAAAGAGAGAATGGAAGTAGCTTTTGCTGACGTAGAGGCTCTCATAGACCTCGCTGACCGTCTTGATCTCGGCGAAGTGAGTGTCCATATACTCGATAGCTCGGTTGACGATGTCCGATGGCGTCGGCTTCTCGCTCGGTAGTCGCGAGAGTATCATATAGTACACCTCGAGAGCCAGAGCAGGGAAGATCCGCTCCTTTGCAGATTCGGGCAGCTCCTTCGCATAGCGCTCGGCCTTCTTCAGTAGCTTGTATATCTCATCATCGCGCGAAAGCCTGAGCCTCGTCATGCTTCGGCTTATACCGTCTCCGGCATCCTCGGGAAGCATAGCAGGGTGAATTATAACGCTGAATCGGTCATAGTCGCCCTCGCCGGCCGTCACTCTGTGCGGCACACCCGGCGCGATCATTATAAGATCGTAGGGCGCGAGCGCGATCTCCTGCCCGTCGACCGAATAGCCGTGTCCCTCGGATCTCGCCACGACGATCTCCATCTGCGGATGGCTATGGCGTGGGAATCTCGTCTCTTTTGTCCGACTCGTTATCCTTCGCGTGAAGGTCAGATGCTTTGAATTGAATGAAAAAACCTTTTCGGTTGACACTCAGCGTTCACCTCTCTTTCATCTCATTTTATCATAATAGAGGACTTTATGCAATGCTTTTATGTAAAAAATGATATTTACTTTACAAAAAAATCGTGCTAGAATATAATTGTAAGTAAAATTTTTATGCAAGGAGATCAAGTATGAAAATCGGATGTATAAAAATCACATCAATAATTCTTCTTTTAGCATTACTGGTAGGCACTCTCGCCTCCTGCAATCTTATACCCGGACCTACCACTCCAAGCGAGCAGACCGAGTGCGAGAAGAATGGTCACAGAGTAGTCAAAGCGACCTGTCAGGCCCTCTCATACTGTGACATATGTGGCGAGATAGTTGGTAGCACCTACGCTCCTCACGCTTATAGTGCCGCAACCTGCGTCGCTCCCAAAACCTGCATGTTGTGCGGCGCTATCGATGGAGAATCGTTGGGCGGTCACTCCTACGATGATAAAAAGGACAGATATTGTAACGTCTGCGGCAAGGCGCGCGACGTGGTTGTCGAATACACCGAGGATTACGTTAAGCCCATATACGAGCTCTCGGGCGACACCGTTGTCGGTCGTGACGTGAGCACAAAAGCAGGCAAGGTCTACTATGCGCTCGTCTACGTCAAGGGCGTTGATGCCAACCATAGAATCACTCTTCGTGTGACCGACGGCACTAACGTTCTTCGTAGCTATAATTATTTCGTTTCGGCACAGCTGACCGCCGTGTATCTTCCCTTCGTTGCCGACGGCACCGAGAAGCGAGTCGAGGTTCTGGCAGAGAGCGGTAGCTTTATGACCTCCACTCCCAAAATTGAGGAGAGTGCGTACGAGTACAACAAGACCAAGACCGGTACCTATCTCGTTGCGGCAGAGGATTGGGAATACAACGAGATCAAGGTTTCTACCGAGACCGCCCTTACCGGCGGCGAGGACCGTGCTCTCGATGCAGTTATCGTCGGTGACTATATGTACGCCATATCGGGCGGAATGCTTCACACTCTGAAGAGATCGGGCGATAGCTTCGAGAAGATCGCATCTACCGAGAAGTACGGTGAGCTTCGTCAGATGTCGGTGACTCCCGATAACAAGGGACTTGTCGTCATCGCGCGTAGCTACGGCGCTTACGCATTCGATATTTCTGATCCGGAGGAGCCCAAGCTCGCAAGCCATATCGATACCCTCGAGCTTGCATCGGGACTCGACATTTACGGTAAATACCTCTACATCGCCGACCGTCAGTTTGGCATCAGTATATTTGATATCTCGGATATCTACAACCCCGATTTTATCTCCTCCATCGCAACCGGTGAGACACAGAACGTCTGCTACGCCGACGGTTACGTCTATGCAGGCGTGTGGGCGGATTGCAAGGTCGTTATCTGCGACGTTACCGACGTTGACAATCCTACCGTTGTGAACGAGGTTGCCCTCTCGGGCAGAGGCGACGGCGTATTCGTCAAGGACGGAATCCTCTACGCCGCAACAGGACAGTTCGGCAAGGGCGAGAGCTCTCCTCGCGATCACGCAGGCTATGGACTCGGTAACGGCCTTGAGATATGGAACGTTCAAGATCCTAAGAATCCTGAGCGCCTCTCGGTAGTTCGTGCCGACGGCGCAAGCTATCCCGGATCGAACCCCGACCTCTGGCGTGTTTACACCTCGGGCAATTACGTGTTCTTCACCTCGGTTTATTGCGGAGCATACGTTTATGACGTTACCGACCTTTCTTGCCCCACAAGAGTGGCGCAGTACTCGGTATTCCAGGACGGCAAGCTCAATTCCAGATGGGCAGAGAAGTATATCTTCCCCCATCAGCGCGGCCTTGAGCTTAACCAAAACCTCTACTCCTATCCGATCGTTGATACCGTCGTTGACGGTAAGAGCATCTATATCTGCACGGGTGATTACTCGGCGTTGAACGACGTATACCGCGCAGAGCTCCCCTTCGAGATCGGCACGCCCGACAGGGCTACCGATAACCGCGGCACGCAGGATCAGACCTATGACGGAAGCTTCATTAACAACAATTACAAGGCTATGTTCGGTAGCGACGCGCTCTCCTATTCCACCGTTGGTCAGGTCAGAGCCGTTGCGGTCTATGGCGATTATCTCTACCTCGCCGCAGGCACCGACGGTCTTATCATTCTTGATAAGGCGACTCTCAAGGAGATCGGTCGTCTTCCCACCTTCGACATTACCAAGGACGTTCAGATATATGGCGATTACATCTACACCGCCGAGTCCACGGCAGGTATCGCTATCTATTACGTCGGCGACGATCCCACCTCGCCGAAGCTCGTAGTGCAGAAGCCGGTTGCCAACGTGGTACAGCTTCAGCTCTCGCCCGACGCAAGATACGCTCTTGCTCATACCTCCAACTGCTCCTCGCTGATCGATCTTCGCGATATGAAGAATCCCTCGATCTACTACACCGACACATCCTTCACGATGGTTTATCAGTATCAGATGAGCATCGGCTGCATCGCCAATCGCTATCTTATGATGAGCGCTACCAAGGGCATCATTCAGATATACGATTTCGGTGAGGGCGGCAGCTTCGAGACACCTAAGATCACAACCTGGAAGAATCAGTCTACGGGCATCACGGGCATCTGCCCCGACGGCAATCTAGCCTTTCTTGGCTCGGGTAACAAATCCTATCGCCTTGATCTTTCCGATCCTAACTTTAAGTTCAGTGGAAAGATAGACGATCAGATAACCCCTGTGAAGCTCACGGGTATGTCACAGCATCCCATCATAATCGGCGATTACGTGTTCTCAACACTTCGCCGCGCAGGAACCTATTACATTCACAAGATCAATGAGGACAGAACAAAGGTTACGGCCTACAAGAGCCTGAAGCTCCACGCTAATCCCTGTATGATAGTCACCGATGGCGAGAGATTCTATCTGCCTCTCGGTTACGCAGGACTCGTTTCCTTCACGATACCCGGCTTCGGAGATTAAACACAACAAATCACGCCCACGGGGAGCGCCGCTCTCCGTGGGCAATAATGGATAAAAGACTATGAACTTAAGAGAAAGTATGACTCATCTCATAGGAAAGAGGAGAACTCCCATCACCACCGTAGCAGACGAGGTCTACTACGCTCGGGTCAGAGCGAGGGGCGGCGATGCAAATCACAGACTGACCCTGCGCGTCACCGATGGCGACAATACCGTCCGCGAGTACGCTTACTTTGTTCCTACCGAGATCACCGACGTGTATCTGCCCTTCGTCGCCACAGGCAAGGAGCGCTTTTGCGAGGTTGAGTCCTGCGAGGGCGGCGACTTTTACACTGATCTGCCGCGAGCAGAGAAGAGCCACTACGAGTATAACAAAACAAGAAGCGGCACCTATCTTGTCGAGAATGAGAGCCTTGTCTCCACGACGGTTTCGGCAAGCAATAAGGACGGCCTTATACACGGTGTAGCACCCGACGGCACAAAGTACGGCTACGATCGCACCCTCGACGTCTTGATCCGCGGCGAGTATATGTACGCTATCTGCAACGGCAGAATACATACCCTGCGCCGCTCGGGCGAGAGCTTTGAGCATATAGATGCCACGGATCACCTCGGCGAGATAAGACAAATGGCGTTTACCGCAGACGGTCGCGGAATCGTCGTCACCGCACGCAACTTCGGGCTTTATACCATTGATATTACCGATCCCGAGCATCCAAAGGTGGCCTGCCACTACGATTCACTCGAGATGGCGACAGGTCTTGACGTCTTCGGCAAGTATCTTTTCGTTGCCGATCGCACCTTTGGCGTGGATATTATTGACGTGTCCGATATCTATCACCCCGTTTTCATCTCAAATATTCCCACAGGCGAGACTCAGAACGTCTGCTATTCGAACGGCTACGTCTACGCCGGCGTGTGGGCAGAGTGCAAGGTCAGAGTCTGCGACGTGCACAGCCTCGACGATCCGCGCGAGGTCTGCGAGATCAATCTCTCGGGCAGAGGCGACGGCGTTTTCGTCAAGGACGGCATACTCTACGCCGCCACGGGACAGTTTCCTCTCGGCGCTCATAAAGATAGATACGATCCCGGCTACGGACTAGGTTGCGGCCTCGAGATCTGGGACGTCCACGAGCCCACGTCACCGAGAAGACTCTCGGTGATCCGTTCTGACGGCGCTTGCTACCCCGGCAACCCCGATCTCTGGCGCACCTACACCGCAGGGAACTATCTCTTCTTCAGCTCCACCTTCTCGGGAGCTTACGTCTATGACGTCAGCGACAAATCTGCGCCGCGCCGCCTCTGCGAGTATCAGATCCTCGCGGAGAGCGAGAAAAATGAGTATTGGAACGAGAAATTCGTCTATCCATATCCGCGCGGAGTCGATTCGCCCGACGCGAGAAAGCCATATCCCGTGGTCGATACCCTCGTTGACGGCGACAGACTCTATCTCTGCACAGGACTTTACGGTAGCGGCAACAATCTCTATGAGACACGCCTGCCCTTCTTCGCAGGCAAGCCCGATGAAAACGGTTCCGCCCCCGATTCCATCCCCGACAGCTACAGCGGCAGCTATTACCGCCCCGATTACACAGGGCTTTTGCCCGATTTGATGGCTTATACCACCGATTCGCAGATTCGCGCGGCGGCGGTTGAGGGTGATTATCTCTATCTTGCGGCAGGCTTGCGCGGCGTTGTTGTACTTGATAAGCGCACTATGCGCGAGGTCGCCTCTTACCCGAGCTTCGATATTACGAAGGACGTCAAGATCAAGGACGGCTACCTCTATACCGCAGAATCTGTGGCAGGTGTCGCGGTCTATAAGATTGACGAGGAGCATCCCTCGCACCTCACCCTTATGGGGCAGAATGCCGTTGCCAACGTGGTAGAGCTTATGCTTTCGCCCGACGCGAGATTTGCCGTCGCGCACATCTCAAACGTGCAGGGCCTTATCGACCTTCGCGACAAAACCGAGCCGAAGCTCTATTATCTCAACCGCGAGTTCCACATGGTCTATCAGCATCAGATCAGCATTGGAACTATTGCAGATCGCTATCTCACCGTCAGCGCAACCAAGGGCAAAATACAGATCTACGACTTCGGCGAGGGTGGCTCATACCCCGAGCCCGAGATCTCACTGATCCTCGACTCCACGCCAATATCGGGTATGTGCGCCTTCGGCGACAGCCTATTTATCACCTCGGGAAAGAACGCCTATTTGACCTCGCAGGAGGCATTAAATTTAACACGCCCCCTGTGCAATCCTGATATTTGCAGAGAAATCGACGGCATGTCGCCGCTTGCTGTGATCCACGGCGACCTGCTTTTCTCGGTGCTTCGCAAGAGTGGCGGCTATTCGATCATGCGCCTCAAGAGAGAGAATATGACGGCAACGCCCATCTTCTCGCACTCCTTCCGCGCCAATCCCGGCATCACGGTCACCGACGGCGAGAGATACTATCTCCCGCTCGGCTACGGCGGCATCATTTCATTTAAGCTATAACCCTCGCATCGCCGCGCAAGTTGCCGCGGCGATGCTTTTTATTGACACCTCTTGACAAAAGGTCAAAAAAGTGCTATAATGATTCTTACTGTGATAAAATAGGTAAGGAGTTGATTTTTCGTGGGTAGTGACAGTATACCCTTATGGATTATCTTTATAATCTGCGTTATCGGAGGCGCGTATTTCGCGGCTACCGAGAGTGCTTTTTCTGCCGTTAACAAAATTAAGATCAAGGCTTTGGCCGACGACGGCAAAAAGAGTGCGAAAGGAGTACTCGCTATTCTCAATAATTTTGAGAGGGCGCTGACGACTCTTCTGATAGGCAACAACGTGACGAAGATTGCGGGTGCGGCGGTGTTTACCATTCTTGCAACCGACATCTTTGAGGCGTTCGTCGAGGACGAGACCTATTTTGAATCCTTTGAGTTCTCTATAATCTGCTCGGTAATAAGCACGGTCATCATTTTCCTCTTCAGCGAGATGATACCCAAGAGCTTTGCGAACGATAGAAGCCAGTCGGTTTCTCTCTTCTTCCAGGGCTCGCTCAGATTTCTTATGAAGCTCTTATTCCCGATCGCGGCATTGTTCAACCTCATTTCCAACGGTGCGAAGAAGCTCTTCTCGAAGGGCGAGGCAGAGCCCTCGATCACCGAGGATGAGTTGACCGAGATCATTGAGACCGCAGAGGAAGAGGGCGTCGTTGACGAGGAGCAGAGCGATATGCTCAAGTCGGCTCTCGAGTTCACCAAGACTACCGTTGACGAGATCATGACGATGGAGCGTGATATGAACGCTATATCGGTCAATGCGTCTCCTGATGAGGTTTTGCCTCTGATACTCAACACGGTACATTCGAGACTTCCCGTCAGAGCGGCGAATTCCGACCGTATTGTCGGTATACTCCGCGTGCGTACCTATCTCAAGGAGTACAGAAAGAATCAGCGCGTAAACATAAGGTCCATAATGACTACCCCCTACATTGTGCGTGAGAACGCCAAGATCGACGATCTTCTCACTCACATGCGTCAACATAAGATACAGATGGCGATAGTTCAGGACGACAAGAAGAAGGTCGTCGGACTCGTAACCATCGAGGATATCCTCGAGGAGCTCGTCGGCGAGATATACGACGAGGAGGATATCGTAGATAAGAACTTCTGCACCCTGGGCGGTAACAAGTATGTTATCAACACCCGTATGCTCGTTCGTGACGTTTACGAGCGTATAGGCATTGGTGTAGCACCCAAGCACATAGCAGGTAAGCCGCTTCTCTCCATTATGCTTGAGAAGCTCGGCAGACTCCCCAAGGAGGACGAGGAGTTCCTCTACGAGGGAATGGTAATCTCCCCGAAGACCGTAGTGGACGGCAAGCCCACAGAGGTGCTTGTCCACATTCTTGACGACGAAGAGCTCGCAGAATACAAGGCAGCCAAGTCGGGAGAGGAGGTAACCGCATGACATTTGCAGAGCATTTTGCGAAAATGTGGTGGGCATATCTCGTTATCTTCGTAATGATATGCTTCTCGGCGTATTTCTCTGCGTCCGAGATCGCATTCAATACCTCTAACAAGATGCGCCTTCGCCGTGCGGCAGAGGACGGCAGCAAGACGGCAAAGCTTGCCTTTGACATAACCGAGAAGTTTACCACCGCCCTCTCGGCGATACTTATCGGTAACAACCTTGCAAACATCGCCGTTTCCACCTGTACGACTCTTATCGTAATGAATCTTTTCAAGGATAACGTCGGTCTTGCATCGACCATAGCGACTATTCTCGTTACCGTGGTTATCCTTATCTTCGGCGAGATTTTGCCGAAGGTTTTGGCAAAGCAGAACGCCGACAGCGTCGTTCGTATTATAGCGATACCTACCCGTATCCTCACTATAATCCTCAGCCCCCTTGTGTTTATAGTTATGATGATCCTCTTCGTTCTTCGTAAGATCTGGGGTAAGGATCATAAGGATGACGATCCCACCGTTACCGAGGATGAGCTTGTCACCATTATCGACACCATCGAGGAGGAGGGACTTATCAACGAGGAGCAGGGCGACCTTCTGCAGTCCACACTCGACTTCCGCGATACCACCGTTGAGAAGATTATGACCCCCCGTATCGATATGACGGCTATGGACATCGATAGCGAAGAGGAGAAGATAGCCTCGATGCTCTCGGATGCGGCGCAGTACTCGCGTCTCCCCGTCTATGAGGATAGCATCGATAACATCATCGGTATCCTCTCGCTTACAAGATACTATAAGGCAACGCTCGGTGAGGAGAAGCCGGATATACGCGCCCTTCTCATGAAGCCTTGCAGAATTCACAAGACTATGAAGCTGCCCGCGGCGCTCACCAAGCTCCGTGATGCCAAGATGCATATGGCGGTTGTCATCGATGAGTTCGGCGGCACGCTCGGCGTCGTTACTATGGAGGACATCCTCGAGGAGCTCGTTGGTGACATCTGGGATGATACCGCCGTCATCGTTACCGAGTGCATCTCCACAGGTGGGAACACCTATGAGGTTGCCTGCGATATGAATATCGACGACTTCTTTGAGGAGATCGATTTCGAGAAGCCTGAGGAATTCACCTGCGAGTATTCCACAATGGGTGGTTGGGCTATCGAGATGCTCGAGTCTGATCCTCACGTCGGTGATAGCTTCCGCTATGAGAATCTCTTTGTAATCGTCGCACAGATGAACAAGGAGTGCGTTGAGAAGCTTACCGTTCTCGTTGAGCCCAAGGCCGACGAGGAGGAAGAGGAGATATAATCTCAATAAAAAAACAAGGCTGAAACGATCAATTCCGTTTCAGCCTTTTAATATTAAACGTAAACCATAACCGCCACGTTGAGTCTGCCCTTGCGGGTAGTGCCAACCTGACCGATATAGACGAAGCGTCCGTGACCGCGCACCGAGATGATCTCGCCCTCCTTTGGAGAGTATGAGCTGCTCTGTATCTCGCGCCCGTCGGCGAAGACGAGTCGCTTTACGAAGAGTCCCTGCGCATCCTCGCGCGAGAGCGAATAAACTCTCGCAATAACGGCATCAAGACGCTCGCTCGACACCTGGACCTTGCGCTCATCGGTACGGAAGAGTGCCTCAGCCGGCGGCTCGGATAGCGAAAGTGTAAGATCGGTGTGTCTTACGCGCGTGAGATTCGAGATGATAAAATCTGCGATCCCCGAGAGTGCGAAAATATAGGTCGCATCCTCGGTTATGGCTATATCACCGAGCGTCTCTCGCTCGATGCCGAGATTGAGAATAGCGCCGAGATAGTCGCGGTGAGTCAGAGCCTCGGCGTATTTTTTGTTCTTCGGCAGAGCCTTGATGCAGGCGATGGGATAGTCCTCGGCATAGCCGAGCTCCTCCTCGGAGCCGAATCTTGCCACAAGTCGCTCACAGCCGAGAGTTCCGCCGAAAAGCTCGGTTTTCACTCCGCGAAGCTCGCGCCCCATGGTTTTGAGCACCGATTGCTCGGCAAGACCGAGAAAGTCGGTGAAGGTGTAGGTCGCCTGGGCGTCGGATCTTCTCGCAAGCTCCGAAAAACGCCTGCGAAGAAGCTCGTTTTCCTCTCTCATTAAGCCTTATCTACGGGGAAGAGGATCTTGAGCTGATTGATCTTGCTCTCGTATGCGCGCTGACGTTTCTCGCCGAGCATGCCCTGCTTGATCTCGCCTGCGATCTCCTCGAATGCGGGAATAGTTTCGGGATTCTTCTTATTGAGCTTGATGAGGTGATAGCCGAACTGTGTCTGTACGGGAGTCTCGGTAACCTCGCCCTCCTCCATAGAGAATACTGCTACGTCAAACTCGGGAACCATCTGACCTCTTGTGAAATCGCCGAGGTTGCCGCCCTGATGTCCGGAGGGACAGGAGGAATGCTCCTTTGCACAGTCCTCGAAGCTGATCTCGCCCGACTTGATCTTCGCGAGAAGCACGAGAGCCTTCTCCTCGGAGTCAACGAGGATGTGGCTTGCGTTCACGGTCTCACCCTGGCTGAACTTGTCCTTGTTTGCCTCATAGTAGTCGCGCGCCTCCTTGTCGGATACGCTTACTGTGGAGATTGCCTTTTCTGCCGCATAGCTTGCGAGGAGGTTGTCCTTGAGCTTTGCGAGCTGCTCCTTGAATGCGGGCTCTGCCTCGAGAAGATTTCTCTTTGCGTCGAGAAGCAGGAGCTTGTTACCGATGAGCTGCTCGAGGATGATGCCTCTGCCCTCGGGATTGTTGTACGCCTGACCTCTCGGACCAAGACTCATGAGGAATTCCTCTACCTCGGTATCGGTGATAGGCATACCGCCTACTGTTGCAAGTACCTTTGCCATTTTTTGTTCTCCTTGTATATGTTATATTTTTTAAGTACAATACTTTGGGGCACACAGCCTTTAGTTGCGGAGCCCCTTGGGATAGTGATTTTTCAGTCTGCCGCCCGAGGCCTTGCCGCCGCCGAGAGGCACGCCGTGATAGGTGACAACACACCAACCCGAGACAGAGCCGTCAATATCGATCTCCTCGCCCGAGAGATAGCGCTCAAGGCGCACATCGCCTGCTTCAAGCTCGATCTTGTTCTTGAAATCTCTGCCGTAGACCGAGAAGAAGTGATGAGAGGGCTTGAAAATACCCTTTTGCACCTCGCCCATAAGAGTGCCGTACATAAAGACGGATTTGGGCAGAAGTGGGCACCCGTGTCGAATTATCACGATGTTTTCGCCGTGCTTTATCACTCTTGCGTCGGGCTTTTCTGTAAGACTTTTTGATATAAACTCGTCTATCGCCGCCTTTTCCTCCTTTGATAGAGGCTTTGCGGCATCTTTGTAAACTATAGTTTGCTTTTTCGCGGATACGTCGCCTCTTTGCATCAGGGCGATGAACTGTCCCTCGCCTCGCGAGACGTGGGGATAGAAGCGTCGGCACATATAGAGGTCGGAGCTCCTTGCACCCTCAAAGGTTATGCCGTCTGCCGTCACTTTGGCGAGCGACTCCTTCACGGGAACGAGGGTGTATTCGGGATGCCTCTCGAGAAATGCATCCACCGTCATCTCGTTTTCCTCGAGCGAGTAGGTGCAGGTGGAGTAGAGCAGATATCCGCCGCCGGCAACGAGCCCTGCGATGTTATCGAGGATCTCGCCCTGACGTCTTGCACAGGCGCGCACGTTCTCCTCGCTCCAATCGTCGAGAGCGTTCTGACTCTTTCTGAACATTCCCTCACCCGAGCAGGGCGCGTCGCAGAGCACAAGATCAAACGCCGCGTCAAAGTAGCGCGCAAGCTCTGCCGTGTCCATGGAGGTCACCATAGCGTTGCCGACTCCGAGCCTCTCGAGGTTTCCGACCATTATTTTCGCGCGCTTGGGCACGTATTCGTTAGCAACGAGGAATCCCTTCTTACCAACGGCCTCGGCCAGCTTCGATGCCTTTCCGCCGGGCGCAGCGCAGGTATCGAGGACAAATCCGCCTCGGGGTATATCCACCGCCGACAGCGTTGACATCGCGCCGGGGTCCTGGACGTATATCATACCCGAGTGATGCTCGGGCGTTTTGCCTATCGCAATATCCGAGTCAAGGGCAAAGCCCTCGTCGGTATATTCAAGAGGTGTGAGGGGAAGCGTTCCGAGAGCCACGAGCTCATCGGGCGAGAGATATATTCTGTTAGCGCGCACGCCGCGCACGGGCGCCTCTGCCAGCGCCGATTCGAACTCGGCATAATCGTCACCGAGCAGGTTTTTCATTCTTTCAAGAAAAGCCTCGCTTACCATAAGCCCTCCCACAAAAATCAAGTCGCGCAAAGCCTCGCGCACGCAAATATTATACTTTATTTTAGCGGCGATGTCAACTGAATATTGACATTTTTATTTTTAAATGATATACTAGCATTATTAAATCAAATGGGAGGAGGAGCAGTCGTGAAAGAGGAAAAGAGGCTCACAAGCGCCCTTCACAGCGTCTATTATTACAAGAATCCGGCACAAAGAGGATTCCAGATATCGCTCTTCGTCAGAGCAGGCTCAATGTACGAGTCGGCAGGCGAGCGCGGAATCACGCATTTTCTTGAGCATATTCTCATTCGCAACGTAGCCGAGCTTATGGGCGGCAGGCTCTATCCTACTCTTGATGCCCACGGACTCGAGCTTGGCGCGTCTACCTACTCCGAGATGGTACAGTTCTCGGTCTTCGGCTCGGTCAGCCGCTTCAGGCCCGCCGCGGATATTATTGCAAAGCTCCTTTGCCCCATAACCCTGAGCCGCACCGAGGTGGACGCCGAGCGCGCGAGAATCAAGGCCGAGATACGCGAGTCTGGCGACAGAACCTCGCTTGCATCCTTCACGAACTCGGTGGTGCATAAGGGCACCTCGCTCGCGGAATCCATCGCAGGCACGGTTGCGGGAGTCAACAAGATCACCGCGAAGAGACTCGAGGAGTACAGAAGATCGGTGTTCACAAGAGATAACGTGTTCTTCTACGTCACAGGCGGAGTCAGCGACGGCGATATCGACTATCTCTGCCGCATTCTTGATAGCTTCGAGCTTCCTACCTCCGAGCCGCGCAAGAATATCGCTCCCGTATCCGCAGGATTCGGCAAGCGCGAGCCAAAGGTTTACCTCAAAAACGGCGATTTCACTATGGCGCGCTTCACCTTCGACCTTGATATGAGCAAGATCTCGGTGGCAGAGGCCGACCTTATCTACGACGTGCTCCTTTCGGGCAACAATTCGCGCCTCTTCCTTGAGCTCTCCGAGCGACTCGGCTACTGCTACGACGTGGCAGGCAACCTCGAGCGCTATTCCAACATCGGCACGCTCTCATTCTACTACGAGCTCCGCGAGTCATCGCTCTACGATGCCGTCGCGCGCACCGTCGATATACTGAAATCGCTCTGCGCCGAGCCTCTTCCCGAGGACGAGTGTATGAAGGCGGCCTACGTCGACAACGCTCCCGTGCTGGAGGACGACGTCCGCGAGCTGAATTTCACCCTCGCATACGATAATCACGTTATGGGACTCGGATACTCGGATATGAAGTGCCGCGCCGAGTGCTATCGCAGGATCACGCCGAGACGTCTTTGCGAGGTGGCAAAGCAGATATTTGTGCGCGAGAATCTCACCCTTACAGTTAAGGGCAAGCGCCGTCGCATCGACACCGACCGCCTTGAGAAGATAATATCGCAGCTCTGATCCAACCGCATTTTTGGAGAACAAAATGGTAAATTTTAAAGATATAGACAAGAAATATCGTGCAAGACCCTTCTGGTCCTGGAATGATAAGCTCGATCCCGAGGAGACTCGCCGTCAGGTCGCCCTGATGGACGAGGCAGGCATCGGCGGCTTCTTTATGCACGCTCGCGGAGGCTTGCTCACCGAGTATATGAGCGACGAGTGGTTTGAGAACGTAGAGGCGGCCATCGACGAGGCGAGGGGGCGCGGAATGCACGCCTGGGCCTATGACGAGAACGGCTGGCCCTCGGGATTTGGCGATAGCAAGGTCACAGACCTCGGCATCGACTATCATCAGAAGATACTTATGTGCGCGCCCGCAGGCAAGAGCCTCCGCCCTCACTCGATCCTCGTGAAGGACGGCTACGAATACTACCTGAGTGTCAATCCCTACTACGTTGACGTTATGGACGAGCGCGTGACCGCCAAGTTCCTTGAGCTCGTCTACGGCGAGTATTATAGACGACTCGGCAACAGCTTCGAGGGCTTCTTCACCGACGAGCCGCAGATGTTTAGAATACCGAACGGCTTTGCCTGGAGCTTCACGCTCCCCGAGAAATTCCGCGCCAAGTACGGCTACGATATCATAGACAACCTCGATGCGCTCTTCTTCGAGCGCGAAAACAGTGAGAGCGTGCGCCGCGACTTCTGGAAGCTCTGCTCCGAGCTCTTTGACCACGGCTTTATGAAGCAGGTCGGCGATTGGTGTCGCGCCCACGGCTACGGCTTCACGGGACACCTTATGAACGAGGACACGCTTATCACACAGCTTTGCGCCTCGGGCGTAACTATGCCGCACTATGAGCACTTCACGATTCCCGGTATAGATTGGCTCGGCAGACATACAAAGGAGCGTCTCACCGCTATGCAGATCGGCTCTGCCGCCGCGCAGAACGGTCAGAGGCAGATAATGACCGAGACCTTTGCCCTCTGCGGACACAACGTCTCGATGCAGGAGCTGCGCGGAATCCTCGAGCATCAGATGGTGCGCGGCGTCAACCTCCTCTGCACACACCTTGAGGGCTATACCAACAAGGGCAAGAGAAAACGCGACTATCCCCCGGCGATCTTCTTCCAGCAGCCATGGTGGGATGACGCTCCCATCTTCTTCGATTCTATGGCGAGAGTCGGAATGCTTCTCGCAGAGGGCGAGATAGAGGCGGATACCCTCCTCATCCATCCCGAAACGTCGGCGTGGGAGCTCTACGACGGCAGTAAGGATGACGATGCGGCAAAAGAGATAGAGAAAATCGACCGACTCTGCCTCGACGATATGAAAAAGCTTGAGAATAAGCATATCGCCTACCACCTCGGCGACGAGATCATGATGGCGGCAAAGGGAAGCGTGGAGGGCAAGAGTCTTCGCATCGGCAATATGACCTACACCACGGTGATCCTGCCAGAATATGCACGCATAATGCCCGAGACTCGCGCACTTATCGACGAGTTTAGGACGGCAGGCGGCAGACTTATCACCACACCCGACCTTCTGGCCGCAAATCCCATTATGGATGAGAATCCTCTCACCCTCGCCGTGCGTAAATTTGACGATTTCGATATGTACTACCTCGTCAACTCCTCGGATAGCACCGTCAGAGCGACGCTCACGCGCGGCAATAAGATCCTCGATATAGAAACCGGCGAGCTTTTGGATTTTGACGGCGAGGTCGAGATCGAGCACTATTCAAGCGCCGTTATTATCGATACCCACGAGCCGAGAGTCGCGAAAATCGGCAAATCCGAGCCCGCACCCCTGCTCGACCTCTCGGGCGAGTGGCAGGTGAAGTCGGGTAGCCTCAACTCCATCACTCTCGACAGATGCGATTGGCGCTATGACGGAGGCGAATGGGAGCGCGACGGCTACGTCCTAGACATTCTCCCGAGACTCAATAATCTTCGCCGCGAGGCAATCCTCGAGCAGAAATATCGCTTCACAGTAGAGTCCTATTCGGGCGAGCTATTCCTCGTCACCGAGACTCCCGAGCGCTTTGAGATCGCCGTCAACGGCATCGCGGTGTCAAATGGCGATGTAGGCTGCCTCCGCGACACCTCATTCCGCCTGATTCCCATCACCGATGCCGTGAAGCTCGGCGAGAACGAGATATATCTTAAATCCACGGTAGTTCAGTCGGAGAAGTGCTACGATCAGATCGAGAAGGGCTGGACCTGCGAGATGATGAGAAACTGCCTCGCCTTCGATATGGAGATAGAGCAGATCTACATAGCAGGTAACTTTGGCGCTCGCCTTGCCGACGAGCCCACCGAGCTCGAGCGAGACGCCTACAGTGTGAAGAAAACACCCATAATCACATCCGCACCCCAAAAGGTCGATATCGCACGCCTTGATCTCTCGGGTTACCCCGAATTCTCGGGCAGCTTGACCCTCTCGCGCACCTTTAACCTCACCGACCCCCGCGCCCGTGTTAAATTAAAGGGTAGAGGAATCAACTCCATCCACCTGAAGGTCAACGGCAGAGAGGTCTCCACCAGAATGTGGGCGCCCTATGAGGTCGATATCTCGGATTATCTTGTCGAGGGCGACAACGAGCTTGAGCTCACCCTCCTCGGCAACCTCCGCAATATGCAGGGCCCCTTCCATCTGAAGGAGGGCGAATCCTACGCCGTCAATCCCTGGCGCTTCTACCGCGAGTACAACATCATCGCCGCAGGTGCGGCAGGCGCGGGCGATAAGAACCGCCACGATATACTAGCACATTGGGATGACGGAATATGCCTCGTCCATTACGGCCTTGAGGTATAAATCGCGTAATACTGCGTTAAAGCATCGACTCGATCGAATCGCCGTAGGTTACTACGGCTTCATCTTCCTCGCTTGCTTTGCCTTGTCTTACGCAATTTCTCCTCTCAAGGAAAATTAAAGTACAAAAACAAAAAACGAGGACGGATTGACCGTCCTCGTTTCAATTTTGGTTATTTATTGTCGTTTTCCTTGGAAATGTGCTTGAGGTATGCGTTAATGAAGCCGTCGATCTCGCCGTCCATTACCGCGTCGATGTTACCCTCCTCGTAGCCGGTTCGGGTGTCCTTCGCGAGAGTGTAGGGCATAAATACGTAGCTTCGGATCTGGCTGCCCCACTCGATATTTGCCTTGTTACCCTGAATGTCCTCGATACGGTCGAGCATCTCGCGGAGCTTGATCTCCATGAGCTTTGCACGGAGCATCTTCATCGCCGTCTCCTTGTTCTGAAGCTGGCTACGCTCGGTCTGACATCCGACGACGATACCCGTAGGCTTGTGCACGATACGGATAGCCGAGTCGGTCTTGTTGATGTGCTGACCGCCTGCACCCGACGATCTGTGCGCCGTTACCTCGATGTCCTCGGGATTGATAACGATGGTGTTATCGTCCTCAAACTCGGGCATAACCTCAACCGATGCGAAGGAGGTCTGGCGTCTGCCCGACGCGTCGAAGGGCGAGATTCTTACAAGACGGTGAACGCCGTTCTCGCTCTTGAGGTATCCGTATGCGTTGATACCCTCGATCATGATGGTCGCCGACTTAATACCTGCCGCATCACCGTCGAGCCAGTCGATGAGCTTCACGTTATAGCCGTGAGCCTCACCCCATCTGGTGTAAAGACGGTAGAGCATAGACGCCCAGTCCTGCGCCTCTGTTCCGCCCGCACCGGGATGGAAGGAGAGTATCGCGTTATTCTTATCGTAAGGGCCCGAGAGGAGAACCTCGATTCTCTTCTTCTCGGCCTCGGTCTCGATGAATGCGGTCTCGGAGACAACCTCGTCAACAGAGTCCTCGTCGCCGGCCTCAATAGCCATCTCGCAGAGCGTCTCGGTGTCCTCGAGCTTGGATATAAGAGCCTCGTAGCTCTCTATCTTGTCCTTGAGCTGCTTGATCTCCTGCAGCTTCTTCGAGGACTTCTCGGCATCGTTCCAGAAATCCTGAACCATGGTCTCACGCTCAAGATCAGCGGCGCGCTCCTTTGCCTCTTCTATTCTCAACTGATTGCCAAGCTCCTCAACTACCGCGTGGAGCTCGCCAAGCTTTCTTTTCGCTTCTTCAAGCGCAACTATCATTTGAAAAATCTCCCAAATTTATTCATTCCGTATTATTTTACCACAAAAAACATAAAAAGTAAATAGCAAGTTTAAAATATATATTGATTTTTGTAGACCCGTGTGCTATAATTATCCCGTAATAAAAAAATGCAAAGCAAAAAGGAACAAAAAAATGAAAGTTACCAAAGAAACCCTCATCGGCGCAATTCTCGACCACGACGTAAATACCGCGAAGTTCTTCTTCGAGATCGGTATGCATTGCCTTGGCTGCCCCCACTCCCGCGGCGAGTCCATCGAGGACGCATGCAAGGTTCACGGCACCAACGCTGACGAGCTCGTAGCAAAGATCAACGAGTACCTCGAGAGCAAATAATGAAAGAAATAAATATCTCCCCGAGACTTTTATCGGCGGCGGATTTTGTGAGACAGGACGCTATCCTTGCCGATATAGGCACAGATCACGCGTACCTGCCTCTCTTTCTTTTAAGGGCAGGGCGCATCGTGCGTGCCTTTTGCTCTGATATTAACGAGGGCCCACTCGACTCCGCGCGAGCGAATATCGGTGCGGCAGGATACCTCGACAGAGTAGAGTTCACCCTTGCTGACGGCGCAGACGCCCTCGCAGGTAAGGGAATTACCGACTACACCATCTGCGGTATGGGCGGCGAGCTTATCGCCGACATCATCGACCGCGCAGACGAGATGCGAGACCCTGCGGTGCGCCTGATACTTCAGCCCATGACACGCCGCGGCGCGCTCGTTTCCTATCTTTATAAAAACGGCTTCGAGGTGCTGGAGGAGGCCTACTCCAAGGATGCAGGCAAGCATTACGTCACGCTTCTTGTTGCCTATTCGGGCAACTGCCGCGACGTCTCCGAGCTTGAGGCAGAGTTCGGTCGAGCCGACACTCCCGCAAGAAATCCCGAGGCAAAGATCGGGTATCTCAAGGCCAAGCTTGGCGTGTTTGAGAAGCGCCGTGACGGAATAGAGAGGTCATCCATCGGCGGCGAGGATTACACTCCCCACGTCGAGTACATAAAAACGCTGATTAACAGAGAAGAGAGGCGACTGAAATGACAGTAAAGGAATTATACGCAGTATTTTCAGAGAAGATCCCCGCCGAGCTTTCGGAGGAATGGGACAACGACGGTCTTATGTGCTCGGCCGACACCTCGGCAGAGGTGCGCCGCGTTCTGTGCGTTCTCGACGTGACCGAGGAGATCGTCGATTACGCGATCGAGCAGTGCTTCGACCTTATCATCTCCCACCATCCGCTTATTTTCCGCCCCATAACCTCGGTTACCGAGGATAACCCCACCGCGAGAAAGGTGATAAAGCTCATCGAGAGCGGCGTTTCGGTGTTCTCATTCCACACCAGAGCCGACAAGGTCTCGGGCGGAGTCAACGACAGCCTCTGCGACCTTCTCGGCATGTATAATACATATCCCTTCGGCGATGGTCTGCTCGGCAGGATCGGCGATCTCGACGAGGAGATGAGCCTTGAGGACTTCGCCTATAAGATCAAAGAGACCATCGGTGCCGATGCCGTCAGATACGCAGACGGCTATAACACCGTTCGTCGCGTTGCCGTAGTCGGCGGAGATGGCAAGAGCTATATCTCTGCGGCCATCAAGGAAGGCGCGGACACCTTCATATCGGGTAGAATCGGCTATAACGTGATGGAGGAGGCCTCCGAGCGCGGAATCAATCTTATCGAGGCAGGTCACTATTTCACAGAGCAACCTGTGACCGAGTTCTTCCGCTCCATCGTTATCGGTGCGGACTCTGACGTCGACGTCGAGATCGCATCCTCCAACAACATAACTACGATTTGAGGTGTTGAGCATGAAAGAAAAAACCTTTGAGAGAGATCTCCCTCAGGGTTATAAGGTCGGCGGCGTCATTGACGCCTCACAGAGCAAGCTCGCGGTGATGCCGACGGTGTTGTCGGTCATCTCGCTTTTCATTGCCATCGGACTTCTTTATCTGCCCTTCATTTTAGATCCGAACTCTGTCAGATTCGATATACGCCTTGGCGAGAACAGATTGCCTTATTACGCCATCGCCCTCGCATTGACAGTAGTCTACGTAATACTGCACGAGCTTGTTCACGGCGCAGTATATAAGATGCACACAGGAGAGAAGCTGACCTACGGCTTCGCTCAGACCTGCGCGTATTGCGGTGTTCCTAAGATCTTTACCTACAGAAAAACGGCGATCGCGGCAGTGCTCACTCCCTTCGCCCTCTTCACCCTGATGCTTGTGCCGACGCTCGTGGTGTGCTATCTCTTTAACGCAGGCCTGTACCTCGCTTTCGGAATAGTTTTCGCTATACATCTTTCGACTTGCTCGGATGATCTTTACGTCGTCTTCCTCTTCCTCACGAAGTATAAGGATAACCGCACTCTTATGAACGGCACAGGTCCCAAGGTGGCATTCTTCGTCCCCACCGACGCCGAGGAGTTCGACGAAGCTACCGCGAGATTTCTCAAGCAGAAGAGGATCGAAGAGTTGAAAAACAGACGCTAAAATTTAACACGGTATGCCACATACGGCATAAAAAAGCCGCGAGAATTAACTTTCTCGCGGCTTTGCTTTTTTTGTTATAATGTAAACTAAAGTTGTCAAATTTGCCCGTTTTCAAGGATTAAGGTATCAATAAGCTCCCTCGTCGATCCCTTGACCTCGCTCATAGGCAGGCGCATCTCCTCCGCACACAGCCCGAGTCTTGCGAGGGCGTATTTTACGGGCGCGGGATTGGTTTCTGCGAACATCGCGTCAATAAGGGGCAGAAGCGCCTGCTGCTCCGATAACGCCGCCTCGTTTTGCCCTGATGCGAGGCTATCTGATATCTTCTTCATCCTTTCGGGATAGAGGTTTGATAGTACCGAGATCACTCCCACACCGCCGAGGGCAAGGGCGGTATAGGTCTGCGAATCGTTGCCTGCGTATAGCGGCAGATCCCCACCGAGAGCCGAGATCTTGACGAGTCTGTCTGCCGAGTCGGCGGCTTCCTTGATGCCGACTATATTCTCGATCTCCGACAGACGCTTCAGCATCGGGATCGGAATGCTCACACCCGTTCTCGACGGCACGTTGTATAGGATCATCGGTATATCTACGGACTCAGCTATCCTTTCATAGTGGGAAAGCAGACCCGATTCCGTGCCCTTATTGTAGTAGGGTGTCACCACGAGCGCGCCGTCGGCAGAGAGACTCTTGGCTACCTTCGTGTGCTTTACGGCGACGCGAGTATCGTTCGTTCCCGTGCCGAGAATCACGGGACACCTGCCATCCACCCGATCGATTGCGTGGCGATAGAGCTTGTAGCGCTCTTTATCCGATAGCGTCGCCGCCTCGCCGGTCGTTCCTCCGATAACCAGTGCATCTATCCTCGCATCGAGCTGTCTTTCGATCAGTCGATCGAGCGTCGGATAATCGATCCGTCCGTGTCTGAAGGGCGTCACGAGCGCCGTGCCGACACCCTTGAAAATCACTCTTTTTTTCATTTACACCTTGACATACCTAAAGATTTGTGTATAATTATATACGTACAATTATATACATTATATTTTATGCAAAATGCTTGCAAGAGGAAACAATGGAAAAGCTTGATAACATTATTATAAACGACAGAGTTAAAACCGATCTGAAGACCGAGGACTTCTTCTACGATCTGCCCGAGGAGCTCATTGCGCAGACTCCCTCGGAGGAACGCGACGGATGCAGACTCATGGTGCTCCACCGCGACGGCAGAATAGAGCATAAGCACTTCTTCGATATCATCGACTATCTTCGTCCCGAGGATATGCTCGTTGTGAATTCCTCAAAGGTCATTCCCGCGCGCCTTCTCGGCAAGACCAAGAAGACCGGCTCGGATATGGAGCTTCTTCTGCTCCGCAGACTCGATTCGGGCGAATGGGAGACTCTTGTTCGCCCCGGCAAGCGCGCCAAGGAGGGCGCGGCCTTCGACTTCGGCGGAATTCTCACCGCCACCGTCACGGGCATCGTTGAGGGCGGTAACAGAACCGTGAAATTCGACTACGACACCGCGAAATATAAGAGCATCTACGAGGTGCTCGACGAGATCGGCAATATGCCGCTTCCGCCCTACATCACCAAGAGACTCGAGCGCAAGAGCGACTACCAGACCGTCTATGCAAAGGAGGAAGGCTCTGCCGCCGCTCCCACTGCAGGACTTCATTTCACAGAGGAGCTCATCGAGCACATCAAGGCTATGGGCGTGGGCTACGGCGAGGTCACGCTTCACGTTGGGCTCGGCACCTTCCGTCCCGTCAAGGTCGATAAGATCGAGGAGCACCTGATGCACGGCGAGTATTTCCACATCTCCGACGAGGTGGCAGAGGAGATCAACCGCCGCCGCGCCGCGGGCGGCAGAATCATCGCCGTCGGCACGACCTCATCGCGAGTTCTCGAGAGCGTCTCGGACGCCGAGGGCAGAGTTCACGCCATCTCGGGCGAGACCGGCATCTTCATCTACCCCGGTTATAAATTCAAGGCCGTCGACGCCCTGATCACTAACTTCCACCTGCCCGAGAGCACTCTCATAATGCTCGTCAGCGCCCTCGCAGGCAAGGAAAACGTTATGAACGCTTACAAGGAAGCAGTAGACGAGAAGTATCGCTTCTTCAGTTTCGGCGACGCGATGCTGATTGTATAAAATCCGCAATACTGCGTTGTCGGGCGACGCGGTCGGCTCGGAGTAGGTAACTACACCGTCGCCTTCCTTGCGCCCTTACGCCTTGTCTTGCGAATTTTCTCCTAATCAGCATATCTCGTCTTGTATAGCATTAGCTTTGGCGATGCTGATTGTATAAATCGTCCGATCATCATAAATCATAAAACCGAAAAGGAAACTCACATTGAACTTCATTTGTCCTAAATGTAAGGGCGCACTCACCGTCACCGACGGAGGCACGGCGAAGTGTCACCTCGGGCACTCTTATGATAGAGCCAAGGAGGGCTACTACAATCTTCTTTTGTCCTCCGTGGGCGGTACTCACGGCGACAATCGCGAGATGGTTATGGCTCGTCGCGCCTTTCTTGATACGGGCGCGTATACGCCCCTCGCGCGTCGCGTGGCAGAGCTTGCCGCGGAGCATACTCCCGACTGCGGCCTGCTTCTTGACTGCGGTTGCGGAGAGGGATTTTACACCCACACCATAAACGAAACCGCAAAGAACGTAAACAAAACTTTACATATTCACGGCTTTGATATATCAAAGGAGGCGGTTCGCCTGGCGGCAAAGCGCGATAGAGACCTCTCGCTTGCCGTTGCGTCATCCTACGATCTGCCTATTGCGGACGGCACCTTTGATACGGCGACCAACGTCTTCTCGCCCCTCGCTCCCGAGGAAACCCTGCGCGTCTTGCGTACAGGCGGCGTGTTTATTATGGCGATCCCTGCCGAGCGTCATCTCTTCGGACTCAAATCGGTGCTTTACGATACCCCCTATCTCAACGAGGTTGCATCCGACGAGCTCGCAGGCTTTGAGCTTCTCTCACGCGAGAGGATCGCCTACGAGCTGAATCTCGACACGCCCGAGAAGATCCGCTCGCTCTTTATGATGACGCCCTACGCCTACAGAACTCCCGCGTCGGGCAGAGCGCGACTTGAGGCTCTCACATCGCTTACCACGGAAATAGAATTTTACCTTTTCACATACAAAAAAGCAAATTAAAGTTTGCATTTCCCGGAGGGAACACTATGGATATAACTCACGGTAAATATCTCGGCGTCGATTACGGCGACAAGCGCACAGGCCTTGCCGAGTGCGACGTGTCGGGTCTGCTCGCCAGCGGCATCGGAACTATCTCCGAGGGCGGTATGAAGAACACCGCCGAGCGCGTAGCAAAGGAAGCCACCGCACGCGGCTGTAAGAGAATCATAATCGGCCTGCCGAAGAATATGGACGGCACCGAGGGCTTCCGCGCAGAGACCGTGCGCGCCTTTGGCGATATCCTCGCCACGCTGACCGATATTCCCATCGACTATTACGATGAGCGTATGAGCACCATGGAGGCGTATCGCTTCCTCGACGGCGCAGGCACGTTTGGTAAAAAGCGAAAGGACGTCATCGACACCCTTTCGGCACAGATAATTCTGCAAAACTATATAGACCGCGAAAGAGCGGCACGCAAATAAGCACGCACAGACACAGCAAAGGAGATCTAAAATGACACAGAACAAGGAGAAAAGCAAATTTCGCAGCTTCCTTGATAAGAAGGGCATAACCCTCTCGCCGAAGCTCTACTTTGTAGACGCTATGAGCGCGATGGCTCTCGGCCTCTTCGCCTCGCTTCTTATGGGCACGATATTCGGCACTGTAGCAAAGTACATACCCGACGGCAACGCCATCCGCGATTTCTTTGACCTTCTCGCAGGCGCGGGCGGCGCGACGGGCGCGGTTATCGGCATCGCTATCGCCTACGCGCTTAAAGCACCGATGCTCGTTATGCTCTCGGCAGGTGTCGTTGGTATGTTCGGTAACGCCTACGGCTCGACGCTTATGTTTGAGGGCGCGGCAAAGTCTGTTACCGCAGGCCCGCTCGGCGCATTCGTCTGTGTTCTTCTTGCCGTTGAGATCGGCAAGCTCGTTTCCAAGACAACCAAGGTAGATATCCTCGTTACCCCTGCGATCACGCTCGGTGCAGGAGCGCTCGTTGCTATGCTTCTTTGCCCCGGTATCGCACACCTTATGTATTGGCTCGGCTACTTTATTAACTACGCGACGGGACTTTATCCCCTCATTATGGGCATCATAATCTCGGTGGTTGTCGGTATCGTGCTTACGCTTCCTATCAGCTCTGCCGCGATCTGCGCTATGATCGGAATCACCGGCATCGCAGGCGGTGCGGCGGTCGCAGGCTGCTGTGCACAGATGGTCGGCTTCGCCATCATCTCCTTCCGCGAGAATAAGTGGGGCGGAGTAGTTGCCCAGGGGCTCGGCACCTCAATGCTTCAGATGGGCAACATTGTGAAGAATCCTCTCATCTGGATCCCCGCGACCCTCGCCTCGGCGATCACAGGACCTATCTCCACCTGCCTCTTCAGACTCGAGTGCTCGGGCGTCAGCGCCGGAATGGGCACCTGCGGTCTTGTAGGCCCTCTCGGAGTCTTCACCGATATGGGCTTCAACACGACGTCGATCGTCGGCGTAATTCTCGTATGTTTAGTTCTCCCTGCTATCCTCTCGCTGGTCTTCTCCGAGATAATGCGTAAGCTCGGTTGGATACGCGAGGGCGATATGAAGCTCGACCTCTGATAAAGAAAGGAAAACGAAAAATGTCCAAGAACAATATGACCCTGCTTTGCGATTTCTACGAGCTTACTATGGCCAACGGCTATTTCGAGCTTGGCAAGCGCGATGAGATCGCATATTTCGACGTATTCTTCCGCAGAATACCCGATGGCGGCGGCTTTGCTATTGCCGCAGGTCTCGAGCAGCTTATCGACTATATCCACGAGCTCAAGTTTACAGAGGAGGACATCGAGTTCCTTCGCTCCAAGGGAGTATTCTCCGAGGAGTTCCTCGCATATCTTGCCGACTTCTCCTTCACGGGCGACATTTGGGCAGTTCCCGAGGGCACACCCATCTTTCCCAACGAGCCCATCCTCGTAGTAAGAGCGCCCGCCATCGAGGCGCAGTTCATAGAGACCTTTGTGCTCCTTTGCCTCAACCATCAGTCGCTCATAGCCACCAAGGCTAACCGCGTGGTCAGAGCCGCAGAGGGCAGACCCGTCGCAGAGTTCGGCTCGCGCCGCGCACAGGGCGCTGACGGAGCTATCCTCGGTGCGAGAGCCGCCTACATCGGCGGCTGTGCCGCTACCGCTTGTACCATCTCCGACAGAGACTACGCCATCCCTGCCACGGGAACTATGGCGCACTCCTGGGTGCAGATGTTCGACACCGAGTACGATGCATTTGTTGCCTACTGCAAGATGTATCCGACTAATGCCACCCTACTCGTCGATACCTACGACGTTCTGAAGAGCGGTATCCCCAACGCCATCCGTGCATTCAAGGAGGTTCTTATCCCGCAGGGAATAACCCACTGCGGCATCAGACTCGACTCGGGCGATATTACCTATCTCTCCAAGCGCGCGAGAAAAATGCTCGACGAGGCAGGTCTCACCGATTGCAAGATCGTCGTTTCCAACTCTCTCGACGAGAACATTATCCGCGACATCATCCGTCAGGGAGCACAGATCGACACCTTTGGTGTCGGCGAGCGACTCATCACCGCAAAATCCAGCCCCGTCTTCGGCGGAGTCTATAAGCTCGTTGCCAAGGAGCGTGACGGCAAGGTGATCCCCAAGATCAAGATCTCCGAGAACCCCGAGAAGATCACCAATCCTCATTTTAAGAAAATTTACCGCATCTACGATAACGAGACCGGCACGGCCATCGCCGACCTTCTCACCGTCTTTGACGAAACCATAGACGAGTCACAGCCTCTCGAGCTCTTCGATCCCGTCGAGACCTGGAAGAAGAAGACCGTCACGAACTACACCGCACGCGAGCTTCTCGTTCCGATATTCAAGTCGGGTAAGTGCGTCTACGATGCACCCCACATCTCGGATATACAGAAGTATTGCAGAGCCGAGGTCGACACTCTTTGGGAGGAGGTTAAACGCTTTGAGAATCCTCACCGCTACTACGTTGACCTCTCGCAGAAGCTCTGGGACATCAAGCACGATCTCCTCGTAAACAGAGGTAAGAACGATGCCAAATAAGAATGAAAAAAGCGCCGCAAAGGTGCTGATAATTCACACGGGTGGCACCATCGGTATGAAAAAGACCGAAAAAGGCTACACCCCTGTTGAGGGATATCTGCGCGAGGAGCTGAAGAATATCCCCGACCTCAATCGCCCCGATTTTACTGCGTGGGACTTCTATGAGATGTCTCCGCTTCTCGATTCCTCCAACGTCAGCGTTGAGGAATGGAACGAGATCGGTAAGATAATCTACGAGAAGTACGACGACTACTCGGGCTTCGTTATCCTGCACGGCACAGACACCATGTCCTACACCGCGTCGGCGCTCTCCTTTATGCTCGAGGGACTCGACAAGCCGGTTATTCTCACAGGCTCGCAGATTCCCCTATCCGAGCTTCGCTCCGACGGACGCGATAACCTGATCACCTCGGTGATGATCGCAGGTGAGGGCATCGCACGCGAGGTCTGCCTCTATTTCAGCGCCATACTCCTGCGCGGCAACCGCTCGCGTAAGATGAGCGCCGACGGCCTCGTCGCCTTTGATTCGCCCGGCTATCCCCATCTTGCTGAGGTTGGCATCAGTGTGAAATATAACTATTCCGCCATTCTCCCCCCGCGAGAGGGCGGTCTCAAATACCATCCCTTCGCCAAAGTGCCGATCGGTGTCCTCAAGGTCTTCCCGGGCATACAGTTCGGACTCTTCGAGGATATTATGACCGAGAAGCTCTCGGGCATCGTGCTTGAGACCTTTGGCGCGGGCAATATTCCTATGGGCAACGGCGAGCTTCTGCCCATTATCAAGAAGGCCTTTGCCGCAGGCACAGTCATCGCGGTCTGCTCGCAGTGTCCGAGCGGTACGGTAACGCTCGGCGCTTATGAAACCTCCTCTGAGCTCAAGCGCGCAGGCGCTGTCAGCGGAGCTGATATGACCACCGAGGCCGCCGTCGCCAAGCTTTATTATCTCTTCAGTCTCGATATCTCCAAGAGCGAGATCAAGAGAATGATGGAAGAGAACCTCGCAGGCGAGCTTACAAAATAACAACCCAAGAGAAAAGAGATATTATGGACCTTATGAATACATCCACGGCTAACACGCCCTCCGAGGTAATACTTTGCAAATTCGGCGAGATCGTCCTCAAGGGCGCGAACAGACAGAACTTTGAGTCGGGACTCGTCAAGGAGCTGCGCCGCCGCGCATCGCCCTACGGCACCTTCAAGATCTACTTCAAGCAGAGCACCATCTTCGTCGAGCCCCAGAACGAGCTCTGCGATATGGACGGAATGTACGACGCGGCGAAAAAGGTCTTTGGCATTGTCGGCGTTAACCGCGCCGCAGTCTGCGAGAAGACTATGGAGAGCATCGTCGCCACCGCAAAGACCTATCTTCCCGAGAAGCTTGCAGGCAAGCGCACCTTCAAGGTCGATGCCAAGCGCGCAGATAAGAAATTCCCCTTGAAATCCCCCGAGATCCCGGCAGAGATCGGCGGTGTGATCCTCTCCACCGTTAGAGGCATCAAGGTTGACGTTAAGAATCCCGACGTCGTCGTCACCGTTGAGGTGCGCGACGATCACGCATACATCAGAGCAGGGCAGGAGCCCGGCGCGGGCGGACTTCCTCTTCGCTCGGCAGGCCGCGGTCTGCTTCTTCTCTCGGGCGGCATCGACTCGCCCGTCGCAGGCTGTATGATGGCAAAGCGCGGTATGGAGATCGAGGCTCTTCACTTTGAGTCCTTCCCCTATACCTCCGAGCGCGCGAAGGAAAAGGTGCTTCAGCTCGCCCAGGAAATGTGCGAGTTCTGCGCCAAGATCCACGTTCACGTCATCTCGCTCACCCATATCCAGGAGGAGATCCGCGATAAGTGCGATGAGGATTACTTCACCCTCATTCTCCGTATCTTTATGATGCGCCTCGCCGAGCGTTGCGCCAGAACCTACAAGTGCGGCGCGCTCATCACGGGCGAGAGCCTCGGTCAGGTGGCATCCCAGACACTCGCGGCTATCGGAGTCACCGATTCTGTGGTGAATATCCCCGTATTCCGCCCCTGCATCGGCCTCGATAAGAGCGAGATAGTCAAGGAGGCACGCCACTACGGCACCTTCGACACCTCGATTCTGCCCTTTGAGGATTGCTGCACCGTGTTCACTCCGAGACACCCGAAAACACAGCCCAAGATCGAGGCGGTTATGGCAGAGCTTGCCAAGCTCGATGTCGACGCCCTTCTTGACGAGGCATATGATTCTATGTACACCGAGGTAAAGCTCGTTTACCCCGAATATAGGTAATTAGAAAATGAAAATTGTCAGCTTCAACATAAGATGCGTCAAAATCGAGTCGGACAGACGCGCGCCGAATTCCTTTGTGCACAGAGCAGGAATGATATACGATAAGCTCCGCTCCGAGCGTCCCGACGTTGTCGCATTTCAGGAGGTTACGGCGCACATCGCCGATTTTCTCGAGAGATCTCTCTCGGATATCTACGATTTTTACACCTTCTTCCGTAGCGAGAATTTTGACGGAGAGGGAGTAGCCATCGCCACTTTGAAGGATAGCCTAGTCTGTCACAGCATTGATTCCTTCTGGCTCAGCCCCACGCCGCGCATCCCCGGCTCTCGCTTTGCCGAGCAGTCCACCTGCCCGAGAGTAGCCAGCGTCGGCGTGTACAGAGAGCGCGCAACGGGCAGACTCGTCCGAATCTGCAATACCCACCTCGACCACGTCTCCGATGAGGCGAGAGTCCTCGGCGTATCGCTTCTTCTCGATAGACTCGCGACGATGAATGAGGAGTATCCGCTTCCCACAGTCCTTCTCGGCGACCTTAACGCCGCCCCCGATAGCGCGCCTATCACAGTCATCAAGGAGTCGCCCCTCGCCCTCACAGAGCTCACCGACAAGATTCCCGTGACCTTCCACGATTACGGAGTAGTGGAGCACAAGATAGATTACATCTTCACCACACCCGACATCGCGGCCACAGTATCTGCCGTTGGCGCGTGGTGTGACGAGCATAATGGAATATATCTTTCTGACCACTACCCAATTTTTGTCGAGGTATAAATTCCGTAATACTGCGTTGCTCCTCGACGCGCATCGGCTCGACGTAGGTAACTACGCCGTTGCCTTGCTTGCTCGGTGCGCCTTGTCTTACGAAATTTCTCCTCTCGCCAACCGTCGAGGTATAAATCGCGCATTACTGCGTTGTCGGTCGACGCACTCGAATCGCCGTATGAGAATACGGCTTCATCTCGTTTGCTCCCTTACGCCTTGTACTGCATCGATTTCTCCTCTCGACGATGTCGAGGTGTAAATCGCGTAATACTTCGTTGTCGGTCGGCGCGATTTGACTCAATGGCGAGATCACGCAGAATTTAAATATTTATATTGACAAACGCGCTCGCGTGTGATAAAATACTATAATGTAGCGGAAGAAGTAGCGAAATCCCATCTTGCAGAGAGAGAACGGTCGGTGCGAGTTCTCATTTGGCTTCGTGAAGTGTCACCGCTTGTAATTCGGAAAGAACGGTCGTGGGTTCAAGTCCTTCTGCCCCTCGACTTATTAGACTCCGACGTGTATTCGCGTTAAGATGTAACGAGGGAGCGTCCTTTTGCCGCGCTCCGAACTTGGGTGGTACCACGATTATTCGTCCCGAGGGCAATCATAATTGCCCTCGTCTTTTTTTGTTGAGGTATAAATCGCGCAATACTGCGTTACTCATATCATCCTTCTAATACGTAAATAAACCGAAAGGAAAAAATAAAATGAGAAAAGAACTCGCAAAGAACTACAACCCCGCCGAGTTTGAGGACAGACTCTACGCGGAGTGGAATGACAAGGGTTACTTCAAGCCCGATCCCGACAAGAAGAAAAAGCCCTTCTCCATAGTTATCCCCCCGCCCAACGTAACCGGTCAGCTCCACATGGGACACGCCCTTGACCAGACTCTTCAGGACATCCTTGTCAGAGCGAAGCGTATGCAGGGCTACTCGACCCTTTGGGTTCCCGGCACCGACCACGCGGGCATTGCAACACAGATAAAGGTAGAGGAGAACCTCCGCGTTAACGAGGGTCTCTCCCGTTACGACCTCGGTCGTGAGAAGTTCCTTGAGCGCGTTTGGGACTGGAAGCATCAGTACGGAAACAGA
Organism: Eubacteriales bacterium; assembly: GCA_045643725.1. Taxonomy (GTDB): domain Bacteria; phylum Bacillota; class Clostridia; order Oscillospirales; family CAG-272; genus UBA1740. Next base: position 803 of record JAZRFQ010000022.1, on the reverse strand, counting down.
ATTATCAACCAGCTCAAGAAACTCGGCTCTTCTTGCGACTGGGAGCACGAGCGCTTCACTATGGACGAGGGATGCTCCCGCGCCGTTCGTGAGGTATTCGTTAACCTCTACAACAAGGGCCTTATTTACCGCGGCTTCCGTATAATCAACTGGTGTCCCCGCTGTCTCACCGCGCTTTCCGACGCAGAGGTAGAGTATACCGATCAGCCCGGCTCCTTCTGGCACATCAAGTACCCCATCAAGGGTGAGGACGGCTTCGTTGAGATAGCTACCACCCGTCCCGAGACCATGTTCGGCGATACCGCCGTTGCAGTTAACCCCGAGGACGAGGCGACCAAGCACCTTATCGGCAAGACTCTCATTCTGCCCATCGTAGGCCGCGAGATTCCCGTTATCGCCGATGATTACGTAGAGATCGGCTTCGGTACAGGCTGTGTTAAGATCACTCCTGCCCACGACCCCAACGACTTCCTCGTAGGTCAGCGCCATAACCTCGAGCAGATCAAGGTTATGAACGACGACGCGACCATGAACTCCTACGCAGGCAAGTATGACGGTATGGACAGATACGCCTGCCGTAAGGCTCTCGTTGCAGACCTTGAGGCAGAGGGCTATCTCGTTAAGACTGTACCCCACGACCACAACGTCGGCACCTGCTACCGTTGCGGCACCACCGTCGAGCCCATGACCTCTGATCAGTGGTTCGTTAAGATGAAGCCCCTTGCAGAGCCCGCTATCAAGGCTGTTGAGGACGGCTCTATCAGCTTCGTTCCCGAGAGATTCTCGAAGAACTACTTTAACTG
>JAZRFQ010000021.1:0-7842 GCA_045643725.1 Eubacteriales bacterium | reverse complement strand
CAGGAGCAGGGTAAAATACATTCCAGAATCGCAGAGCTCCGCGAGATGATCGCAAACGCAAAGGTTCTTGACGAGTCGCAGATCGACGAGTCCAAGATCAGCGTTGGCTCTATCGTAGTTCTCTACAACGTAGAGCGCAAGAAGGAGTTCACCTATCACATCGTAGGCTCTTACGAGACCGACCCCGTAAACGGCAAGATCTCCGACTCCTCGCCCATCGGTATGGCACTTCTCGGTGCTAAGGAGGGCGACGAGGTAGTTGTTGCAGGCGTAAGAGAGCAGCATCTTCAGATCAAGAGCGTATCCAGAGCAAAGGACTAAGAAAGGACACCTCAGTTATGGCAAACGAAAATAATAACAACCAGCAGATAAACTCCACAAGCGAGCTTGCAGTCCGCCGCGAGAAGCTTAACGCTCTCTACGAGTCGGGCAAGAATCCCTTCGAGATCACCAAGTACGACTTTACTCACGAGAGCGCAGACGCTATCGCACTCTTTGAGGAAAAAGAGCCCACTCTCGCAGAGGGCGAGAGCATTACCGTAAAGATCGCAGGCCGTATGGTCGGCAAGAGAGTAATGGGTAAGGCTTCCTTCGCTCATCTCCTTGACGGTCAGGGCAAGATCCAGCTCTACGTTGCACGCGACTCGGTTGGCGAGGAGGACTACGCCTCCTTCAAGAAGTGGGATATCGGTGACATCATCGGTGTTGAGGGTAAGCTCTTCCGCACCAGAACCGGCGAGATTTCGGTTCACGCAGAGTGCATCACTCTTCTTGCAAAGTCGCTTCTTCCCCTTCCCGAGAAGTTCCACGGTCTTACCGACCTTGAGACCAGATACAGACAGAGATACGTTGACCTCATCGTTAACCCCGAGGTTAAGCGCAACTTCATTATCCGTTCCCAGTTCATCAAGTTTATGCGTAACTACCTTGATGAGCGCGGATACATAGAGGTTGAGACTCCCGTTCTTAACACTATCGTTGGCGGCGCGTCGGCTCGTCCCTTTATCACTCACCACAACACCCTCGACATCGATATGTATATGAGAATAGCTACCGAGCTTCCTCTCAAGCGTCTTATCGTCGGTGGTATGAACAGAGTTTACGAGATCGGCAGAATCTTCCGTAACGAAGGTATGGACCCCAAGCACAACCCCGAGTTCACCTCTATCGAGCTCTATCAGGCTTATGCAGATTTCCACGATATGATGGACATTGCAGAGGGCATTATCTCCGGCGCGGCAAAGGCTATTCACGGTACCTACGAGGTTGAGTGGATGGGCGAGAAGATCGACCTCACTCCCGGCTGGCGCAGACTCTCTATGGTTGACGCGGTCAAGGAGTACGCAGGCGTTGATTTCGGCGCTATCACCGACGACGCTGAGGCGGTTGCAGCTGCAGAGGCTATCGGCGTTGAGCTTGCAGACACCGCAGACAAGACCTGGCGCAACGCACTTTACGCTTGCTTCGACCAGTGAGTCGAGGAGAAGCTCATTCAGCCTACCTTCATCACCATGTATCCTGTTGAGGTTTCGCCTCTCACCAAGGCGTCTCCCGAGGATCCCAGAGTTACCGAGAGATTCGAGCTCTTCGTATGCCACAGCGAGCTTGCAAACGCATACTCCGAGCTTAACGATCCCATCGTTCAGCGCGAGCGCTTCATGAAGCAGCTTGAGCTCCGCGACAGAGGAGACGACGAGGCAGAGATGCTCGACGAGGACTTCCTCACCGCTATGGAGTACGGTATGCCTCCCACAGGCGGTATGGGTATCGGCGTTGACAGAACCGTTATGATGCTCACCGGCAACGACACTATTCGTGAGGTTATACTGTTCCCCACGATGAAACCCTAAGGTTAAAGGAGCAAATTACAATGGAAAAGAAGCTTTATAGATCTAGAACCGACAAAAAGATCTGCGGCGTTTGCGGCGGTCTTGCAGAATATTTTAATATAGACTCCACCATCATTCGTTTGGCTTGGGTTTTCGCTATATTTTTTGCAGGTGCCGGACTTCTTGCATACATTATCGCTGCTTTGATCATTCCTCAAAAGCCTGAGGCTTAAGGTCTTATGCACCAACTGCTCGCCGAGTTTTGCGGCGAGCAGTTTCCTTTTTGAGCGAAATTTTAAGTTGTTTTTTAACAAAAAGCTATATATTTTTCTTTAAATTTATGCTATAATATATTTGTTATAAATTCACAGAAAGAGATAAGACTATGAAAATCACCGACTCCATCAAATACCTCGGCGTGTTCGACAACAAGGTCGATCTCTTCGAGGGACAGTATAAGGTTCCCGAGGGAATTTCCTATAATTCCTACGCCATCATCGACGAGAAAATTGCCATAATGGACACCGTAGACGCGGCGTTCGGCGAGGAGTGGCTCAAGAATATCGAGGACACTCTCGGCGGCAGGAAGCCCGATTATCTCGTGGTTCAGCACATGGAGCCCGACCACTCGGCCAACATCGCTCGCTTTGCCGAGGTATATCCCGAGGCGAAGATCGTGGCGTCGCAGAAGGCCTTTGTGATGATGCGCGGCTTCTTCGGCACGGATTTTGCCGACAGACAGGTCGTTGTAGGCGAGGGCTCGACTCTTGAGCTTGGCTCGCGCACTCTGACCTTCGTGACCGCACCTATGGTACATTGGCCCGAGGTTATCGTGACCTATGATTCGCTCGACAAGGTTCTCTTCTCTGCCGACGGCTTCGGCAGATTCGGTGACACCTGTGAGAGCACACCTTGGGCGGACGAATCGCGCAGATATTATATCGGCATTGTCGGCAAGTACGGCGCGCAGGTCCAGGCACTTCTCAAGAAGGCGGCAGGCCTCGACATCGCGAAGATCGCGCCTCTGCACGGCCCTGTTCTCACCGAGAATCTCGGCTACTATCTCGATCTTTACAATAAGTGGTCGAGCTACACTCCCGAGGAGGAGGGCATTCTCATCGCCTACACCTCGGTTTACGGTAACACCAAGCGCGCGGCAGTTGAACTCTACGAAAAGCTTTCGGCTCTCGGCGCAAACGTGGTAATCCGCGACCTTGCGAGATGCGATATGTCCGAGGCTGTGGCTGACGCCTTCAGATACTCGAAGCTCGTTCTCGCGACCACGACCTACAACGCAGATATCTTCCCCTTTATGCGCGAATTTATCGATCATCTCACCGAGCGCGGCTTCAAGAATCGCACGGTTGCATTCATCGAAAACGGCAGCTGGGCGCCTATGGCGACCAAGGTTATGCGCGGAATGCTCGAGGGCTCAAAGGATATAACCTACACCGATTCCACCGTGAAGATCGTCTCGGCGCTCTCGCCCGAGAGTCGCGCACAGCTTGAGGCTTTGGCGGCGGAACTTGCCAAATAAGTAAACTATACTTTACATTATTGGAGAAAAACCATGGATTGTAAGGACAACAGCCACTCGGGTGGCGGAGTCAGCGGCGGTACTGCCGCGCGACTCGAGAACTTCTGGTATCACTATAAGTGGCATACGATAGCCGCGATATTCGCGCTCTTCGTCATTATCGTTTGCACGGTACAATGCGCCACGAACACAAAATACGATATACAGGTGCTCTATGCAGGCGACCACGTCTTTAGTCGCACGTCGAGCGACGGAACCTGGCCCGAGTATGCAAATATGTCATCTACTCTTGGCGACTTTGCCGACGATTACGACGGCAACGGCGAGACTAACGTGACCTTCCTCGATCTGTGCGTCGTCAACAACGAGGAATACGAAAGTCTGGAAAACGCACCTCCCCTGACACGCGTACAGGAGGACACCACTACCTTGAAGCAGACTTTGGACTCGAGCCAATATTACATCTGCTTCCTCTCCGAGAGACTCTTCCGTCAGTATTCCGAGGGAGAAAACAACGAGGGCAGATTCGCCAAGATCGCAGATTACGCGGCAGACGGCCATGAGTATGATTACGTATCCGAGCATGGCATTCGTCTCTCCTCTCTCGATATCAAGGATCTTCCGGGATTCTCCGGACTTGATGCCGAGAACACCATCGTCTGCATAAGAAACGTAGATGTCACCTCAATGGTATTCCGCAAGGGTGAGAGCCAGAAGCTCTTTGAGAACAGCGAGGATATGCTCCGCACCATTCTCGCCTACGAAAGCAAGAAGTAACCCCAAGGCACACTATCACATATAATAGTATTAGCTCGCAAATAACATATTTTCTGTAAACTTTTGTTTGCATTTTGGAGTTAATATGAAGATAGTTCTTATAAAATCCCCAAAGGGACTTCGCCTGCTTCTTGCCAAGCTTTTTGGCGTAGAAATCAAGAATAAGTAGCCCCCGTGTTAAATTTCACGGATATTTAAGCAAAAAAGACCGTCATTTGACGGTCTTTTTGTTTTCTACTTTTTATAGGTCGAAAGATAGATCAGAAGCACACCGACGTCTGCAGGACTGACCCCGCTGATACGCGATGCCTGACCGATGCTTGCAGGGCGGATCTTCTCCAGCTTCTCCGCCGCCTCAAGTCGCAGTCCCGTAATATCCTTGTAGCAGATGCCGTCGGGAATACGCTTCTCCTCGAGCTTCTTCTGCCTTTCCACCTCGGCGAGCTCGCGCTTGACGTAGCCCTCATACTTTATCTGCACCTCTGCCGAAACGCGAACTCCCATAGGAAGCGTCGGGCGGTCGGTATCGATCTTCACCATTGATTCATAGCTTATCTCGGGACGGCGAAGAAGCTCAGCGAGCTTTATTCCGGTGCTGATGCGAGTCGATCCACACTCCTCAAGATATGCGTTGACGGCCTCGCTCGGAGGCACGGTCGTGCGCTCAAGTCTTGTGACCTCTTTCGCTATCATCCTTTGCTTTTCAAGAAAGGCGGCATATCGCTCCTCGCCGATGAGACCAACCTTGTAGCCGATCTCGGTCAGGCGCGCATCGGCGTTGTCCTGACGGAGCAGAAGTCTGTACTCGCTGCGCGAGGTCATCACGCGATAAGGCTCGCGCGTGCCCTTGGTGACGAGATCGTCGATGAGCGTTCCGATATAGGAAGACGAGCGCGAGAGTATCATTGGCTCGCGGCCAAGCTCGGCAAGTGCGGCGTTGATTCCGGCAACTATTCCCTGCGCGGCCGCCTCCTCATAGCCCGACGTGCCGTTGAACTGTCCTGCGCCATAGAGACCGTGAACCTTCTTGAACTCTAGGGTCGGAAGCATCTGCGTCGGCTCGGCGCAATCGTACTCGATAGCGTAGGCGTAGCGCATTATTTCAGCGTTCTCAAATCCGGGGAGCGAGCGCATCATCTCATACTGAACGTCGGTCGGCATCGAGGTCGAGAAGCCCTGAATATACATCTCATTGGTGTCGAGTCCACAGGGCTCGACGAAGAGCTGATGGCGCTCCTTATCCGCGAAGCGCACGAGCTTGGTCTCAATCGACGGGCAGTAGCGAGGTCCTTCACCGGTAATATTACCCGAATACATCGCCGAGCGATCGAGATTATCAAGAATTATTCTGTGTGTATCGAGGTTGGTATAGACTACGTGGCAGGCGATCTTGTTCGCGCTCTGAAGCGCCGCCTCGTCGGTAAGCGCCGAGTAAGGCGTGATATATTCCTCGCCCTCTTGCACCTCGAGCGCGCCGAAATCAATGGAGCGACGGTGCACTCTCGCAGGAGTACCCGTCTTGAAGCGCATAAGCTCAATGCCGAGTCTGCGAAGCGAATCCGAGAGTCCGCGCGCCGCCGTCATACCGTCAGGGCCTGCCGAATATACCCTGTCACCGACAAAGATCTGCGAATCAAGGAACGTACCGCTCGCGATGATCACGCGACTCGCGTGCCAGACCTCGCCAAGTGCGGTAACAACGCCGCAAACTCTGTCGCCGTCGGTGAGAATATCAACTATTTCAGCCTGGACGAGCCTGAGATTTTTCTCGGCCTCCAGCGTTTTTTTCATTATCGTTTTGTAGAGGTTTCGGTCTGCCTGGACGCGCTTTGAGCGCACGGCAGCCCCCTTACCGAGATTGAGCGTGCGCGACTGTATAGTCACAAGATCTGCGGCGCGACCCATCTCGCCACCAAGAGCGTCTATCTCAAAGACGAGGTGTCCCTTGGCGCTACCTCCAATAGAAGGGTTGCAGGGCATATTGCCAACGGCGTCAAGATTTATAGTAAAAAGAACGGTATCAAGTCCCATTCTCGCCGCCGCAAGTGCCGCCTCTATTCCGGCGTGACCCGCGCCAATAACGGCGATCTGTGTCTTATGCTCCATAGCCCCTCCTTTGTAAAGTATTATTTACATTATCCGCAAAAATCGCATTTAAAACTTAACACGCTCCACGGTCTTTACTCTTCCCGTGGAAACATCGACGTCAAAGATGACACCGTCAGCCTCGACCTCGCCCGTCGCCGCCTTGAAGTATATCGGCAGTCTCGTTCTCATTCTCTCAACAACGATCTCGGCGTCCATTCCGAGAACGCCGCCCGACTCGCCGCACATACCTACGTCGGTGACGTAGCCCGTACCGGAGGGCAGGATCTGCATATCCGCCGTCGGGACGTGGGTGTGAGTGCCGAAGATCACGTTGATCTTGCCATCATAGGCATAACCGATCGCGAGCTTCTCGCCGGTTGCCTCGGCGTGAATATCGAGCACCGCGACGTCATATTTGCCATCGCACTCGGCGAGCACTCTATCTATGTAGCCAAAGGGCGAGTCGAGTCTCGGCTCAACGCCGACGATTCCGAGCGCGCTTATAACAAGCACGCGATAGCCCTGCGCGTCATAGATTCCGTAGCCGTTGCCGACCACCGAATCGCCGAAATTCACGGGGCGCAGAACCTCGCATCTCTGCTCAAGCAGGCTCGCGACACCCTTGGCGCGCATCGTGTGGTTGCCGCCGGTTATAACGTCAGCGCCGCCGCGCAGAAGCTCATCGGCCTGCTCGGCAACTATTCCGCTGACAAACGAGGCGTTCTCGCCGTTCACAACGCAGAAATCTATTCTGTTTTCTTTTCTGAACTTCCAAAGATTCTTCGAAAGATGCTCGACGCCGCGCTGGCTCGTGACGTCGCCAATGGCAAGGATTCTCATAGTTTGCCTTTCTATCCGCCGCGGACTTGTTGATCCTATTCTTTCTGCGGCTATGGAGAGAAAATGGACGCTGTTGGCGTCCATTTTCCGAATGTTTTTTTATTTTGCGTAGTCGACTGTTCTCGACTCGCGGATTACGCTGACCTTGATCTGACCGGGATAATCAAGCTCGCGCTCGATCTTGGTTGCGATGTCGCGTGCAAGAAGCTTCATGCTGTCGTCGGTTACGACCTCGGGCTTAACCATGATTCTTACCTCACGGCCTGCCTGAATTGCGAAGGTCTTCTCTACGCCCTCGAAGTCGCCTGCGACCTCCTCAAGCTTCTGAAAACGCTTGATGTAATCCTCAACGTCCTCACGACGAGCACCGGGTCTTGCGGCGCTGATAGCGTCAGCCGCCTGGATGATGAAGTCGAGCGCGGATACCGCCTCAACGTCATTATGGTGAGCCTCGATAGCGTGGATAATATCCTTGTTCTCGCGATACTTGGTAGCGATGTCAACACCGAGCTGAACGTGTGATCCCTCAGCCTCTGCGGTAATTGCCTTACCGATATCGTGAAGAAGTCCCGCTCTCTTAGCCATAGCGGCGTCAACGCCCATCTCCTCAGCCATAACTCCTGCCAGCATGGAAACCTCTACGGAGTGGCGAAGAGCGTTCTGACCGTACGAGGTGCGGTACTTCATTCTACCAAGAAGCTTGATAAGCTCGGGGTGAAGTCCGTGAACACCGGTCTCGAATACCGCCTTCTCGCCTGCCTGCTTGATAAC
>JAZRFQ010000020.1:0-23556 GCA_045643725.1 Eubacteriales bacterium | reverse complement strand
AGAACTCTCGACGATTCATTCATCATTCTCGATGAGGCGCAGAACACCACGCCCGAGCAGATGAAGTTGTTCCTCACCCCTCTTGGCTACAACTCCAAAGCGGTAGTCACGGGCGACCTCTCGCAGACCGACCTGCCCTTCGGCAAGAAGAGCGGACTTGGCATTGCCTCCCGCGTGCTTTCGGGCATCGACGGCATCGGCATATTCGAGTTCTCCGAGCGCGACGTCGTGCGCCATCATTTAGTGAGAAAGATAATCACCGCTTACGAGAAATACGAGCGCGAGAACCCACCCAAGAAATTCTCGGCGGAGAAAAGGAAATAAACTATGAAAGAATTTACAAACGACCTCTATATACACTTCTCGGCGACCGAGAAGTTTCCCGAGGCCGATGCCTTCTTGAAGGGCATTATCCGCAGAGCCATCAAGTCCACCCTCGCCGAGCGCGATTTCCCCTACGGCGCCGAGGTTTCGGTGACACTCTGCGATAACGAGTACATCCATAAGCTCAACCGCGAGTATCGCGGTGTTGACAGACACACCGACGTCCTCTCATTCCCGATGTATGAGGACGGACAGTTTGACGAGGCAGAGTGCGCCTTTGGCGCAGTCCTCGGCGACATCGTTATCTCGGTCGAGCGCGCAAAGGAGCAGGCAGGCGAGATCGGCCACTCCTTCCTTCGTGAGGTAGCGTTCCTCACCGTCCATTCCACCCTCCATCTTCTCGGTCTCGATCACGAGCGCTCACCCGAGGAGGACGAGCTTCAGTGCTCGCTTCAGAAGAAGATCGTCGCAACTATGGAAGAATTACTTGAAAAGGCAGACAGCTTGATATGAAAAGAACCTCGTTTATAGCAATAGTAGGCAGACCCAACGTGGGTAAATCCACCCTCCTTAACGCCATTCTCGGCGAGAAGGTGGCAATAGTTTCGAAGAAGCCCCAGACCACCAGAAACAGAATAACTGGTATACATACCGTAGGCGAGGATCAGTACGTCTTCCTCGATACTCCCGGAATGCACAAGCCCCGTACCAAGCTTGGCGACTTTATGGTCAAGACGGCCAACGAGACTCTCGGCGGCGTTGGCGCCGCAATCCTCGTTGTCGAGGCACGCGAGGAGGTCGGCGACATCGAGGCGGCTCTTATCTCGAGAATCAAGGCGGACAAGCTGCCTGCAGTTCTCGTTATCAACAAGACCGACACAGTCAGACCCGTAAATATTGCCAAGACCATCGCCGCTTACGCCGAGGCCTATGATTTTGATGCCGTGATTCCTATGGCGGCAAAGAACGGCAAGGGCGTTGATATCCTCCTCTCCGAGTGCGAGAAGTATCTCAACGAGAGCGAGTGGTTTTTCCCCGACGATATAGTTACCGATCAGCCCGAGAAGAAGATCGCCTCCGAGATCATCCGCGAGAAGCTGCTTCGTCTGCTTGAGGACGAGATTCCTCACGGCACGGCGGTCACCATCGAGGAGTGGTCGGAGAAGCGCGATATGGTCAAGATCCGCGCCGAGATATACTGCGAGCGCCAGACTCATAAGGGCATCATAATCGGCAAGCACGGCGCGACTATCAAGCAGATCGGCGTGTACGCACGTCAGGACATCGAGCGTATGCTCGACACCAAGGTCTTCCTTGATCTCTACGTCAGAGTCAAGGAGAATTGGCGCGACAGCGATTTCAACATCAACGACTTCGGTTACAACGAAAACAAGGATTATTAAAACGGAGTAGATTATGCTGACAGAGGTAAAGGGGCTCGTAATAAGAACGGTCGACCTGAAGGAATCCGATAGGCTTCTTACCATCTTCACCGAGGAGATGGGCGCGGTCACCGCCCTTGCGCGCGGCGCAAGAACTCTCAAGAGTCGTAAAATGTCCTCTACGATGCAGTTCTGCTACTCGTCGTTTGTCCTCTTTAAGAAGGACGATAAATACACCGTTCGCGATGCCGAGCTTATCGAAAGCTTCTTTGGCATTCGCGATTCCATCGAGGGTCTCGCCCTCGCCGCCTATATCGCCGACGTCCTCTCCGACGTCACAACGGCAGAGGGCGATCGCGACCTGCTTCGTCTGTCGCTCAACTCACTCTACGCGATCTCGACGGGGAAGTATTCGCTCCCCGCGGTCAAGGCGGCATTTGAGATGCGCGCCGCATCCATCCTCGGATTTATGCCCGACGTTCTCGGTTGTACCGAGTGCGGTGAGCGCCGCGGCGAGTTCTTCTTTGATATTATGGGCGGATACGTTGAGTGTCCCGCCTGCAGAAAGCGCCGCGCGGCAACCGAAGTCCCCGATCCCGAGGACAGAGAGCGCCACATCGTCCGCATTCTCTCCGAGCCTGCACACGCGGCACTCAGTTACGCTATACACTCGCCGCTTGAACGCCTGTTTTCCTTCAAGCTTACAGACGAGGATCAACGCCTATTTTCCCTTGCGGCAGAGGATTACATCACAAACCAGCTCGAGCGCTCCTTCAAAACGCTCGACTTCTATAACAAGGTCAAAAGAGACTAAAACGAAAGGATTGCAGAATGGCATTTTCCAATAAAGCGCTCGCAACGCTTGAATTTGATAAAATTAAAGAAATGCTCGCCGCCTCCTGCGCCACGGACGGCGCAAAGGCAAAGGCAAAGGCGCTGATGCCTGCATCCGACTACGATACAGCGAAGAGAAGGCTCACCTACACCTCGGATGCCAAGAGGCTCATAAACGCCAAGGGCTATCCCTCCTTCTCGGCTCCCGAGAACACAGTCGCCGCGTCAGAGCGCGCGTACAAGGGCGCGATACTGTCTCCGCGCGAGCTTCTCGATATAGCATCGCTTCTTCGCTCGGCGAGAATGATGCTCGATTACATCCATACCGATAAGCCCTTTGTAACTACCCTCGACGAGATATTCGAGAGACTTATCCCCGGACGCGACCTCGAGGAGAGAATAACGCGTTCCATTCTTTCCGAGGATATGATAGCCGATGAGGCGAGCCCCGAGCTTGCCGACATCAGGCGCAAAATCAGAATCACCAACAACAAAATAAAGGATACACTTCAAAGCTACGTTGGCGGCGAGAGACTGAAATATCTTCAGGACAATCTCGTCACTATGCGTAACGGCAGATACGTCGTTCCCGTCAAGGCAGAGTACAGAAACGAGCTCAAGGGTCTCGTTCACGATACCTCGGCATCGGGCGCAACCCTCTTCGTCGAGCCTATGGCTGTCGTTGAGGCAAACAACGAGCTCAAGGCGCTCTCCGCCGCAGAAACTCACGAGATAGAGCGAATACTGTACTCGCTCTCGGCAGAGGCAGGCGAGCTTTGCAGCGTGATTTCGCTCGATTATCACAACATAACAGAGCTATCCTATGCTTTCGGCGCGGCAACGCTTGCAATGCAGATGCGCGCTGAAACTCCTAATATAGTCAAAGAGCGCGTCATCAACTTGAAGCGCGCAAGACATCCGCTTATCGACCGTGATCGCGTCGTTCCTATCGACGTTTCGCTTGGCGGAGATTACAGAACGCTTATAATCACAGGTCCCAACACGGGCGGTAAGACCGTTACTCTGAAAACACTCGGTCTCTTCGTGGTTATGGCGCAGTCGGGACTTGAGATTCCCGCTCTTGAGTCGTCTACCGTCGGAATATTCGACGGCGTTCTCGTTGACATAGGTGACGAGCAGAGTATTGAGGCATCGCTCTCTACCTTCTCCTCGCACATGGTCAACGTGGTCGATATACTTAACAACGTCACAGAGGGCTCGCTTGTCCTCTTCGACGAGCTTGGCTCGGGTACCGACCCCATCGAGGGCGCGGCACTTGCTACTGCCATTCTCGAGAAGACCAAGGAGGCAGGCGCTCTGACCGCCGCTACCACTCACTATTCCGAGCTCAAGGTATATGCTCTTGAGACCGAGGGCGTGCAGAACGCATCCTGCGAGTTCGACGTAGAAACCCTGCGCCCCACCTACAAGCTTGTGGTCGGAACACCGGGTAAATCCAACGCCTTTGCGATTTCCGAGAAGCTCGGACTTTCCGCATCTATAATCGAGAGGGCAGAGCGCCTGATCGAGCACGATGATAAGCGCTTCGAGGACGTTATCGAGAAGCTTGACACCAACCGAATGGAGATGGAGCGTCAGCGCGAGATCGCCGAAAAGATGCGTCAGGAGTATGAGGCGCACAAGCTCAAGGCAGAGCGCGACCTCGAGGAGAAGATTCGCAAGAGCGAGGAAGAAATCTCAAAACAAACACTTAAAGCAAGGCAGATTCTGGATAGTGCACGCGCATCCAGCGAATTCATATTCCGTCAGCTTGAGGAGCTCAAGAAGCAGGAGGATCGCGAAAAGCGCGGCGAGATGATGAATCAGGCCCGCGAGGAGATCCGTCGTCGAATGCGCGAGAGCGAGGCTCTGATGGAGGGCGTCAGTCTTCGCGACGTGTCGCTTGACGACGATTACGTCCTGCCGAGACCTCTCAAGGTTGGCGATAAGGTATACGTTATCACGGTTGCCCAAGAGGGCGTGGTAACAGCCACCGCAGATAAAAAGGGTATGGTCTCCGTCACCGCAGGCATACTTAAAACCAAGGTCACCGAGGATAAGCTCAGGCTTCTTGACGGCACGCAGAAGTTCCGCAAGAAGGAGCAGCCCAAGAAGGTCAGCGAGGGCAAGGTCAAGCGCACCATTGTTTCCTCCTTCAAGTCCGAGGTCGACGTTCGCGGCATGATAGGCGACGATGCCTGGTTCGTTGTAGATAAATACCTCGATGATGCCGTCCTTGCAGGCGTTCCTACAGTCAGAATAATTCACGGCAAGGGTACGGGCGCACTCCGCGCGGCTCTCTGGAAATACTTCAAGACCGACCGCCGCATCAAATCCTATCGCCACGGCGAGTACGGCGAGGGCGATGCGGGCGTTACCGTCATCGAGTTCAAGCAGTAGGGAGGCAGAGATGAAAACCATAAACATCACAACAAATCTCCCGAAGGACAAGCTGCTCTCGCTTCTTCGCAATAACGATTTCGTCAACGACGGCGTGAAATTCGACGAGAAGCTCGGCAGACCTCTTATGCACGTCAAGGAGAAGAAGGAGTCGGGCGTTCGCATCACCTGCGAGCTTACCGGCAGAGCAACCAAGGACGATAGCTTCTTCTTGCTCGGCACCTATTTCAAGGGCAGGATTACCGAGACCGAGGGCGGCACGCGCCTCTCGGGCTATATAGTTACAGCCCCGATTTACCATCTCGTATGGGCGGCACTCGTCGTACTGTTCATTTTGCAGTGCTTCCGCGTCGGCGGATTTTCGGTAGTTCCCATTTGCCTCATAGTCATCAACTTCTTTATGTTCGGCAACGAATACAAGAAGCAGGGACTTATTGAGCGATACGTCAAGCGCGCGATAAGACGTGCGAGCGAGAAAAACTTTTGATAAAATGATTTGCCACGTTGGCAGAACGGAGAATAAATATGAGCAACAAAAACCACAGAATTGAAACGAAATGCGTTCAGGGCGGTTACACTCCCGGCAACGGCGAGCCCCGTCAGATTCCGATAATTCAGAGCACCACCTTCAAGTATGCAACCAGCGAGGATATGGGTAAGCTCTTCGACCTTGAGGCGTCGGGCTACTTCTATTCGAGACTTCAGAATCCCACCTGTGACACCGTAGCTGCAAAGATTTGCGAGCTCGAGGGCGGCTCTGCCGCAATGCTTCTGTCCTCGGGACAGGCGGCATCCTTCTTCGCGGTGTTCAATATCGCGAACGTCGGCGATCACGTTATCTCTTCCTCCAGCATCTACGGCGGAACCTACAACCTCTTCGCAGTTACTATGAAGAAGATGGGCATCGACTTCACCTTCGTTGATCCTGATTGCACTGAGGAGGAGCTCAACGCCGCATTCCGCGAGAACACCAAGGCGGTATTCGGCGAAACCGTAGCAAACCCCGCACTCACAGTTCTCGATATAGAGAAGTTCGCAAAGGCGGCTCACGCTCACGGCGTTCCGCTTATCATTGATAACACCTTTGCAACCCCCGTTAACTGCCGCCCCTTCGAGTTCGGCGCAGATATCGTAACCCACTCCACCACCAAGTATATGGACGGTCACGGCGCGGCTGTAGGCGGATGTATCGTTGACTCGGGTAAGTTCGATTGGATGGCTCATAAGGAGAAATTCCCCGGACTCTGCACACCCGATGATAGCTATCACGGCATCACCTACGCAGAGAAGTTCGGCAACGCAGGTGCGTTCATCACCAAGGCGACCGCACAGCTTATGCGCGACTTCGGCTCGACCCAGTCGCCCCAGAGTGCATTCCTTCCTAACCTCGGCCTTGAGAGCCTCCACGTCAGAATGGCTCGCCATTGCGAGAACGCTCTCAATATTGCAAAGTTCCTTGAGTCCCACGAGAAGATCGCTTGGGTAAACTATCCCGGCCTTGAGAGCAACAAGTATCACGATCTCGCGATGAAGTATCTTCCTAACGGATCCTGCGGCGTCGTTAGCTTCGGCGTTAAGGGCGGACGTGCCGCGGCAGAGAAGTTTATGAAGGAGCTCAAGATAGTCGCTATCGAGACTCACGTTGCAGACGCTCGCTCCTGCTGCCTGCATCCCGCATCCGCAACCCACAGACAGATGAATGACGAGGAGCTTATTGCGGCAGGCGTTCCCGGCGATCTCGTTCGTCTTTCGGTCGGCCTTGAGAATTGGCAGGACCTCGCCGATGATATTGCATCGGCTCTCGCAAGCATCTGATAGAATCCTAAAAGGGAGGTACAATTATGCCTATTAAAATTCCAAACGATCTCCCCGCGGTCAAAACGCTGGAGAGCGAGAATATCTTCGTTATGACCGAGACACGCGCCATAACGCAGGATATTAGACCTCTGAAGATACTTATTCTCAACCTGATGCCGAAGAAGATAGAGACCGAGACCCAGCTCGCGCGCGTGCTCGGTAACTCGCCGCTTCAGGTAGATCTCGAGCTTATTTATACCGAAACTCATAAATCCAAGAACGTAGGTGAGGATCACCTCCTCGCATTCTACAAGACCTTCAAGGACGTAAAGGACAGAAGCTTCGACGGTATGATAATTACCGGCGCGCCTGTTGAGCATCTCGAGTTTGAGGAAGTAGAGTATTGGGACGAGCTCTGTGAAATTATGGAGTGGACCAAGACTCACGTTCACAGCACCTTCCATATTTGTTGGGGCGCCCAGGCAGGCCTTTACTATCACTACGGAATCAAGAAGTATCCGCTTGAGGAAAAGATGTTCGGCGTATTCGCTCACAAGGTAGATTACAAGCGCTCGATACTTTTCCGTGGCTTTGACGACGTTTTCTATGCACCTCATTCGCGTCATACAACTGTCAGACGTGATGAGATCGAGGCGGTTAAGGATCTTCGCGTTATCTCCTCTAGTGAGGATGCAGGCGTCTATGCCGTTATGACAAAGCGCGGCAAGCAGATCTTCGTCACCGGTCACTCCGAGTACGATGCGGACACCTTGAAGACAGAGTATCTCCGCGATCTCTCGCAGGGCAAGCCTATCTCGATCCCGCGTAATTATTTCCCCTGCGACAACCCGAGAAGAACTCCCGTTGTTACCTGGAGATCTCACGCGAATCTCCTCTATTCCAACTGGCTCAACTACTTCGTATACCAGACTACACCTTACGATATAACCAAGGTGAACAAGAAAAAATAATCCCGAAAACAAACGAGTGGCGCGATACCAAAAAGTCGATATCGTGCCACTCTGCTTTAAAATATTGCACTATTTTAGCAAAAATGGCAGGTCGCATGACCTGCCATTTTCTTTATATTTAGTCTGTGGTGTAGTTGTCGAAGTAACCCTGGATGTAGACGATAGGAGTACCCTTGTCACCCGATCCGGAGGTAAGGTCGCAGAGCGAACCGATAAGGTCGGTGAGACGTCTGGGGGTAGTACCCTCGGATGCCATCTGACCTACGAGATCGCCGTCCTTTGCCTGAATCTTCGCCTTGATTGCCTCCTTGAGCTCATCGCCCTTGAGGTCTGCGAAATCGTTGTCTGCGAGGTACTTGAGCTTGAGCTCGTTGGGAGTACCCTCAAGACCTGCGGTGTATGCGGGAGAAACAACAGGGTCTGCAAGCTCCCAGATCTTGCCGATGGGATCCTTGAACGCGCCGTCACCGTAAACCATAACCTCAACGTGCTTGCCGGTTGCCGCGAGGATCTTCTTCTGAATATCCTCAACGAGAGGCTGTGCGTCTCTGGGGAAGAGCTTTACAGAATCCTCGGTAGCCTTGTTAGAGCCGAGAAGACCGTAGCTCTCATTGTAGCCGCCGCTGATGGGAGCAGAGAGGATCTCGTCCATACCGAACACGCGCTCAGCGCCTGCCGCGAGGAGAAGTCTCTTGGTTCTCTGTCTTGTATGAATATCGCAGTTGAGAACGTTCTTGGTATAGGGGAGAACGGCTCTCGGATCGTTTGCAAAGATGATCTCTGCCTCTGCACCTGCCTCACGGATGAGCGACTCGTAGTACTCTACGTAGTCAACTCCGGTGAAGGGATGCTTCTCGTAGCCAAAGAGCTCACGGTACTTTTTGAGATCGAGAACGTCGGAGTAGGGATTGATGCCCTTGTTGTCAACGGCGTCAAGGCTGATAAGGTGGTTGCCTACCTCGTCAGATGGGTAGGAGAGCATAAGAACAACCTTCTTTACACCCATAGCAATACCGCGAAGGCAGATAGCAAAGCGGTTACGGCTGAGAATGGGGAAGATAACGCCGACGGTATCACCGCCAAACTTGTTCTTTACGTCGGTTGCGATATCCTCGACCGATGCATAGTTACCCTGTGCGCGTGCAACGATAGATTCGGTCATAGCGACGATGTCGCGATCCTTTATTTCATATCCGCCGTCCTTTGCAGCCTCAATAACCGAGTTGGTTACGATCTCGGCAAGATCGTCGCCACTCTTGATGATGGGCGCTCTGACTCCGCGGGAAATAGTACCGATCATGCGGCTCATAAAATACACTCCTTTTGCGTTGTTTCATTCAAAAAAACGCACTTAAATTTTTAACGCAAATATTATAGCAGAAAAAATACGAAAAGTAAAGAAAAATTTCAAAAAAGATCCAATTTTTTAGTTTTTTTGTTCGCCGCGCATTGATGCAAAAAATATTTTTGTGCTCGCGCGCTCAAAAAGGTTTTAAATCATTGACAAATTACGGTTTTTGTGATAAAATCTATAGTTAAGAAAAATGCCGAAGGGAGGGTGAAAAAATGGCCTTTGATTCAAAGGATTTCGACGATTTTTGGAATATAGAATCGCTCGTGCCGAAAAAGAAAAAGCAGTTAACACCCTTCGCTACGCGCCCCGCCACCGCCACCGTTGAGATCAGCGGAGACGCAGAGCAGATAGACAAGGCGCGCACCTCACTTACGGCACAGCGCGGCATGCGAGCGACCGAGGACGAGTCCTACGTTCCTGATGGTCACGGACTTATCAGCCGCGTCACCGTTAAACATCTGCGTGACAGATACGATTTTTACGAGAATTTCCGCCGCGCCGCCCTCCTGTACTTTGATTGCAAAGGCGAGCGATGTGATTTTGTGCCGTTTTACTCCTATATGCCGCAGTATTCCCAGCTTTCGCTAGAGCAGAGGAGCTATTATCTCTACTTCCGCGAGCGCATAAGATGCGGCGAGTACATCAAAACAGATTACTCTTATATTTACCTTTTCGTTTACGAAATATTAAATTTGCCCGACAAAATACCCGCAAAAGAGGGCCTTGCGCTTCTTATACGCATCCTTCGCGAGTATCGCCGCGCCTTCCCACGCATCGAGGCACAGCTTGCGGTGTGGATAGAGGACTATTGCCTCGTTCACAGACTTCCGTGTCCCGTCTTGGAGCTTGGAGATATGCTTCACAGCGTCATCTCGATCTCTCGCCTGAAGGAATTTTACTTCGGTGGCCTTGATTTTGACTCGCGCGAGGTGGTCGACGCTATGGTAGCGCATCTGTCTGATTACGATCCGCGCCGTGCCAAGATATTTGAGGGCGAGAACCGCGAGCTTCTGTGGCAGAACTTCAGAGGCGCTATGCGCGCAGTGCTCGTCTATCTCAAGAAAAGCGGCGAGCTTACGCCCGAGGGTGAGCGCAAAATATTGCTCCGCGATGCCTTTCCCGCATCGCTTTGCACGCATACGGTGAAGAGCAAGCTCGAGATAGAGTACTTTGCTCTCGACACCTGCGACTCGCTTCGCAGAGAGGTTACCGCCGCCGTCAGATATACCGAGAATATGCTCCGCGCCGTCATGGGTATCAAGAGTAGACTCGGTGTTGCAGGTCTCCCCGACACACTTAAGCGCGAGATCGACGAGTATTTCGCAAGACAGAGAATGCAGGGCGGCACTCTCGCACCGAAGCGCGAGCTTCCCGAGTACGAGAAGCTCTATTCCGCACCCGCAGGCAACCTGTCGGTATCGGGCGCAGACGAGATCGAGCGCGCCTCCTGGTCTACTACGATGCGCCTTGTTGAGTACGACGATGACGCACCGCAGATCGCGGTGGCAGAGCCCGAAATCATAGAAGAAGCACCGACTGCGACTCACGCAAGCACCGAGAGTCCGCTCTCCGACTCCGACGTGGAGTTTCTCCGCCGCGCCTATGCCTACACCTACGATGGCGGCGCAGGTAGCGACGATCACACCACCGCCGAAGGCATCAACGAACGCGCTCTTGACCTTATCGGTGACGTGGCGCTTGAGTATGACGGAGAATATTATAGAATTATCGAAGATTACAAAGAGGATATAGAAGAATGGATCAAATGATGTCCGAGGTCAAAGTACCGAAGAGAATATTGAACACCCTCCTATCGTCGCTTGCGGCAGGAGTCGTGCCTCGCGTGGGCGCGCCCTATATCGCCATCGGCAGAGGAGAGGAGATCGGCTCGCTGCTCGACAATCTCGATGCCGTGGCAGAGGGAGGCTCTGCCTGCCGATTCCTTATCGGCAGATACGGTAGCGGTAAGAGCTTTCTTATTCAGCTTGTTCGTGGCTACGCACTTGACCGTGGCTTTATCACCGCCGACGCCGACCTTTCCCCCGAGCGCAGACTTTCGGGCGGTAGCGGCGCAGGAGTTGCCACCTATCGCGAGCTTATGTCCAATCTCGCCACCAAGGCTTGTCCCGACGGCGGCGCAATACAGACGGTGCTCTCGCGCCATCTCACGGCTTTGAAAAACGAGCTTATCGGAGAGGGCATACTTCCTGACGATCCGAGATTCAACTGTGAGATAAAAAAACGCGCCTACCTCTCGCTCACAGGACTTGAGGACGAGGCCTACGGCTTTGATTTTGCCCGCGTTCTCGGCGAGTATTATTCCGCCGCTATCAGCGATGACAGCGATAAGAGAAGCGCCTGCATTCGCTATCTTCGCGGTGAATTTGCTAACAGAACCGAGGCCAAGGCGGCGCTCGGCTTCTCCGTCAGCGCAATAATCAACGACGATAACTGGTACGACTTTATAAAGCTTTTCGCAAGTCTCTCAACGACTCTCGGATATGCCGGCCTCGTCCTCTTTATTGACGAGTGCGTTAACCTCTATAAGATCCCCAATCGCATTTCCAGAGAAGCAAACTACGAGAAGCTTCTTTCTATATTCAACGACACCCTGCAGGGCAAGGCAAAGAGTCTCGCCGTCATCTTCGGCGGAACGCCGCAGTTCCTCGAGGACACACGCCGCGGCCTCTTCTCGTACGATGCCCTGAAGAGCCGACTCGCCGACTCCAAATATACCGAGCTCGGCTACCGAAATCTCTCGTCACCTGTCATCAGGCTTCGCCGTCTTTCCGACAACGAGCTTTATGCTTTGGTTCTTCGACTTACCAAGCTTTTTGCACAGCGCGAGGGAATGGCAGAGCCGCCCATCACGGATGCCGAGGCAGAGCGATTTATCACCGCGGCACTTGGCAGAGCAGGGGCAGAGGAGATGATAACTCCCCGTGAGATAATCCGCGATTATCTGACGCTTCTCACCATTATGCGTGACAATCCGACCGCTCGCTTCGACGAGCTTGTAGGCTGCACCGAGCTTAATACTGCCACAGAAATCATCGGTGCAAAAACTGAAATACCTAAAGAAAAAACAGAGCAGAAATCAAAAATCGGCTTATACGACATCGAAATCTAATTTTACAAAACACAAAGGAGGATCGCTCTATGACCGAGGCTGACCGCGTCTTTGAACGCTTTCCCGACTTCATAAAAGAATACATCTACAGCCGCGGCTGGAGCGAGCTGCGCGAGGTTCAGCTTGAGGCGGCGCGAGTAATATTCGACACCGACTCGAACCTGCTCATATCCTCCTCCACCGCATCGGGCAAGACCGAGGCGGCACTCTTCCCGATAATCACCGAGATAGTCAATGATCCCGAGGCCGCACGCTCGGTTTCGGTGCTCTATATCGCACCGCTGAAATCGCTTATCAACGATCAGTATGGCAGACTTGACGAGGTCCTCGATGCCAGCGGCATCACCCTCACTCATTGGCACGGCGACGTAGGCGCATCTCATAAAACGCGACTTCTCAAGAACCCCGAGGGTATACTTCAGATCACCCCCGAGTCGCTCGAATCAATGGTCATAAATCGCGCCAACGATATACCTCGCATCTTCGGCAATCTGCGCTTTGTCATTATCGATGAGGTTCACGCTATGATAGGGCAGGATAGAGGCAATCAGGTCCTCTGCCTCCTCTCGCGCATCGAGCGCCTCATAGGCCGCCGTCCACGCAGAGTTGGACTCTCGGCTACCGTCGGTGACCTTGCGGCAACGGCAGAGTGGCTTGGCGCAGGTAGCGGCAGAGCTACCGAAGCCCCCGAGCCCCCGAGACTTCCGTTAAAATGGCGGCTCGGCCTTGAGCATTTTTATATTGAGAATCCCAACGAGCTGCAGACTCTCTCAAGGCAGACTGCGGCCGAGGCAGATACCGGCGGCAAGGCAAAGCTTGATCCCGGCTACGAGTTCCTCTACGACGGCGTTTACGGCAAGAAGGCTCTGGTTTTCTCTAACTCCCGCGAGGAGACCGAGTACGTTACGGCAACACTCCGTCAGATAGCAAAGGCGCGAGGCGACGAGGACGTCTTCCTCATCCACCATGGCAACCTTTCGGCATCGCTCCGCGAGGACGCCGAGGCGAGAATGAAGGACGACGAGATCACCCGTGCCGTCACCTGCGCCACCGTCACCCTCGAGCTCGGTATCGACATCGGCAAGCTTGAGCGCGTGGCTCAAATGGGCGCACCCACTACAGTAGCAAGCTTCTTGCAGAGACTTGGCAGAACAGGCAGACGCGGCGCACCGCCCGAGATGGTGATGATTTATCGCGAGGAGTCTCCGCTTCCCAACGCACCGCTTCCCGAGATAATTACGTGGGAGCTGCTTCGCGGCATCGCACTCGTCGACCTTTACGCAGAGGAGCGCTTTGTTGAGCCTCCCGCCGTGAAGAAAATGCCGCTTTCACTGGCATTCCATCAGACCTTGAGCACCGTAGCCTCGGTTGGAGAGTTGACGGCAAAGGCTCTTGCCGACAGAGTTCTGTCGCTTCCGCCCTTTGCAAAGCTTGACCGCGAGACCTACCGCGCGCTCCTTGTGTCAATGATAAATAACGATTACCTCGAGCTCACCGAGCAAAAGGGCATAATCATCGGCCTCGCAGGCGAGAGAATAATCAACTCCTTTAAGTTCTACGCCGTCTTTAAGGATAGCGAGGACTACACCGTCCGCCGCGACAGCGAGGAGATCGGCACGATAACCACGCCGCCTCCCGTAGGCGACAGATTTGCCCTTGCCGGCAGAGTCTGGGAGGTCATCGAGATCGATACCCAGCGCAGACTCCTCTTCGTTAAGCTTGTAGACGGCAAGATGCAGGTCTCCTGGCCCGGCGAGTCGGGTGAAATACACACCAAGGTTCTCCTCGCTATGCGAAGAGTTCTTACATCTAATAAAGAATACGCCTACCTCGGTGAGAACGCAAGAGCGCGCCTCGAAAATGCGCGCCGAGTGGCAAAGAACGCGAGAGTCGGTGACAATATGGTCATCTTCCTCGGCGGACAGAGCTACGTTATGTTCCCCTGGCTCGGCACGCGAGCCTTCCGCACCACTCGCAGATTCCTGCAGAAGCACGCGGCAGAGCTCGGTCTCTCGGATATTCAGTCCGAGGGCTGTAACTATATAACCTTCAAGGCAAAGGGCAACGCCGCACGCGACCTTATTGCCGCAATGCAGGACATAATCGCCCGTGAGGGCGTTGATCCTTACGATCTTGTCTTTGACGGCGAGTGTCCCGTCTTTGATAAATTCGATGACTATATTCCTCCGGAGCTTCTTCGCGCGGCATACGCCGAGGATAGACTTTGTGTGGAAGAGTTCAAGGAGAGATTTGAGTGATATGATGTACGATCTTATAGCCCCAATCTACGATAAGATAAACGGCGAGCTTGACTACGCCGCTTGGGCGGATTTCATAGAAGAGAATATCCGCCGCTATAACCCCGATATGAAGACCGAGCTAGTTCTCGACCTCGGTTGCGGCACGGGCAGAATGACTCTCGAGCTCGGCCGACGCGGCTACGATATGACGGGCGTCGATCTCTCTCCCGAGATGCTCGACCTGGCAAGAGATGCCGCCGAGGAGGCAGGTCTCTCGGACAAGATGCTCTGGCTTTTGCAGGACATCACCGATTTCGAGCTTTACGGTACCGTTGAGCTCGCGGTCTCCTGCCTCGACACTCTCAATCACCTTACCGATACCGCCGATCTTCGCAGATGTCTGTCGCTGGTTCATAACTACCTCGTTCCCGACGGACTCTTCGTCTTTGACATCAACGGAAAAGGGAAGTTTGAGAATATCTATGCCGACAACTCCTACGTTATGGAGGAGGACGGCTCTGTCTGTGTCTGGCAGAATTCCTATAACCCCAAAACCCGACTCTGCGACTTCTTCATAACCCTCTTCGAGGAGGATGAGGACGGCAGATACAACCGCTATGACGAGTTGCAAACCGAGCGTATGTACACAATAAGAACGATGAAAAAGATGCTCACCGAATGTGGCTTCGAGTTCATCGGCGCATATTCGGACTTCGATTTTAGCGAGGCAACTGACGCCTCCGAGCGCATATATATCACCGCAAGATGCAAGAAAAATTAAGTGAGGAAAAAAGAAATGAACGATAAAAATTTACCCACCTCGACAATTCTCAGAGGAATGACAAGAGACGGTTCTGCCCGATTTTTAATTATCAATTCGAGAAAAATGGTTGACGATATGATCGCAACCCATCATACCGCACCCACCGCTACAGCCGCCCTCGGCAGAACTCTGACCGCGGCATCTATGATAGGCACGATGCTCCCCGCAGACGGCGACACCGTGACCGTATCCTTCGCAGGCGACGGCGATGCAGGCAAGATCATTGGTGTCGCAGATTACTTCGGCAACGTAAAGGGCTATATTCAGAATCCCCTGGCAAATCCCCCGAAGAAGCCTAACGGCAAACTCGACGTCGGCGCGGCAGTCGGCGCAGGCACGCTCTCCTTTGCCAAAAACATCAGTGGAGCAGAGCCCCAGACCGGAATGATCGAGATCGTCACCGGCGAGATCGCAGAGGACATCGCCGTCTACTTTGCCAAGAGCGAGCAGATTCCCACCGTTCTCTCCCTCGGAGTCCTCGTAGATAAGGATTACTCCTGCCTCGCGGCAGGCGGCGTGCTTATTCAGCTTCTGCCTTTCCCCGACGATAAGACCGTCGACCTCATCGAGCGCAACGCCGCAGACCTCTCCAATGTCTCCCGCCTCTTCGAGCGCGGACTTTCTAATGAGGAGATCGCCGAGATTGCCCTCCGCGATATTCCCTACGACATTTTCGATACCCTCGAGGTAGAGTATAAGTGCGATTGCTCTCGCGACCGTATGCTCGCAAAGATCAAGAGCGTCGGCGCAAAAGAGATCGCCACCATGCTCGACGAGCAGGAGTCGGAGGGCAAGCCCCGCGAGCTCACTGCCGTCTGCCGCTTCTGCAACTCCGAGTACACCTTCGACGAGAAAACCCTCACAAAATAACAGAAAGCATAACACGCGACAGATTTTTATCTGTCGCGTGTTGCTATTAGAGTTATGAAAAAGCTAGAGCCATCGCATTCGCCACAAGAATGTTGATGTATCTCGCGAGGAGCTGCTTGCCGACGAGGCTTCGGCATACTATACCGAGGCTATACTTGGCGGCAAAGGTACGGCGGATCTGCTTCTCGGTAAGGAGCCGTCGCTCGCAAAGAAGATACTCAACTTCTTTACCGATGCGGCAAGAGCATACTTCGGTGATGAGAAGCTCTCGAAAGAGGCGAGACGCCACTATAGGAATTTCAAGAAGATGTTTGATGCGTTCTCCGAGTTCAACAAGGGCAGGAACGCGGAGACGGCGGTGGAGCGTACCGGGGACGGTAAGGCACAGAGAAAGACCTATGCGAGCATCAAGGCGAAGACGGCTGACAAGATGCAGCGCTCGAATGCAAGGCAGATGCTTAAAAACGGTGCTTCTTCGGAGGAGGTTCGCAAGGCGACCGGCTGGTTCCGTGGTTATGATGGCAAGTGGCGATTTGAGATCAGTGATGTGGATAGCCATTTGATAGAAAATCCTGCGCTCAAAAAGCACACGGATGACGGAGAGGTATATTTCACCGGCAAGCTAACGGATATATTTGATCACAAGGCGCTTTATGCGGCGTACCCCGAGTTAAAGGATATAAACGTCGTAATTCAAAAAACGGAGCTTGGCGTGGACGGTATATATCAGCCGAGATCAAATTATATAACTTTAAGCATAGAACAGTTTAAGAGGCACACTAAAGCGTATCACGACTATCTCGATGGTGGCCGCAAGTCTGAAATCAAGAGCATAGAGGCATCAGAGGCTTACAAGGAATATAACCGTCTATACGACGATGCGGTTATGGACGAAATGGATCCGACTGAGTGGCTTGAAGCGGAAAAAACGGCGCGAGAGAAATTCTATTCCTCCGAGCTTGGCAAGAGATATTACCAGCTGATGTGGGGCAAGAACGGATTCTCCGGAGATAAGTTCGAGTTCGGATGGGCCAAGCCTGCAAAGGAAACGCTTTTGCACGAGCTCCAGCACGCCGTACAGGATATAGAGGGGCTTGCATCGGGAACGAATACCCGCGATCCCGACTATGACCGAAACGCAGGAGAAATCGAGGCGAGAGATACTGCGCGTCGCGCCGATATGACCGCCGAAGAAAGAAAAAACACCCGACCTGATATAGATCGGGAGGATGTTGTGGTTAAAGGCGTGAGCGAGTATGCGGAATCTATCGCTACAACAGACAAAGGGGTTCCTGTAGTTGTCGTCAATGACGATATTACTAGATACGCGTCTAACGATAAGGCTCTTGTAAAATTAGTAAAAAAATCTATCGGAAAACTACCCTACGTTGCGCTTGGTAGGCAAAAAATCAAGTTTTTGCACGATACAAAGAGAGAGGTCACATACTCGAAGTACACGCGATGGTTGAGAAAAAATGTTCCGGATGTGTACAAAGACAAAATGCGATTATTTGGCCACCCTAGTGAAATCGTTTTAGCCACTACAAATTATATTAACGAAGCGCCAAAACACCCTAGGAATGATAATATTATCGACTTTGCGCGCGGAGAGGTACTAGTTGATATACTTGGAAAAAAATACAAAGCAGATGTAGTGATTGGTTTTACTAGTCAAGGTGAATGCGAGCTACACGACGTTGAAAACTTGACACCAACGACCTTTGCATACAAAAAGAGGGACGCCTTAAGCGCAATCTCGCACAGCGGCGAGCATTCGCAGAAACGGTCATCCCTCGATATTAGTATATCACAATCTGCGGAAAAGTCAACACCTTCTGCAAAAAAAGTTGCGGAAAATTCTGCCGAAGGCGGAAAAAGTATCCGAAAGTCGAAGGATATTACGCCGAAGGTGGCGGAGGAGAGCGAGATCGAGAAGTCGATCGGCAAGCTCGGTGAAGGCAAGGTTGAGTCGGTTGCCGGGCGTGATGCGAGGGCCGGAGCGAGACGCGCGAGCGTGTTCAGCAACAGACGCGCGAATATGACGGTTGGTCAGATGAGGCAGATGATAGCGCGCTACACCGGCGAGAAGGTATATACCTCAAAAGAGGCACGCGAGACCATAGATAATATCTACGGAATATACTCGCTGTCGCAGAAGAACCGAGCTAAGCTCTACGAGGCGCTCTGGCAGGGTAAAAAGATTTTCTAACATCAAAGCCTCTCCCGGCATAGACTGTAGGGAGAGGCTTTCTTTTTGGAGGATATTATGGATAAAGCATCGCTTTCGGAGTTTTTATCAGAGCGAAACCTTCAGCTACATAGCGAATATCTTGAAAATTGCCGTATGCGGCTATCAATACTCGAAAAAAGCGGATATTCCATCGGTGGCAAGAGCTATCCCGAGCTCTTCCGCGCAAGGCTCGGTGGCGCGAGAAACGAGATTCTCCCCTTCGCCCGCGAGGTCTATCTGCACGAGCTTTATTTTGACTCGTTTGGTATGGTCGGCGAGTGTGCCGAGTGCCTGAAGAGCAGTTATCGCTCTGTGGCAGGATTCCTGTATGAGCTTGAGCGCGCGGCGATGGCGGCGGACGGCGGATTTTTGTTAGTCTCGAGAGGGAAGAGCAGCGTTAGCATCTCCCATAACACAGGCATAACATCAAGGCTACGCTCCGAGCCATGCCTCGCCATCGATCTCGCAGAGCACGCCTATTTTCTCGACTACGGCTTCGATAAGCTCTCCTACGTCAGAGCCGCACTTTCGCGCCTGCGTCTATCCAAACTTAACAATTGATAAAAATGTGTTGCAAAACCCGCGCGCTTGTGCTAAAATATAAGAAAACGCAACTCAAGGAGAAATAAAATGAACAAGCTTATCGGCAACGCCGTAGTAGGTCAGTCGGGCGGTCCTACCGCCGCTATAAATGCAACACTTGCAGGTGTTATAAACGGTGCGCTTTCCGCCAAGGAAGAAGGCACGATAGAGCATCTTTACGGTATGAGAAACGGTATAGAGGGCTTTCTTCGAGAGGATTTCATAGATCTCACCGACAGATTTGAGGGCGGACGTGATATTGACGCCCTTGCCGCAACCCCTGCGGCCGCACTCGGCTCTTGCAGAAAAAAGCTTGGCACTCCCGAGTCCGATCCCGAGCTATACGAGCGCGTTTTCGAGATATTGAAAAAGTATAATATCCGCTATTTCTTCTACATCGGCGGCGACGATTCTATGGACACAGTCTATAAGCTCGCCGAGTATGCAAAGGGACATAGCTACGAGCTTCGCGTCGTAGGCGTTCCCAAGACCATAGATAACGACCTTATGGCAACTGACCACACCCCCGGCTTCGGCTCTGCGGCGAAGTTCGTGGCCACCACTATGAAGGAGATTCTCCGCGACGTATCCGTCTACACCGTCAAGGCGGTCACCATCGTCGAGGTAATGGGCAGAGATGCAGGCTGGCTTACCGCTTCTGCGGCGCTCCCCGTTCTTTCGGGCGGAGCTGGCCCCGACCTTGTTTATCTTCCCGAGCGCACCTTCGACACAGAGGAGTTTATCGCCTCTGTCAAGGCGGCTATGGACAAGCATCCCGCCGTTCTCGTTGCCGTTTCCGAGGGTATTCGCTTCGCAGACGGCGAGTACGTAGGCGCAGGCACACAGTCCGGCGCAGTTGACGTGTTCGGTCACAAGTATCTCGCAGGTACAGGCAAGGTGCTTGAGGGAATAGTGAAGGATAGACTCGGCTGCAAGGTTCGCTCCATTGAGCTTAGCCTCCCCCAGCGTTGCGCGGGACACATTCTCTCGGGCGCAGACATCTCCGAGTCGCTTGAGGTCGGCGCATCTGCCGTCAGAGCCGCGATCTCCGGCGAGAGCGGAGTTATGATGATATTCGTCCGCGAGGCAGGCGAGAACTATTCCGTCAGAGTAGAGTCCTACGACATATCCAAGATAGCCAACGCTATCCGCACCGTTCCCGATGAGTACATCAACGAGGCAGGCAACGGCATCACCGAGGCAGGACTCAAGTACCTTCTGCCCCTCATCTCCGGCGAGGTTTCTCCCGAGTACGAGAACGGTATGCCGAGGCATATAGTTCTCTAAATTAAATAAAAACGAGAATAATCCCGACGGAGGTAATTCAAATGTTAACCGAAGAACAGAAGCAAGCGTATCTGAAGAGCGTAGAAGAACACGAGAGGCGAATGAAGACAGATCCCGAGTACAGAGCGAGGCAGGCGAGGTTGGATCGAGAGTTTCAGAAACGTGGGGCGAATCTGATGGGCTGCATAGTGGAGGACAAAGAGTAGAATGTCCTTACAGATTTATGACGTCGACAATTTTAAAAATAGAGAATAGAAAAAAGCGACCTTTCGGGGTCGCTTTTTTCTGACTAATTTTTGACCACACTTTGACCACACTTTTTAGAATAATCTAGAACATTTTAGAACGATTTAGAACGCTCAAAAGATAGGTAAAAACTTTGGGGGAATTAAAAAAGATATTTTCAAAGCTTGGTGTTTTCGGTAGGGCGCAAGGACTTGGTCTCGGCGCTTGACGACGCAAAAGCCGCGGTTTGATGCGCCTTTTGCTACGCGCCTCGGTCAGTCGCGGCTCTGACAGTCCACCGGACTGTCATTCACTACCGCTCCCATTCAAGTCCTTCATTAAAAGCCCAACAAAACAAAAAGGCCGCCTTAAGCGACCTTTTCGTTTTGTGATACCACTACAAAATAGATCCATACAAGACTATCGTACAAAAACAGTCCATGATTTTTACCGTGAGGATAGACTTATCCCTTGGCAATGATGAGTTGCGAAAATCTTCCCAAAAAGAGATTTTCCAACTATGCTGGTAACGAAGCTATGTACTGACGCTTCTCAGCTTTTTTAGTTCTGCTTTATTTGATCGGCTCAAGTGTAAGTGTCCCTTTTTCAGCAGACCAATCGCAGTTGTCCCAACCCACCATGTCAGGATTGTAACGTACAATGACGTTGCCGTACCATTTCTCGCTCTCCATTTTAGGGCAATCACCTGCAAAGGTTATCGTCATTGTATTATAATTAAAAAAGGTGTTACCGCTCACCACGTTCACCGAAGCAGGCACTTCAACAGAGACGGGCGAGGTGATGGAGACCAAAGCATAGCCATCCAAACTCTCTCTGCCCTCTCGGAAGGTAATCCGCTTCAGCGCGGGGCTGTTGAATATGACGGTAGCGAAGCCGGGCTCAGACAGTCGCAGATTTTTTCCGATGGAAATGGACTCAATTCCGATGCAACCCTCAAATGCATTCTTTACGATTTTCTCCAAGCTATCGGGCAGATACAAGCTTTGTAGTGCGGAGCAGTTGAGGAACGAGCCTTCGTCTATGATAGTCATTCCCCCGGGAAATATAATTTCCTCAAGTGATGTGCAATCTCTAAAAGAATAATACGTTCCCTTCAGTTTAGTGAGTGGAGAAAGGTCTATACGTGTGAGTGCAGTACAACTCTCAAAGGTGCTCGTATTCAACGATGTAATACCACAGTCCTTGGCAAACTCTACCTGTTCAAGCTTTGTACAGTGAGCAAAGGTGCCAAGACCCAAGGAACTAACAGAGGACGGGATATACACCGATTCAATGGAGGTATCTTCAAACACCCCCTGCACCACACCGGTATATCCATTATCATTCTGCGCGGTTACGCCCAGTAAAATTCTCACCGGCAACCCATCAATGGTGTCAGGAATCACCACGTCGGTGCGCTCGCCCTTGTAGCGGATCAAGCGAATTACGCGCTCACCGTCCTTTTCAAATGTATCATAGTCAAAATCCGAGGCGGCATTAGGAACCAACAAATCCTCGGTCGGAGTATCAATGGTCGGAGAATCCGATTTCGAAGTCTCTTGACATGAGCAACACAGGATCAAGCATAAGATAGACAGAAAAATAACAACCATTCGGCGAAAAAACGTAGTCATTATAAAAATTCCTCCTTTATAGATGATATATTTGCTCTATTGGGCACCTCGATAGAGCGGTGCGATAAATCTTCATTTGTCAGATGCAAAGTGTTAACGAAAAATCCCATTGAAAGATCGCCAAGCTTATCTTCTTTCATCATAACACCGCCTTGCTGCTGTTATTATATCATAAATCCGATATTTTTTCAAGTGAAATATTCGGCTTACGCTGAATGTGAAATAATTCACTTCATGAATTGTGAAATATTGCTCCTTCGGTCGATGTGAAATGAAATTCTCCTCTTCACATTTGCGAAGCAAATATTTCACAGCGGAGCTATTTCACTTGGCGAAGCCAAATTTCACTCGCCGAAGGCGAATTTCACTGAAAAAAGCCAAGTCGAATTTCGACTTGGCTTTTTTCTTGTGTTACCACTACAAAATAGATCCGTACAAGACTATCGTACAAAAACAGTCCGTGATTTTTGCCGTAAGGGTACACTTATCCCTTGGCGAGGATGGGAGCTACACTTGACCGCTATCTTCCGGGGCGCAACACCATGCTTGTAAACGAATCTATGTAAGCGGTTATATAAAACATTTAGTATCCATCATGATGCGTCAAGACAGCCCGAATATGAGGATCGATATTATTATCGCTTTTCAATCGATTTGCCAATGACCTGATTTTGTATCTGCTCACATTACTCGAAACATACTCTACAATTCGTGCTGCTTCAACCGAAATTCCGTCGTCTGCATGTGGACGCCCGCTTAAAATGCTTGCTGCCCAAAAAGCCACAGTATCATATTCATCCCAAGGTCTGTAAACTCTTATGCTATCATTAACATTCTGAAGCGCTACCAGACATAAATCATAGTTGGAACGTGTTAATGATATAAACGGAGTTGATAGCTCATTTCCAAAAGACACAACAAGTTCCCACATTAGATCATCATCGTGGCTATCAGACAGCATATTGGCCAAACGCATTTCATCGAACACATGAGTTTTCCTATACTCTTGTAGCATATCTGCGACTACTTCATGTGTAGATTTATATTCTTGTCTGCCAATTATATTCAAAATATCATTTTCAAGTTCACCAATGTTGGCATATCTTGCATCCAAATCGGGAGCAGTAGCTTTGTGAACAACAGCGGTATATTTATGGGGTCTCTGTGTTTGATTCCCATTATAAATATAGTCAATAGTCTTAGCCAAGGAGTATAAATCCGTGCTGTAGTCTCCGTCTTTTAAGGCGCCTAATTGTATTGGATCAGTGAACCAAAATCTTCCCACAGCTCGAGTGGAATTTGTATTTCTCGAATATTTTTTTGACAAGTCTTTAGATAATCCGAAATCAGTGACCACCCATTGATCATCACGATTTCTTAGAATATTCCCGGGATGGAAATCACGATGAACAATTTTTTGAGAATGTAGATACGACATGCATTCAACACAGCGTAGGATAATAGCATCTTTTT
>JAZRFQ010000019.1:0-21973 GCA_045643725.1 Eubacteriales bacterium | reverse complement strand
CCCGGGCACTCTGCATTACATTCTTCAGCTTGCTCCAAGGAATAGTCATTGGGAGCACAGAATGGCTGGTCTTCACGCGTGGCAAGATTCAAAACTGCATCTCTGTTATCATCGTTAATTGGGATAAGCTTAACATTCATTTGTGTTTCCTCCGTATTTATTATTTTACTGTTCGCCAAATTCTTATTTATCGTTCTGTTTTATCGCAAGTTTCGCCTTTGTAGGGTGGGGGGGTTACTCCCGCCGCCTTATCGGCATAAATCTTTCATTACGGCGGGAGCAAGCCCCCACCCTACAGTGTAATCCCATTATATCACAAAATCGGCAGAGAAAACAATATCTCTGCCGAAATTCTTTTGTTGCGGACAGTCGAGACCGCCTGTCCCTACAAATGTTGTGTTAAACATCCTTATGAGAACAAGACTAATTGCAGTCTCTTTTTTTACTTTATTCTTCCGATGCCATCCATAAGCGTATTATAGCTTATTGCGCCGCGCGCATAGGCCACGAGGTTGCCGACCTCGTCTATGAAATAGGTGGTGGGGAAGCCTGTGATACGGTAGGCGCTCTGCGCCTGTTCCATAGTGTCAAATACCACCTCGAAGCCGTAGCCATTACTCTCTATAAAGGCCTTTGCCGAGTCGACCGTCTCATACTCGCCGTCGGTCGCGTTGACCATCAGGAAGAGAACGTCGGGGTTCTCCTGACGGGCGCGCTCAAAGTCAGGCATCTCAAGCTTGCAATAGCCGCACCAGGTCGCCCAGAAATTAAGAACGATCGGCTTGCCGATGTAGTCCGAGAGCTGCACCTGATTGCCGTTGTAATCAAGCACCGTGAAGTTAGGTGCAGGGTTAGTGAGCTCTTTTTTAGGCTCTTCAGGCTCTGTGGGTTCACTAGGCTCGGTGGGCTCGCTCGGTTCGGTGGGCTCGCTCGGAGTAGCAGGCTCACCGCTCTCCGGCTTCGAGGGTACTAGATCCTTCGCAGCTCCTTGCTCGGGGGTGCTTCCGTCATCGAAACTTGGCGGTGTTCCCTCTATGATCTCGTTTCCACCGGGTACTGTGCAATTATATAAAAAGGCTGACGAGGCAATTATTATACCTAAAATAACAACTGTCGACCATTTTAATATCTTCATTTGTTTTCTCCTTTCTTATTTTACGTCTATATTATAACTCAAAATCCAATATTTTTCTGTGATTTTATCACATAGGAATAAAAACCCGATCTTCCGCAAAGAAGATCGGGTGATTTGTTTATCAGAACATCTGCATCAGGGATACTACAAGGTAATTCACAAAGCCGAAGACGATACCCATAACCGCAGTTACGATCGCCGAGAGGGCGAGATTATCGAAGTATCCGAGCGTCTTTCTCGATCTCAATGCGAAAAGCATCGCAAAAGCGCCGAGGCCGATAGCTATAAACGGAATATAGCTGATCTGTAAGGGCAGATGGAGAATGGCAAGGACCATGGAAAGTATGCCGAAGAACTGTCCTACAACAGACCAACCGCGGCTTCTGGGAACGCCGTCGAGAACCGTCTTCTGCTCATCGGAGCTATCTGCCGCCCGAGTGCGATCGGTAAAGTATTCGTCTTTTACATCCGAAGCATTGCTTGGAAGGTTGCTGTCATCATATCTGCGCTCTTCCATCACTTTTCACGTCCTTTCCTAGTATTTTGGATTGCTCTTATATAATTCTAACATATAAAAACAAAATAATCAATACCCAAATTCTCAAATTATAAAAAATTATTTTTCTATTATGACTATATAATCGCAGCCGTCCTCCTCGGCGGTGCACACGCGCACCGACTCCTGATGAGAGGTGGGAATGTTCTTGCCGACGTAGTCGGGCTTGAACGGAAGCTCACGAAGTCCTCGATCTACAAGCACCGCAAGCTGTACCGTGCGCGGTCTTCCCTTGCGGAAAAGTCCGTCTATCGCGGCTCTGACGGTTCTGCCGGTGTAGATAACGTCGTCGACGAGGATAACGTTGCGCTCGTTGATGTCAAAGGGAATGCTCGTGGAGTTGACGTCAGACTGGATATTCTGTATCGCGAGGTCGTCGCGGTAGTGAGTGACGTCGATGTGACCGACGGGAACGCGCTCGCCCTCGATCTTGAATATCTCCTCTGCAATACGGTGAGCAAGGCTCGCGCCGCGCTTGAGAATACCGACTATGACGACGCCGTCGGTGCCTTTATTACGCTCGGTTATCTCGTGCGAAAGACGTCTGATAGCACGCGATATGCCTTCAGCGTCCATTATACGCGCCTTTACCTTCTCTTCCATTCTCTTCTCCTTTGTGCAAATATCAGTTCTATTATATAACATAAAGAAAGAAAAATCAATACGAATATTTCTTTTATTTTTCCGCAAAATAGCACAAAGAAATTTTTATGGAGAGCCTATGAAAACCAAGGAAGAAAAACAAGAGCTGATTGAAAAATATTCACCCGAATCGCCTGTTCTGAAGAACTGTCTATTCGCCTTTCTCGTCGGCGGTGCGGTGTGTCTGCTCGGCGAGTTGATCCTCACGGGACTCGTTGGACTGGGGATAGAAAAAGAGGACGCTCTGCCCCTCGTAACCTCGGTGCTGATACTGCTTGCGGCGGTTCTGACCGCTCTCGGCGTTTTCGACAGAATTGCCAAGCGCGCAGGTGCAGGAACGCTTCTGCCCGTGACGGGATTCTCTAACGCCGTGGTGTCCGAGGCTATGGATTCGGCGAGCGAGGGACTAGTGCTCGGAGTGGGTGCAAAGATCTTCACCGTGGCAGGTCCCGTCATACTTTACGGCACGGCGGCAGGAGTTTTATACGGTGTGATATACTATCTGCTATCGCTATTTTTGTAAACTTTAGTTTATATTTTAGTGCGTTTTTGCGGTTAATGTAAATATTTGTTGTATTTTGGAGTAGAAAATGCAGAGGATTGTAAGGTTAAAAAGCGAGGTGCTTTTCACCTCTTATTCCGCCGTAGGCGGCGGTGAGGAGTCACGCGGAAGATACGGTAAAATGTTCGATCTGTGCGACGAGGGCGACAAGTTCGGTATGCCCACCTTTGAGCTCGCCGAGGGCGAGATGGGTAGATGCGCGATGAATCTGGCACTCGGAAAGGCAGGACTCTCGCACGGAGATATCGACCTTCTTGTCGCGGGAGATCTGCAGAATCAATGCACGGCAAGCTCGGTGGGACTCAACTCATTCGGCATTCCCTTTCTCGGTATATACGGTGCATGCTCGACCTGCACCGAGGGGCTACTGATCGCCGCATCAATGATGGAGGCGGATGCCGGCACTGCGAGGTGTGCCGTGGTGACCTCGTCGCATAACTCCGCCGCCGAGCGACAGTTCAGAACACCTCTCGAATACGGCGGTCAAAGATCGGGCACGGCGCAATGGACTGCGACCGCCGCAGGCGCGTTTATTCTGGGTCGAGACGGGGGACGTGTTAAATTATCCGAGCTTATGGCAGGCAAAGTGGTATCGGGCGAGACCTTCGACGGCGCGAATATGGGTCCTGCCATGGCATTCGCCGCGGCCGACTCGATCATATCCTACTTTGACATAACCGGCGAGCGCCCCGAGAGCTTTGACTACATCGTCACGGGCGACCTCGGAAAGTACGGAAGCCTCGTTCTCGAGGACATACTCTCAGAGAGGTATCCCACGGCGGCGAGGCGACACGCCGACTGCGGCAAGATGCTCTACGAGGGTACGGGTCAGGACGTGCACGCCGGTGCATCGGGCTGCGGAACGAGTGCGGCTCTGCTCGCGCTCGAATTTCTACCCGCGCTTGAGCGCGGCGACGTCAAAAATCTGCTCTTCCTCTCGACCGGCGCGCTGATGAACCCGTCATCACTTTTGCAGGGCTCGGCGATCTACGGTGTCGCCCCTCTTATTCGCCTGGAATCAACCTCGGGCGCGTGACCGGACGATCAATTAAAGAAAGGATAAAAAATGCTACACTCACCTATACTCGTGTTTCTCGCCGGCGGCGTTCTGTGCGTCGCGGCACAGCTTCTCATCGACCTGACGAAGCTGACACCTGCGCGTATTCTCGTGCTGTTCGTTTCGATCGGAGTCCTCGTATACGCTACGGGGCTCTACGAGCCGTTTTTCGAGATCTTCGGCGCAGGAGTGTCCGTCCCTCTCATCGGATTCGGCGCGACTATTGCAAGGGGCGTCAAGAAGGCTATAGACGAGATCGGCCCTCTCGGAATACTCTCGGGCGGTCTGTCGGCATCGGCGGTGGGAATCACCGCATCTCTGATTTTGGGACTCGTAATTTCCGCATTTGTCAAAAGCAGACCGAAAAGAATGTAAAAAAGGCCAAAAATACCTCATTTATTATTAAACTTTTATATAATTTATAGCTTAATGCTTGATTTTTAAATATTTTTGTGGTAAAATAAGAGCGAGATTATATATTTTCGCGCGGGCGCGCGAATTTTTACCCTTATTTTTTTACGAACGAAAGGACTAACCATGGATGAGCTTAATCTTATACTGAACGACTTTCTGGCAGAACTCGGTCAGCGTTTCCCCGGATATCCTTCTATATTCAAGCTTTGGTTCAATGACTTCAAGCTTATTTCTCTCGACGAGACGGGCGCGGTATTCACCACTCCCACGGCACTCAGAAAGAAAATGATAATGCCCTACTACGATCTTATCAAGAGCACTCTCGCAGACCTTCTCGGTACGGAGATAAACGTTGAGATCGTATCCGAGGACAACAAGAACAACTACTCGGATAAGGACGCCGAGCAGGTGCTCGTCACACCTCCCGAGGTTATCGAGAAGGCTGTTGAAAAGGAGAACAAGTTCACCGAGATAATCAACTCCGACAACTCGAGCATTCTCGACGAGTACACCTTCGACACTTTCGTCGAGGGATCGTCTAACACCTTTGCCCGTGCCGCCTGCTACGCAGTAGCTAAAGAGCCCTGTACCTACAACCCGCTCTTCATTCACGGTCAGTCGGGTCTCGGTAAGACTCACCTTCTCTACGCTATCATAAACGATATGAAGAAGAATAATCCCACTCTCAAGATCGTTTACAAGAAGAGCGAGTCCTTCATCAACGAGCTGGTCAGCGCGATCCAGAACGGTAGCACCTCGCAATTCAAGGAAAAGTACCGTACGGCAGACGTGCTTCTGATCGACGATATTCAGTTCATCGCAGGTAAGGAGTCGACACAGGAGGAGTTCTTCCATACCTTCTCGGTTCTCTACGAGGCCGACAAGCAGATCATCCTCACCTCCGACCGTCCTCCAAAGGACATCAATCCTCTCGAGGACAGACTTCGTACGAGATTCGAGGGCGGACTCATCGCAGACGTTCAACCTCCGAACTTCGAGCTTCGTGCGGCGATCATAACCAAGAAGAGCGACGCTATGGGACTCAGCATAGACAAGGAGCTCATAGATTACCTCGCAGAGAGACTCCAGAAGGACGTAAGACAGATCGAGGGCGTTCTGAAGCGTATTAACGCCGTCACAAGCCTCTCGGGACAGAAGGTAACAAAGGAGATCGTAGACCAGGCTATCTCGGTCATAGATCCCGGAAATATCCCCACAGACGCGATGATCGAGCGCATACTCAAGGTGGTATGCAGACACTACGGCATCTCCGAGGAGAATATCAAGTCCAAGAACAGAACCGACACCGTGGCGAATGCACGTCACGTTGCGATCTACATAATCAAGGAGCTCACCGACCTCACTCTTAACGAGATCGGTAACATCTTCGGCAGAAATCACGCGACAGTGATCGCATCGATCAATAAGGTCAACACCAATATGAGAACCGTCAAGAACGCCGATGCCGATATCAAGCGTATGATCAAGGAAATAAAAGGGTGACATCTGTAAACATTTTTATGTTTAAATGTTGAAAACTTGCGGTTGATAAGATGTCGAAAAGATGTTTGATTTTTGTCGTTTTTTCTGATCTTTTTTTCAACAAAAACGAACAGAAAATTTGTTGAGTTTTTTTGCCGTTTTATCCGCTTGAAATATGAGAAAATCGCGTTGTCAACATTTTGAACAGCCCCTATTACTACTACCTCTACCAGAATAATTATTATTTTGCTCTACGGCTTCCGCCGAAAAACGCCCCGACAGGGGGAAAATTCCAAAACTTTCTAACCGAACGGAGATATAAAATGAAAATTACAGTAACCAAGGCTGCACTTATGGAAAAGCTCACTCCCGCAATGGGAACGGTATCCAATAAAAACACCATTACCTCCATCGAGGGCGTTCTCATCGAGACGCTCAAGGACGGTAAAATTCAGATTTCTACCTATGATATGAATAAGGGTGTAAGAGCAACGCTCGACGCCGTATCCATCGAGCGCGAGGGTAAGTACATAATCAACGCGCAGAGATTCTATCAGACCGTGAGAGTTCTCCCCGAGGATGAGATCACCATCGAGGTAAATGACAGACTCAACTGCTTCATCTCCTCCGGCAAGGCATCCTTCTCTATCTTCGCTATGAACGGTCAGGACTTCCCTAATCTTCCCGAGCTTCGCTCTGACAGAGGATTCACCGTTTCGGCAGAGATCATCAAGAAGATGATCGGTAAGGTATCTCACTCCATCGCCGAGCAGGATAACCGTCCTATGCTCTGCGGCGCGTTCTTCAATATTAAGAAGGATGAGATCGAGATCGTATCCTGCGACAGCTTTACTCTCTCCAAGTGCAACTACAAGTATGAGGTTGGCTCTCTCTTCGAAGGTGCATCGGTTGATTGCTCCTTCATTATGCCCGGCCACGCGCTCGGCGAGCTCTCGAAGATCCTCGGCGAGTCGGAGGATGAGGTTACCTTCTATCTCTCGAGAAAGCACGCGATAGTAAAGAGCGGCGACATTATCTTCTTCACCAGAACTATTGATAGCGAATATATCGACTATAACAGAATCATGCCCAAGGACAACGACATCTTCGTGACCGTTGACAGAGAGAGATTCCTCGACGGTCTCGAGAGAGCGAACATCATCGCAGAGGAGAAGATCCAGGGCAGCGGCAGAAGCTACGTTAAGATCATCACCGACGGTCAGTTTATCTCGCTCTCCTCTACCTCTGTAAACGGTAACGTTTGCGACGAGATGGACTGCGTTCACGAGGGCGGCGATATCGAGATCGGCTTCAACTGCCGTTATCTCATCAACAGCATCAGAGCCGCAGAGGGTGAGAATATCAGAATCACCATGAGCGGTCCTACGAGAGCGATCACCATCGAGCCTGCAGAGGAGATGGAGGACTTCAGCTACTACTATATGATCCTTCCCGTTAGAATGAACGAACAGAGATGATAATAAAAAGATTTTCTGCCGAGAGCTTTCGAAATATAGAAAAATGTAATATTGAGTTTTCTCCCGGCGTTAATCTTATTCACGGAAAAAACGCGGAGGGAAAAACCAACGCCGTTGAGGGAATTTATATTTTCTCAAGAGGCAAATCCTTTAGGGCTAAGGAGGATCGCGAGCTTATTTCCTTTGGAAAAGAGGGCTTTCGCATCTCTGTAGACTATGAGAACGAGGACGGCATTAATACTCTTGAGTATTCACTCTTCGGACGTGAGAGACGTAGAAAGAAAAACGGCTACAAAATATCCAAGGTAACCGAGATGATAGGCAGCTTCAAGACCGTGCTCTTCGTCCCCGACGATCTCTGGCTCGTCAAGATGGGCCCGGAGGAAAGACGCGCATTCTTAAACGTTGCGATATCACAGTGTTACCCGACTTACGTTAAAATATACGCCGATTATAAAATTTCTCTTGAGAACAGAAACGCAATTCTGAAAAAATGCTCAAAGGGCGAATATTACGATCAGCGTGAGCTTATCTGTTGGTCGGAATCCATGGCTGAATATGCCGCGGATATCTACCTTTTCAGAAAGAATTATATAAAAAAGCTCGAGCTTTATGCAAAGGGCTTTATGAATGACATTTCCGACGGTCGCGAGGAGCTGTCGCTCTTCTATAAATGCGATATTGAGGAATCATCCGATAAAGAAGAAGTAAAACAAAGATATAAAGCAAGACTGACCGAAAATCTCGAGCGTGAGAAGATCGTGGGACAGAGCCTCTACGGCGTGCACCGCGACGACCTTGAGGTGAGTATAAACGGCAATGCCGCGAGATATTTTGCCTCGCAGGGACAGCAGAGATCGGTCGTTCTGGCTCTCAAGCTTGCAGAGGGCGAGGTCAATCGCGAGATATGCGGCGAATATCCCGTATTTCTCTTCGATGACGTGCTCAGCGAGCTCGACGAGCAAAGAAGAAAATATATTCTCGAGGGAATCGGCGAGAGGCAGATAATAATCACCTCCTGCGAGCCCGACGGAATGATGGATTTTGCAGACTGTGTAATCGAAGTAAAGGCAGGATCTTATGTACCTACATATAGGAAATAAAAAAAGCGTCAAGGACGATAAGATTATCGGCATTTTTGACCTTGACACGGCAACCGTGTCAAATATAAGCAAGGATTTTATAAACAGAAAGCAGAAGCTCGGGCTTGTCGAGTACGATAACGCCGATCTTCCCCGATCATTCGTGCTCTACGTTGAGGACGGAGAGTCGAGGGTAAAGCTTTCGAGAATATCTACAGTCGGTCTGAAGCTTCGCGCCGACGAGGGATATGATTCCAATACCGAAAAATAAGAGCTAAGATAAAAGGAGAAAAAGATGGCAAACGAGATGGAAACAAAGGGCTATGACGACAGCCAAATACAAGTTCTTGAGGGACTTGAGGCTGTAAGAAAAAGACCCGGTATGTATATCGGAACTACCTCGATACGCGGTCTTCATCACCTCGTCTATGAGATAGTAGATAACTCTATCGACGAGGCACTTGCAGGCTATTGCAGCTGCATTAACGTAACTATTAACGAGGATAACAGTATTTCCGTACAGGACGATGGACGCGGTATTCCCTCGGGTATGAATGAGAAGCTCGGTCTTCCCACCCTTGAGGTAATATACACCGTTCTTCACGCAGGCGGAAAGTTCGGCGGCGAGGGATATAAGATCGCCGGCGGTCTTCACGGCGTTGGTGCGTCTGTTGTTAATGCTCTTTCCGAGTGGCTTGAGGTTGAGAACTGCCGTGACGGTAAGAGATATACCGAGAGATTCGAGCGCGGTGCGGTTGCACGTCCCTTCAAGTGTGAGGGTGACTCCGACAGACACGGCGTGTACGTCAGATTCAAGCCCGATCCTACTATCTTCGAGGAGACGGTATTCGATTTCGAGATCCTGCTCACCAGAATGAGAGAGCAGGCATTCCTCAATGCCGGTGTTAAGATAGTTCTCTCTGATAAGCGTGAGGGCTGTGAGCGCGAGGAGGTGCTTCACTACGAGGGCGGTATCGTGTCCTTCGTTGAGTATCTCAACAGTCAGAAGCGCGGCACTCCCGTTCATCCCGAGGTCATCTATATGAAGGGCGAAGAGGGCGGCTCTATAGCAGAGGTCGCTATGCAGTATAACGACAGCTATAACGAGACCATAGTTTCCTTCGCTAACAATATGTCCACTATCGAGGGCGGTACTCACGAGACCGGATTTAAGTCGGCTCTCACCAAGGCCATCAACGATTACGGCAAGAATAAGGGCATTATAAAGGGCGAAGACAAGGGTCTGTCGGGTGATGACGTTCGAGAGGGACTTGTTGCTATCATCTCGGTCAAGCTCACAGACGCGCAGTTCGAGTCGCAGACCAAGGCAAAGCTCGGTAACTCCGAGATCCGCCGTCTTGTAGATAACATCGTTTCGGCAAAGCTTTCCGAATATCTTGAGGAGAATCCCTCCGCGGCAAAGATGATCATCGAGAAGGCTATGGCGGCAAATCGCGCACGCGAGGCCGCACGCCGTGCCCGTGAGATGTCTAGAAAGAAGAACGCTCTTGAGGTTTCTACTCTTCCCGGTAAGCTCGCAGACTGTAACGAGCGCGATGCAAGATACACCGAGGTTTATCTCGTAGAGGGAGATTCCGCGGGCGGATCTGCAAAGAACTGCCGTGATAGCCGTTTCCAGGCTATACTTCCACTTCGCGGTAAGGTTCTTAACGTAGAAAAATCAAGACTTGATAAGGTCTATTCCAATACTTCCATTATTCCCATTATTCAGGCGCTTGGATGC
Organism: Eubacteriales bacterium; assembly: GCA_045643725.1. Lineage (GTDB taxonomy): Bacteria > Bacillota > Clostridia > Oscillospirales > CAG-272 > UBA1740. The sequence goes on along the minus strand of JAZRFQ010000019.1, from coordinate 11,821 downwards.
GGTATCGGCGACGATTTCGACATCAACAAGCTCCGCTACGGCAAGATCGTCATTATGGCCGATGCCGACGTCGACGGATCGCATATCAGAATACTTCTTCTGACCTTCTTCTTCCGTCATATGAAGCAGCTTATCGAAGAGGGACATATCTACCTTGCACAGCCTCCGCTTTATAAGGTTTACAAGGGTAAGAATCTTCGCTACGCCTTCTCTGAGGAGGAAAAGGATAAGTGCGTTGAGGAGCTCGGTACGACCGGCGTTCAGTCCGAGAGATACAAAGGTCTCGGTGAGATGGACCCCGATCAGCTCTGGGATACCACGATGAACCCCGAGACGAGAACTCTTCTCAAGGTCACCATCGAGGACGCTATCAAGTGCGATGAGATATTCTCGATTCTTATGGGCGATATGGTTGAGCCCCGCCGTGAGTTTATCACCGCGAATGCAAAATTCGTAGAAAACCTCGATATATAAGTAATAAATGTAAAGTAATATTTACGTTTTACCTGATTTTTGAAAGGATAACATAAATGGAACACACCTATAAAAGCTCCGATATCGAATTTCCTTTACAGAGAATAGAGGAAAGAGATATGGAAAAGGAGGTAAGAACCTCCTTCATAGAGTATTCTATGAGCGTTATAACCTCCCGTGCGCTTCCCGACGTAAGAGACGGTATGAAGCCGGGACAGAGACGTATTCTCTACGCTATGTACGAGGATAATCTTACCCACGATAAGCCCTTCAGAAAATCCGCGACCACAGTCGGTAACGTGCTTGGTAGATACCATCCGCACGGCGACTCTGCCGTATACGGCACGATGGTAAGAATGGCGCAGGATTTCTCTCTCCGTTACACTCTCGTTGAGGGACACGGTAACTTCGGTAACGTAGACGGCGACCCGCCTGCCGCTTACCGTTACACCGAGGCGAGAATGAGCCGTATGGCAAACCATATGATGACCGACATTGAGAAGAACGTCGTTCCTATGGTTAGAAACTTCGATAACACCCGTGACGAGCCTACGGTGCTTCCCTCGAGATTCCCGAACCTTCTCGTAAACGGATCGGTCGGTATCGCGGTTGGTATGGCGACCAACATTCCTCCTCATAACCTCACCGAGGTTATTGACGGTACGGTCTACAGAATTGACAATCCCGAGTGCTCGGTTGACGAGCTTATGCAGTTTATCAAGGGACCCGACTTTCCCACTGCCGCTATCATTTACGGCTCTCGCGGTATCCGTGAGGCATACGAGACCGGCCGCGGCAGAGTCTACATCAGAGCCAGAGCCGAGATAAACGAGGAAAAGCATCAGATCATCTTCACCGAGATCCCCTACATGGTAAACAAGTCGATGCTCATTGCGAGTATCGCAGATCTCCACCGCGAGAAGAAGATCGAGGGTCTGACAGCACTTCGTGACGAGTCGGGCAGAGGCGGTATGAGGATCGTCGTTGAGTACAGACGCGACGCTAACTCCGAGTACATACTCAATCAGCTCTACAAGTACACCCAGCTTCAGGATACCTGCTCGGTCAATATGCTTGTTATTGACGGCGGCGAGCCCAAGACCATGAACCTGCCGCAGATTCTCGACAAGTATATCGGCTTCCAGAAGGAAATCATAATCAACAGAACCAAATTCGATCTTGATAAGGCTCTTCGTGAGATGCACATCCTCGAGGGCTACAAGGTCGCAATCGACAATATCGACGAGGTAATTCAGATCATCAAGTCCTCGGCGTCCATTCCTGCGGCAAAGCTCGCTCTTATGGAGCGCTTCGAGCTCTCCGAGGCACAGGCGCAGGCTATCGTCGAGATGACACTCGGTAAGCTCTCCGGACTCGAGCGTCAGAAGGTAGAGGACAGAATCGCGAAGCTCGCAGTTATCGTTGCAGAGCTGCGTGCAATTCTTGCCGACGAGGGCAAGGTACGCGAGATCCTCAAGTGTGAGCTTGAGGAGATCAAGAAGAAGTACGGCGACGCACGTCGCTCCGAGCTCTGCGAGGCGGTTGAGGAGATCGACCTTGAGGACCTCATCGAGCGTCACACCTGCGTTATCACCGTATCTCACACCGGCTACATCAAGCGCCAGAAGGCAGACGTCTACTCGGCACAGAACAGAGGCGGTAAGGGTATCATCGGTATGACTACCAAGGAGGACGACTACGTCGAGAACGTTATCGTCTCTAACTCTCACTCTCACCTTATGTTCTTCACCAGCAAGGGTAGAGTTTATGCAAAGAAGGCCTACAGAATCCCCGAGGCAGGCAGAACTGCCAAGGGTACTAACCTTGTTAACATCATCGAGCTTCAGGAAGGCGAGAAGGTTACCGCGATAATTCCTATCAAGGAGTTCACCGAGGGTGAATATCTCACCATGGTAACGAGAAAGGGCGTTATCAAGAGAACGCTCCTCTCCGAGTTCGAGTATCAGAGACGTGCAGGAAAGATCGCGATCAATCTTGACGAGGATGATGATCTTATCTTCGTTCGTCACACCACCGGATGCGAGAGCCTTATCATCGCGACTCGCAACGGTCTTGCAGTAAGATTCGACGAGAACAACGTAAGATGTATGGGACGTACCGCACGCGGCGTGCGCGGAATCACCCTTTCCGATGACGATTACGTCGTTGGCGTATGCGTTGTTGACGACGAGAAGAAGATGCTCACCATCACCGAGGGCGGTATGGGTAAGAGAACGCTCTTCTCCGACTTCCGTCAGATGAAGAACCGCGGCGGTCACGGCGTTGCCTGCCATAAGATCTCCGAGAAGACGGGTAAGCTCGCGGCGGTAATTACTGTTGCAGACGACGATGATATCATGCTCATCACCAACGAGGGCACGATCATCAGAACTCCCGTAAGCTCCATCAACGTTTACTCGAGAACCGCAACGGGTGTTATCTCGATGAGACTTGCCGAGGGGGCATACATCATCAATGCAACCCGTCTTGAAAAGCAGGAGGAGATCGATGAGAGCACCGAGGATATCGAGCGCGACATCGAATCCGAGAAGAGCGAGGAAAAGAAGGTAGAAGCTCCCGCACGCGAATCTCTTGATTCCGAGGAGGAATCCTTCTGATGAAAAATATCGTAAGAATAGTGGCTCTGCTTCTTATAATAGCCACCATTCCCGTAGCTCTCATCTCCTGTGATATAAAATATGATGAGGCCGAGGTCAAAGCGGCGGCGATCGAGCTTATCAAGGCTTCGGTAAAGATCAATGACATCTACTACGGTGAGGGAATAAGATTTCTCGAGTATTCCGAGAACAACGTCAGTCTCTACTGTGAGGCAGATCCCACGCATCTCGCCGAGCTCGGATTCAGTACGATAAACGAGCTGAAGAAGATGACGAAGGAGGTCTTCTCCGAGGCTCACGCCGAGGGAATGTTCTCCGGAACCTTCTCCGGTGCGGGAACGTCACAGATGTCGAGATATTATCAGCAGAATGACGACAACAGAGTAGATCCGAAGCCTCTTTATATTATGGTGCACCGTGAATACGATCCGCTTATAAAGAGCGAGATGACCTACAATTTCGACACTCTCACCATTACAGGTTCAAACCGTGAGTACGTTAATGCGACTATAGACGTCACGGTAACTCTTAACGGCAAGACGCAGACACAGACTTTGAATATTCGTCTGGTTGAGGAGGAGGCAGGTTGGAGACTCGCTTCTACTACCTTCACCAATTATAACGAGTATCAGGATATTTACGACGATCTTCAAAATAATTAAAAAATAAAAATTAATTTTGCCTATTTGGCGGAAATGGAGAGAAAAAAATGACTTTTAAGGAAAAACTCATTGTTCTCAGAAAAAACAAAGGACTTACCCAGGACGATTTTGCAAAGGCAGTTGGCGTATCCAGACAGGCCGTTTATAAGTGGGAGAACGGCACCTCTTACCCCGAGGTTCCCAAGCTTCTTGAGATAAAGGCACTTTACGGCATTTCTCTCGATGATCTCTTTGACGATAGCTTCGAGGTTGCAGTTCCCGAAAAGAAGAAGAGAAAGAGAGCTGTAGCAAGCAAGACACCTCTAGAAGCTGTCGAGACCGCAGATGAAGTAAAGCCTGTAGAGCCCGTAGCAGAGCCTGTAGTTGAAGCACCTGCAGCAGAAGAGCCTGTAGTAGTTAATGAAGAGCCCGTTGTTGAGACTGCACCCGTAGTAGAGGAGTCTGCAATCGAGGTAGTCGAGATAGTCGAGGATCAGGCGGATGCCGGTCAGGATAAGAAGGTTGGCTTCTTTGGCAGACTCTTCGGTAGAAGATAATCAGATAAAGTAAACTTTGGTTTACATTTTCTCAAAAATATTTTACTTTCAGACGAATAAACAGGGTTGGAGCAATACATAATTCGTTACGAACGTTGTACATATACGTTTTGGTAAACTTAACACGGGTATAGGCTAATTCATAAAATCTATTGATTTTACTCCTTTTAATCTGACACGCGGCGATAAAAATGCGCCGATAGAGCAATTCACCCGATATATTCAGCTACTTTGCCAACCGCAGTTTTTTTGAGAAAAATCGTACGGGGGAAGGCGGCATTTTCTGCGCGCTCTCCCCCTTTTTAAAGAAAGGTAACATAGATGCAAAAAGAAAATAAGAAAGAAAACAAGAGCGAAAAGAAGGGCAATCAGCCGAAGTCTAAAAAGGCAAATCCTGTGGCGAAGCCGAAAAAGCCTGCCGAGCTCATGAACGAGACACAGAAAAAGCTCGCACAGAAGGCAAAGGCAGAGGCAAAGAATAATTCTGCAAAACGCAAGGCGAAGGCAGAGCCGAAAAAGCCTGCTGCTCACTCCGAGGTGCAGAAGAGAAAGCACGCCGCCTATAAGAGCGGCACGAATCACTTTGACTATACCGAGACCCCGGTAGCACAGAAGAAAAAAGCGCCCACTCACGAGAGATCGGGCAAGCTCAAGGTCATCCCTCTCGGCGGTCTGCAGGAGATCGGTAAGAACATAACCCTTCTTGAGTATGGAAATGATATAATCGTCATCGATTGCGGCATGGGATTTCCCGACGAGGATATGCCCGGCGTCGATCTCGTAATTCCCGACTTCTCATACCTTGTTGCAAACGCTCACAAGGTGCGCGGAGTTCTCGTAACTCACGGTCACGAGGATCACATCGGCGGTATTCCCTATCTTCTGCGCGCGATCAACGTGCCGGTCTACGGTACGCGCCTCTCTCTCGGCATTCTCGAGGGCAAGCTCGATGAGATCAGACCTCCCGAGGAGCCCGATCTCTATACCGTTGAGGCAGGTGACGTCGTAAATCTCGGTGTTTTCAAGGCCGAGTTCATTCACGTTAACCACTCTATTGCCGACGCTTGCGCTATAGCAATCAAAACTCCCGTCGGTACTGTATTCCACTCGGGCGACTTCAAGCTCGACGTATCTCCTATTGACGATAAGATCATGGATCTCACCCGTATCGGCGAGATCGGTCGCGAGGGCGTAAAGCTCCTGCTCTGCGAGTCGACGAACGCCGAGAGATCGGGATTCACTCCCTCCGAGAGAACGGTTGGCTCGTCGCTTGAGCGAATCTTCGCACAGTATGAGGACAAGAGACTTATCGTCGCTACCTTCTCCTCTAACGTTCACAGAGTTCAGCAGGTAATCAACGCCTCGGCAAAGCACGGCCGTAAGGTCGCAATCCTCGGTCGCAGTATGGTCAACGTCATCGGCGCGGCCGTTGAGCTCGGCTATATGGATCTGCCCGACGGCGTTCTCATCGACGTTGCGGACATTAAGCGCTATCGTCCCTCCGAGCTGACTCTCATCACTACGGGCAGCCAGGGCGAGCCTATGTCGGCACTCTACAGAATCGCATTCGCCGAGCACGACAAGGTGAAGATCACCACCGACGACGTGGTAGTGCTCAGCGCATCGGCGATCCCCGGTAACGAGAAGCTCGTAAACAAGATCATCAACGCTCTTATCAGATGCGGCGTCAAGGTTGTAAACGACTCGGTAGAGGACGTTCACGTGTCGGGCCACGCCTGCCGCGAGGAGATCAAGCTCCTGATGGCACTCCTGCGCCCCGAGTACTATATGCCGGTGCACGGCGAGTTCAGACATCTCTACGCAGGCAAGGATATTGCCGAGTTTATGGGCATTCCCTCAAAGAACATCTTTATCGCCGAGATCGGTCAGGTGCTTGAGGTCGAGAAGAAGGGCGCACGCCTCTTTGGCAGCGTGCCCGCAGGTCGCGTTATGGTCGACGGCTCGGGTGTCGGTGACATCGGTAGCGTAGTGCTCCGCGACAGAAAGCATCTCGCTGAGGACGGACTTGTGGTAGTCGTTATGGCTATCGACGTCAGCTACGGCATGATTGTTTCGGGTCCCGATATCGTCTCTCGCGGATTCGTCTACGTCAAGGAGTCCGAGCTTCTTATGATGGGCGCGAAAAAGGTGGTAGAGACCAGCCTCTCTATAACCCTCTCAAAGCGCACGCGTGACATCGTACAGATCAAGAACGCCGTCAAGGACGATCTTGCGAAGTATATTTATAAGGAAACAAAGCGCCGCCCGATGATACTTCCCATCATTATGGACGTATGCTAAACTAAAAAGAAAAACCCACCTGTTTGAAGCGAAAACTTCACACGGGTGGGCTTTTTTATATAATTTACACGGTGCATTGCGACGGAGAGATGCCGAAATAACGCTTATACGCCTTTGAAAAATTAAAGACGTCGGCGTAGCCAACCATATGCGAGGTCTCGCTAACCGAGTAGCCCTCCTTCAAAAAGGCGGTGGCCTTCTCCATTCGCGTTTTCGTTATGAATTCCTTTACTCCGACTCCGTAACGGCGCTTGAATATTCTGAACATATAGCTCCGCTCGAGGCCAAACGCCGACGAGAGCTCGGCGATGGTTATCGGCTTCATATAGTTGTACTTGATATATCTCTTTATCATAGCGAGTCGGTCGGGAGCTTCTTCGCTATCCGGGAACAGTCTGTGTATCAGCTCGTAAATTATGCCGAGATAGGCGTATGCTGAACGTGTCTCGCCGTCGATCAGCTCGCAGAGGCGCTCGACGGTATCCTCGGGATAGGCAATGACCGATGCGCCGAAGTCAAATACCTCGGCACGTCTGCCCTTGAATGCGATCCATATATATTCCCAGGGATCGAGTCTGTCTGCGGTATATAGCGTGACCTCTCCGGGACGGATAACGAAGAGCTCGCCTGCCGAGATCTCGTGTCTGCCGTATTTATCCTCAAGCACGCCACGCCCTGCAAGGCAGAAATGAACGAGGTAATAATCTCTGACGTAAGGGCCGAAGCTATGCAGACTCGCACAGCTCTCGTGACCGAAAAACAGAGGTGAAATATCCTCAAATCCTATAGCGCTGCTAATTGCCACGTCAATCTGATTTGTATGTCTCATAGCTGCCTCCTTTTTGCCATATAGCAACATTTTAACATATATAAGTCGCAAAATGCAATAGAAAGTACACATTTTTTGTGATAAAATTATATTGTCAATAAAATTTTTTACGGAGGAAACTATGAAAATAACCTTTATGGGTGCAGGCAGCACTATATTTGCAAAGAACGTGCTTGGCGATACTCTTCTCACCCCTGCTCTTACCGATGGGCTCGAGATAGCGCTTTACGACATTGACGGCGACAGACTCGAGGAGTCCTTCCTTGTTATTGATCTCCTTAATAAAAAGTATAACGGCGGTAATGCGAAGATCGGCAAATATCTCGGCGTAGAAAATCGCAAGGAGGCCCTTCGCGGCGCGCGCTTTGTAATTAACGCCATTCAGGTCGGTCTTTACGATCCTTGTACCATTATCGATTTTGAGATTCCGAAGAAATACGGACTGAGACAGACTATAGCCGACACCGCAGGAATCGGCGGTATCTTCCGCGGACTTCGTACTATTCACGTATTGAAGGACTTTGCACGCGATATGGAGGAGGTTTGCCCCGATGCTCTCTTCCTCAATTACACCAACCCGATGGCGATCCTCACGGGCTATATGAACAGATACACGAAGATCAAGACCATCGGTCTTTGCCACAGCGTGCAGGTATGCACCAAATCGCTTCTCAAGACGCTGGATCGCCGCGATATAGAGATCGGATCGGAGCTCATCGCAGGTATCAACCACATGGCATGGCTTCTTGACGTGCGCGACAAGCAGGGCAACGATCTCTATCCCGAGCTTCGCCGCCTTGCCAAAGAAAAGAATCTCGAGAGCCACGATAATATGATCCGCCTCGATTATATCGATAAATTCGGCTACTACTGCACCGAGAGCTCGGAGCATAACGCCGAGTATAACTATTTCTACATCAAGTCGAAGTATCCCGAGCTTATTGAAAAATATAAGATTCCTCTTGACGAGTATCCTCGCCGTTGCGTGGATCAGATCGCCGGCTGGAAAAAGCAGAAGGAGGAGATTCTTAACGGCGGAGATATAAAGCACGAGCGCTCGCACGAGTATGCATCGCGCATTATGGTGGCTATCGTTACCAACACACCGTATGAGATAGGCGGAAACGTCATGAACACCGGCGGTCTCATAGAGAATCTGCCTCACGATGCCTGCATCGAGGTTCCCTGCCTCGTTGACGGTCACGGCATACATCCCTGTCGCGTGGGAAGACTTCCCGTTCAGTGCGCGGCGATGAATATGACTAATATAAACTCTCAGCTTCTCACAATAGAGGCGGCTGTGACCGGAAAGATGGAGCACGTCTATCAGGCGGCAATGCTCGATCCTCATACGGGAGCAGAGCTCTCCATTGACGAGATCATCAAGATGTGTGACGAGCTCTACGAGGCGCACACCGCGGCAGGATATCCTATATTCTGAAAAAAAGGACTCTGTTTTTGACAGAGTCCTTTTTTTACGCTCCGAGCGAGCCGTTGATAAGAGCGAGAAGCTCGGGCATCAGGAGTATCAGGCAGGCAGCGAGAGCAATATACATCACGCATGCGAGCAGAGTGCGAGAAATGGATGAGGTGTATGTGTTATAAACGTACTTTGCGCGATCCATAGCCTCCTTTGGAACGTAGATGCGGAGGGTGAGAGGGTCCTGCTCCGCGAGCTTTTTCTTCTCCTTCTGTGCCGCAACGTACTCCTCGTAGGTGGGACGGTGCTCGCCAACCACGGTTATCATTCTGCGGAGCTGTGCGCTCGAGGTGATGGCCTTCCTTACTCCGCGAGAGCCTGCAAGTCCGAGCTCACCGAGGGTCTTGGCACTCTCCTCGTCGGTGGCGTTATGGCGCAGAAGCTGCTTTACCGTATCGGCGAGAATAGATCGCTTGTAGTTGATAAAGAACGAAACGACGCACAAAGCTACAGCACAGAGAAGAATGAACTTGTTTATCTCGAAGTTAACGTTTATATTGCTATAATCGTTAAGATTCAGAGATAGATATTCTTTTACGTCATTAAGCATATAATTCTCCATAATGGATATTGATACTATATTGTAACCTATAAAAGTTAATAATTTAAGAACAAGTTTTAAAGGTAAATTAAATATTTTGCGTTATTTTGGAGGGTGAAAAAAGAGGTTTTTTGTTGAATTAGCACTTAAATGACAAGACGGACAAATGTTAACAGAATGTTCACACAATTTATTGCAAAAATGCTTGACAATGCGCCAAAAATGTATTATATTAATGGTGTCACGTTTAGCACTCAAGCGCGTTAAGTGCTAAAACGTAAAAAATGGGAGGTAAAAATGGACTATTCAGGACTTTCACCCAGGAAAAGACAGATATTAAAAGCAATAGTAGACGCTCATATCAACCACGGCGAGCCTGTCGGTTCAAAGTATCTCTCGCAGGATGCTCTTATTCCCTGCTCCTCGGCGACCATCAGAAATGAGATGGCAGAGCTTGAGGAAATGGGCTATCTCGTTCAGCCTCATACCTCGGCAGGACGTATTCCCTCCGAGCTCGGCTACAGATTCTACGTTGACTCGCTCATTCAGCAGTACAGTCAGACGAGATACGAGATCGACGAGATCAACGAGCGACTTCGCTACAAGCTCACCGAGATGGATGAGATCCTCGAGGAGGCATCGAAGATCGCCTCGTCCTTCACCGACTATATGGGCATCGCCTTCAAGGCGGGCGCCGGAAAGATCAGGATCAACAGATTTGACAGCGTGCATCTGTCGCCCCGTGATTTTCTTCTCGTTATGATGTTCTCTGATGAGACCGTGAAGGCAAAGACGATACACCTCTCCTTCTCGCTCTCTCCCGACGACCTTCGCCGCTTCACCGAGGCACTTAACATCTACCTTGTTAACCTCGAGTCCGACAGCATCACGATGCCGATAATCGTAAAGCTCGAGAGCATCATGAGTGCGGCGTCGGCGATGGTGCATCCCACGATCAAGGTCATCTACGAGACGATGAACGAGCTCGACACCGCGGATATCAAGCTCGATGGTGTTACAAACCTTCTTCAGTATCCCGAGTACTCCGACGTATCGAAGTTCAGAAATCTTCTCGGCGTTCTTGAGGAAAAGGAAAAGATACTCGACGTTATCTCCTCTCACACCACGACCGAGGACGGCATCAACGTCTATATCGGCGCGGAGGACGGAAGCGACGCGATGAGCAACTCTACCCTCATATTCAAGAACGTGACGGTAGGCGGCACACAGCTGGCGATCGGCGTTATTGGCCCGAAGCGTATGAATTATCAGAAGGTTATCGGAATGATCAGCCGTCTTGCGACGGGACTTGACAGAATGTTCGGCGAGGATATGCTTCTCGACGATCCCACAAAAAACGGAGGCTATAATGGACAATAAAGAAATTGAAATGGAAAACAAGGAAACCTCTACCGCAGGCAAGAGCAAGAAGGCATCTCCCAAAAAAGAGGATCTGCTTCTTGAGATAGAAAAGCTCCGTGCAGAGCTTGCGGAAAAGGATGATAAATATCTTCGCATGGCGGCGGAGTACGAGAACTTCAGACGCCGCTCGAGAGAGGAGCGCGAGGCCACCTATGAGGCGGCATTGGCTGACACCGTTGCAGAGCTTCTCCCGATTATTGACAACCTTGAGCGCGCCGCAAATTACGACGACGGCGAGAAGGTCAAGGAGGGACTTGGCATGACGCTCAAGGCCGTGAATTCGGTATTCTCTTCTATGGGAATCGAGTCGGTTGGAGCTGTGGGCGAGACTTTTGACCCCAATCTTCACAACGCGGTTATGCACATCGAGGACGAATCCTTCGGTGAGGGCGAGATCGTAGACGTGTTTGAGAAGGGCTACAAGAAAAACAAGAGAGTTATCCGCTTTGCTATGGTAAAGACGGCAAACTAATATAAAAAATAAAAAACATTTCATATATTTGGAGGAAAAAACATTATGGGAAAGATTATTGGAATTGACCTTGGTACTACCAACTCCTGCGTTGCAGTTTTCGAGGGCGGCGAGCCTATCGTTATCACTAACCCCGAGGGTGCGAGAACTACTCCTTCGGTAGTTGCATTTACCAAGACCAGCGAGAGACTCGTTGGCCAGGTTGCAAAGCGTCAGGCGGTTACCAACCCCGACAAGACCATCAGCTCTATCAAGAGAGATATGGGTAAGGATACAAAGGTATCCATCGACGACAAGAAGTACACTCCTCAGGAGATCTCCGCAATGATCCTTCAGGAGCTGAAGGCGGATGCCGAGGCTTATCTCGGAACGACCGTTACCGACGCGGTTATCACCGTTCCCGCATACTTCACCGACGCACAGCGTCAGGCAACCAAGGATGCAGGTAGAATCGCAGGCCTTGAGGTTAAGAGAATTATCAACGAG
>JAZRFQ010000018.1:0-26982 GCA_045643725.1 Eubacteriales bacterium | reverse complement strand
AATCTCTGTAATCACGCTCCTTTTGGACACCGCAATGGTGTCCTTTTTTGCTTTCGGAGCCCACTTTGCGGGTGCTGCGCCGCACCTAGCGGCGCTAAGCCCTGCGAAAATCGCCTCGCGATTTTTGACGAGTTAGATCGCGAAAGCGAGATAACTCTGTAATCACGCTCCACCTCGGTGGCGGGTTCTCCGACGGCTCGAAAATATAGTCGCTATGCGTCGCTCACAGGCTCGCTCCTGTAGCTCCTTATTTCCTTCGGGCACGTCGTCAAAAACAACACTCAGTTGTTTTTGCCTCGCTTACCCGTAATCCGCTCCAAAAGCAAAAAGGACACCGCAAGGGTGTCCTTTTTACTTTTGGACCCCACTTTACGGGTGCTTCGCCGCACCTAGCGGCGATAAGCCCCGCAAAAAAACGTCTCGCGTTTTTTTGACGAGATAACCGCGCAACAAAGCGCGAGAATCTCTGTAATCACACTCCAACTAACTATCGTTTATCCATCAACTACTCAACATAATACCAAAGCCGAGGAGGGCTTCCCTCCTCGGCTCTTTTTGTTGCTTTTATTTTTCTTCACTGCCCTTTTTCTTCGAGCGCTTTCTGAATATCTGATTTCTGAAAAGAATGATATTCATCACGACGAAGAATGCGGCGAGTATACCGACGGTCAGCTCGGGCTGCTTCGGTGCGAGATTCGCAAGAAGCATAAGCGGGAAGCCGAAGACTATCGCCGGGAAGTTCTGATATACCATATTGTCGGCGGCAGGAGTCTTGAACTCGTCGTCGATCTCACGAAGAAGTATCGTACCCGTGGATGCCGTGCCTGTGAGCATACCGAACATCATAAGGAACTGCTCCTCCTCGTATTCCGGGAAGAGAACTCTGCTCACGATGCGGAGATATACGTAAGTGATCAGAAGTCCTACTACACCGAGCAGGAGCACGACGCCCCAATAGCTCTCGAGCTTATCAAGTCTGATAGCCGCAACACCTGCAACGACCATAAGATCGAAGAAGAAGTTGGAGGTTCTGGTCAGAAGGAAGTTGTTGATATACTCTCTGTGCATAAGACCGCACTTGCGAAGAAGCTTTACCGCGGTTTTAACGATAATCGCGCCAATGACACCGAGAATGAAGTTGAAGCCGTAAACCGTCGCCTTCATACCCGGGAGCAGCTCGCCGAGCAGGTACATAAATGCAAAGCAGATAACGTAAGCAATAACGATAAAGGAGATCTGAATCGTCATTTTATCGACGCTCTCCTGCATAGGAATCTCGCCGGGAGCCTCTACCGCCTCGGTCGTGTCGCTTCCGTCGGTTCGGGAAGATCTCTTAAGCTTGCCGTTTGCCTTTCTCCAGTTCAGATGAACGACACCGCCGACAGCCGCAGAAAGGAATCCGAGTGCCGCGATGGTAAGACCGAAGTCGGCGCCGCCGTCAAAGCCGAGAGCCTCGTAAATGACTCCCCAGTTGAGCGCCTGACCTGTTCCCTGACCGTAGCCGAAGGGGAGGATAAGACCCGATGCCTTAAAGAATCCGGGCATAACCGTGAGTGCGGCGATAATGGTGATCGCCATACCGACAGTTCCCTGAAGAAGATAGGTAGACACGGTGGTAACACCTGTGTCGAAAATTTCTCTTGTGCGCTTCTTACCTGCAGGCTTATCACTGGATTTAAGCGAGGAGGCGATAAATCCGAGTGCGAGCGCGTGATATGTAATGAGCTCAAGCGATGCCGTGCCCGAAAGAGTGCCGGGAGTACTGCCATCGCCGCCAAATATCGCGGAATCAAAGAAAACGTTGCCGGTAATCGCCTTGTAGCACGCGGTAAATATCAAAAGAACGCATCCTGCGATGACCGACGTGGGTATAAGCGAGTTTCTAAGAAAGGGTATCTTTCTGCGCAGGGTGTTTCCAACGAGAAGGCTGCCGAGCAGGACTGCAACGAGCAGTATTCCGCTCCAAACCTCATAATCCCAAAAATTGAACATTCTTGTCTCCTTTTTTGACGTTGTTGTACCTATGATATATATGTACAAACTTCAGGGCGCAGAAGCGCTTGTCGCCCTTCATCTGATAGATTTTGCCGCCGTGGTAGACGTTCAGCTTATTTCTGCCGAGAACAGCGATCGAGGAAATGTCGTCAAAGTTATAGGTCTCGCCGCCAATGCTTATTCCGCTATCGGTGAGCGAGAGCTCTACTCCCTCTCGGATCAGCTGCTTGCGCTGATAAGGAATGACCTCGTAGAAATCTACGGTGTCGGTGTAATGCTCAGAGCCGGCGTAATCGCGGGGATCTATAGAGTTGACGACGTCGCTCTGGTGATCGTACCACTCCTTGACGAAGCGATACGGGAACTCAAAGCCCTCACCGATAAGCTCCTTGGTAGCGGTATATCTGACGCGTCTGCCGCACTGCTTACACTCTATGACGTCGCCGTGGGTCTCAAGGCGCGAGATGCCGTGGCTCGGACAGACGTAGAGCGTGCGCTCGAGGTACTCTGCCAGATGCTTGCCACGATACTCGCCCGAGACGGTAGCCTCATTGACGTGAAGGCCGCGCTCTATCTCGGAGAAGAGCTCGTCGTCGGTCATATCCTTATACTCCTCGGGAGTAATAACTCGCGAGACGTAGCTGTGCATCTTGCCGCGTCTGACGGTGTCGCTCCATCTGGGATGGACGCCGTATCCGCCCTCGATACGATAGAGGACAACGGGCACGCCGAGCTTTCTCGCCAAGGGAGCAATGGTAGGACTCATATACACCGTCTCTCCGCTGTATGTGCGGTTGCCCTCGGGAGCGATGGCGATAGTGCCGCCCTCCTTCACAACCTTCATACAGTTGAGGATCGCGCGCACGTCGGTGGTCTGCTTCTTGATCGGAATGGGCGCGACGAGGTATCGTATGATCGAGGACACCCAACCGTTTGAGAAGATATCCTCCGATGCCATATAGTAGACAGGCTCGCGGAATGACATGCCGACGAAGAACTGATCGAACGCCGTCTGGTGATTGAAAAGGATCAGATAGGGGCCCTTATCCGTGCCGGTGAATTTGTCAACCTTGATATTGTATTTTATTCTGGTGTAAACTCCGAGCGTGCAATAAAGTATTCCTCTGAATACGCGGTGACGGAATTTTACCCATTTTTTCTGCTTTTTCATATAGGTTCACCCGATGAATAAATTATAGCCCCCTTATTATAGCACAAAAGTCACTTGTTGACAAGTCAATTTTTGAAATTTTAATATTTTGGAGGTGGACAGACGTACAAAAACGGTGCGATACTTCACTTGGTATCGCACCGTTCGGTGTTAATTTATCAACCTTTTTCCTTATAATAGAGCATACAGTGGCAGTAACCCTCAAAGTCGGGATCGGCGATCTGCTCGCAGAATTCCTTGCAGATGCATTTGTACTCCTCTGTTCTCGGAATACGGCAGGGACAGTAGCCGTCCTTGAGCTTGAGTCCCTCCTTGATTCTTGCGACGACCTCGGGATCGTCGTTAAGTCTTATCCTCGGCTTGCTCATATCATTAAATCCTCAAAGTATCCGTGATACTCAATCTTTATATTGCTACTCGGGAAAAGATACTCATAGAGCTCGGTGCAGTAATCGTCGGTCATAGATGCCATATAATCCACGACTATCTGGTTAGGCTCGGTCTCGATGTAGGGAGTCTTCGCGGCGTAGTAGTTGGTGGAGACGAAGTCAACGTGATGCTTGTATACGGGAGAGGCCTTGTTGCCTGCCTTGAGATCGCCGAGAAGCTTATAGTACATTCTCTGCATCATAGGCTTTACAGAATCGTCGAGAATCTTGGAGACCGCCTCGACCTTGTATATCTTCTCGTAGTTCTCGCGCTTTACGCGGCGCAGACCATCGTAGTGCTCGCGATCGAGCATGATATATGGCTTGCCGTAGCTGTTCTCTATTATGTTGACCTCAAGGTTGTTAATGATCTCGGCGTTGGCGATGCCGAATCCGGGGTCTGCCGCGGCCTCGTCGGGCTCGGCGATCTTCGCGCGGATAGCGTCGTGTCTGTCCTTGCCGAGATATGCGATGATGTCGCACACGCGCACAACGCAGCCCTCGAGTGTAGAGGGAACGATCTTGATGATATTGCTCTCGTCGACGTAGCAGCTCTCTACCATAGCGTCAAAGGCGTCAAATGCGGTCATCGGAGCAGGTCTGTACTCGTTCATCTCGAACTCGCCGTTATGGGTGATGATACCGTTGAGGGTGTCGAGCGTCAGATTAAGGGGGAAAAGACCGTCCAGCACGCGCACGCTATGGACGTTATGGTTGAAATATCTGCCCGTCTCGGCGTGATATACCTCGCTGATATATCTCTCGCCGGCGTGACCGAAGGGAGTATGTCCGATATCGTGGCCGAGGGCAATAGCCTCGATCAGATCGAGGTTAAGGCCGAGAGCCGAGCCGATAGAGCGCGCAAGTCTCGAAACGAGCTGAACGTGGAGGGCGCGTCTTGTGATATCGTCGTTCTTATAGAACGAGAACACCTGCGTCTTGTCGGTGTATCTGTTGTAGAAGGGGCTGTACATGATCTTGTCAACGTCGCGCATATACGCCGAGCGCCATACAGACTCGATATCGGTATCGGGGTTGCGGCGCACCGCCTGGCTGCTCTTCGCCGAAAAGTCGGGACGAGTACCGTTTTCAAGATCATATCTCATTCTCTCGGTAAGCTCGGGAGAGAGTTTTTCGTAATTTCGCATTAGTGCCTCCTGTTGTCAATGGAGTTTTGTCAATTATAGTTTACATTCCGCGGATTTGAACGGAACAAAATTTAACACGGGTATCAGTATAGATGCTCGTACTTGCCGCCGGGCAGGAACTCGCGGATGAGCGAGTCGGCAGGAACGAGCTCGTCGGATGCGCCCTCGATACGACGCATAGCCGCAAGGATCGCGTGAGCGTAGCCGTTCTTCTCTGCGAGCTCCTCGGAGATGAGCTCCTTGACGTAGGGCTTCATAACCGACAGCTCATAGAGGTGGAAGGTGTCAAACGCCATATCGGCGATCTTCTTGTAGGGATAGAGGTAGATATCCTCGGCGGAGAGGACGTTCTGCCACATCTGGATGGTGCGCTCGGCGCTCGCGTTTCTGTATATACTGTCTCTGACCATACGGCGCACGAATCTCGCCTTTCTGCCCGACATGAGTCTCTCGCCCTCGCAGTTGACGTTGGTGGAAACGCTGACGAAGAGCTTGAGCACTCCTGCCGACTCAATTCCGTCACAGATCGTCGGATTAAGCGCGTGAAGTCCCTCGATTATTACGCAGGAATGGGCGTGAACGTCGTATTTCTTAACGTAGGTGCGCGCACCTACCTTGAAATTGTATTTCGGGATCTCGAAGGGGCGGCCGTTGGCGATATTCTCTATCGTCGCGCGGATCTCGTCAAGGCGCAGAGACTCGGGGCACTCAAAATCAAGACTACCGTCGCTGAGTCTGGGATAATCGGGATCATCGCTATTGCGATAGAAGTCGTCAAGCGAGACCACCATACAATCGGCACCGCGAGCCTTGATGGCGTCGCAGATAAGGTTCGCCGTGGTAGTCTTGCCCGAGCCCGAAGGGCCTGCCAGAAGAAGAACTCGCACGCCGTCGCGGTCGATGCGCTCGGCAACCTCGGTTATCTTCGCCTTGTACTTGGCTTCCTCGCGGGCAATAAGCTCCCCGAGGTCATCCTTCACTGCTTTGTTGATTTTCTCGAGCATAATCTCTGCCATTTTTTCTTCTCCTTTCGCGTTGGAATTCTCGTCAAAGGCGAGCATCTCGGTGTGTCCGTTCATAAGGTACACTCATCTTTCTTTATTTAATAATACCATTATATGCCTTTTTTGTCAACAGTTCACGCGAGACTTTTTATTTAATAATATGTAAAAAATAGGCTTCTCTGCGGCGCTCGGGAGGCTATCGGCGGCGAGGGCGAGATATTTGCGCCTTTTGCTTGATTTTTCACGGTTTCTGTGCTATAATCTTCTTACTTGAAATCAATGAGGTGCTTATGGTACTCAAAAAGCTTATCGGTGACAGAGCCTTCTACCGTCGCGTGTTCGCGATCTCTATCCCGATCATCATACAAAATGCAATAACAAACTTCGTCAACCTGCTCGACAACGTCATGGTCGGCGCTCTTGGCACAGAGGCAATGTCGGGCGTTTCTATCGTCAACCAGTTCGTGTTCATATTCAATCTTCTGCTCTTCGGCGCGATGTCGGCGGCCGGAATATTCACGGCGCAGTATCACGGCAAGGGCGACGTGCAGGGTGTCAGAAACACCTTCCGCCTCAAGATGCTGATGGCGGTGCTCGTCGGAATACTCGGCGCGGTGCTCTTTTACACGCTTGACGATCAGCTGATCTCCACCTTCTTACACGACGGCGAGAGCTCGGGCAACCTCACGCTCACCCTCGAATACGGTAAGGAATATCTCGCCGTTTTCATCCTCGGTATGGTTCCCTTCGCGATCTCGCAGGCATACTCCTCGACGCTTCGTGAGACGGGCGACACGGTTATACCGATGTACTCGAGCGTTATCGCGCTTGTGTGCAACTGCGGACTTAACTATCTCTTCATTTTCGTATGCGAGCTCGGCGTTACGGGCGCGGCGATCGCAACGGTTATCTCGCGCTTTGCAGAGATGCTGTTCGTGGTTACCGTCGCTCACGCGAAGTCGGCGCGCTATAAGTTCATCCGTGGCGCGTATCGCTCGCTTGCCCTGCCCCGAGCACTCATCACCAACGTACTCGTGCGCGGAATGCCGCTCATCATCAACGAGTTTATGTGGGCGCTCTCTGTCACTCTGCGTAATCAGTCCTACTCGATGCGCGGCCTCGACGTAGTCGCGGCAATCAATATCACCTCGGTAATCGTTAATCTCGCCAGCGTGGTCTATATGGCCTGCGGCGCGTCTATCTCCATCATCGTAGGCGCGGAGCTCGGTGCAGGAGAGATCGAAAAGGCGCGCGACTCGGCGTGGAAGATGCTGACCTTCTCGGTCATGTGCGCTATCGTCACCGGAGCCCTCATGACAGCGATCGCGCCCCTGTTCCCACGGATATACGAGACCACCGACGCGGTGCGCGAGCTCGCCACCTATATGACGATCGTGTCGGCGATATATCTGCCATTCGATGCATTCTCCAACGCGGCGTATTTCACCATCCGCTCGGGCGGACGCGTGTTTATAACGTTCCTTCTTGACTCGGGATTTATGTGGGCGATAGTCGTTCCGCTCTCTCTGTGCGTCGCGCATCTCACCGATATGAATATCCTCTACTTCTACCTTCTCTGCCAGGGCATAACGATGCTGAAGCCTATCGTGGGCTTCTGCCTCCTCCGTAGCGGCACCTGGGCGCGTCGACTCGTCGCCGACTGATCGCCCCCATAACGATAGCGGCAGTCCCTCTCATTCGTCAGGACTGCCGCTGTTATTCTTCCCTGCCGATGCCTCTCTGATGCATAAAACATTTTGCCAAAAGGCATTGACAAAACCTCACCCCTGTGGTATAATATTTAGGCAATTCGAGGTGTCAGGCAGTTGGTAACATCAAGCGAAAGTGCATCTCCGCATCACCTAAATCATAAAATTTAATACTTCGAGGTGTAGCGCAGTTGGTAGCGCGCCAGTTTCGGGTACTGGAGGCCTGGAGTTCGAATCTCCACACTTCGACCAAAAGGAAATTGCTGAAAACCATTGAAATTTCTGGGTTTTCAGCAATTTTTTATTTTTATGTTTTATTCCCGAAATTCATGGGGGGGACCACATGTTTGACCACTTACAGAATTATTCGGTTGCTAAAATATTAGTTAGACCGTCCCGGTTAATTCCGCGGCGGTCTAACTCTTTGTTTACAGCGATGTAATTTTTAGCATTCAGTCCACAAAATTTGCAAAAGTGTGTTTTAGCAGCTCGAATATCGTTTAAAAGAAGATATTTCTTGTCTGATACAATCAGCATTTAACATAGCATTTTACTATAACATTTTGCTTTTTTGTATCACCCCTTTTGTTTCCCGAATTCACTGCCGGGAGGATGATATTATAGTTTTTCTCTCTTTACTTAGTTTCAATTTGAGAAATCAAAGCAACCGAAAATTAAGAAACCATAATTCCAAACACCAACATATCTTTATTCGAGTATATTTCCATCTTAAAAACCATTTTCTGAAATTCAAGAGCGCTCGAAACGGCATTTAAAACCTTTTCTTCAACAAAATCTATATTTTTAGTAGATGGCAATTTTACTTCGAAATAACGAACTCCTTTTTTATAGTTAACTTTTATGTGGTCCACTAAATCTTTCTGTGTATTCATTAGCAGATTGTTGATCGTATAATAATCCTTACCGATTGTGGTTGCAGGGAAAATGCTTTTATTCTCAATATGTGAAGATCTTATGCTTTCATCAGTCACCATAAAATAATCATGCCTAACACAATCGAGGCTACCAATGGTCAAATCGAACGTCACATCTACGTTAAACCACGCTCCGTTAATCATAACCTTGTTCCACGCATGGTTATCAAAAGCAAATGACTCAAAGGAGTTTTTTGCCCTGCCGTTAACTACACAACACTTAACTTTGGCAATATCGCACATAAACTTAAAGGTTTTGGATATTCCATCGCACACAGCCTGCTTGTTTAGCATTGCACCAACAATGTTATGTGCATCAGGATAATATAATTTCTTCTTTGTTTGAAAAACGATAGTATATACTGCTTGCTTTCAAACCCGTTGCTTGGCATAAATTTCTAATGGTTGCGTGTTCCAACCCTAAATCAACAAGACAATCAAAGCAATTCTTTAATACTATTTCTTGTTGCATTGTGCTTTCTTCAAAAACCTTCACCTATAACACCTTCTTCTTTTGTATGTAACGCTCGTTACACAACAGAGGAAAAAATAAACCGTTGTAACGGTAAACCATATCAGTATAGTGCTTGATATATGAACCTATTGTTACACATTCACCTATTAGTATAATAGGTGTAATTTTCAATCTGATATTGGTAAAAGTATACTACAAAATTTGATTTTTGTCAAGTCTTTTCGTGCTTATTTTTACAATATAATGCATTTTTTGCGTATTCAGACCTTTTCAAACACAGTATATGGTCTTTTTTGTTGTTTTAGTACACCTATTATATCCAAATTATAATCAGTATTCAAAAGAAAAAAGACAACCTCGCGGTTGTCTTTTTCCTTTTTATTATATATGTTATTATATGCGCTTATGTTATTCCTAATAGGAATTAGTCAAGGTACTCGGGGAGGTACTCGGTGGAGCCGGTGTACTCCGCGATCATCTGCATCTCGGCATAGGTCTTATCGTTGAGGTATACGCCCTCGGTGAGCACGCGGCTGTGAGCCTCGGCTTCCTTCTCGCCGTGGATGAAGATACGCTCCTGGCCCTCTGCCTTTGCAGAGTTGCGAACCTCCTCAAGATACTTGGAGAGAGACGCCTCGATAGCCTTCTTGTCGCCGAACATACCGTAGTCGATGGCGATGAAGCACTGTGCGATGTTGGATCTGCCGGGAGTCTTATAGATGTAGTTGGAGGTAGTACCGCCGGAGAGGATCGCGGTTGCGATCTCGCAGAGCATAGCGAAGCCGTAGCCCTTATAGCCGGAGGTAAGGTCGCCGGAGCCGCCGAGAGGAAGGATTCCGCCGCCGGTCTTGTTGATGATGTTAGAGAGAACTCTGTCGGGCTCGTCGCTGTCGTGGCCGTTCTCGTCAAGGGCCCAACCGATGGGAAGGCCGTTGCCTCTCTTAACGTAAACCTCGAGCTTGCCTCTCGGAACAACGGTGGTAGCCGCGTCGAAGGAGAAGTTCACGGGATCTGCGGGCATAGCGAAGGCGATGGGGTTAGTACCGAGCATAGCCTGCTTACCGAAGGTGGGAACCATGATAGCCTCGGTATTGGTCATAGACATACCGATAAGGCCCTCTTCTGCCGCCATCTTAGAGTAGTAGCCTGCAACGCCGTAGTGGTTGGAGTTACGAACGGTTACCATACCGAAGCCGGACTTCTTTGCCTTCTCGATAGCGAGCTTCATAGCGTTGACGCCGAGGATCTGTCCCATAGCGTCGTTACCCTCGATAACTGCCGAGAGAGGAGTCTCGAAGACGATCTCGGGCTTGGCATCGATCTTAACCATGCCGCCGGTGATCTCCTTGTGGTAGCGGATCATACGCTGAACGCCGTGAGACTCGATACCGCTGAGGTCTGCCTCAAGAAGAACCGCGGTGATCTGACGGCTCTCCTCCTCGTTGAAGCCATAGCCCTTGAAGGACTCTATACAAAACTTCTCAAGCTTATTATAATCAATATGATGATACTGCATTTTTTACCTCACAAAAACTTAATTAAACACCCCAATAGGATGCGAAGCCACCGTCAACGGGAAGAACTGCACCGTTCACGAAGGAAGCTGCCTCAGAGCAAAGGAAGATGATAGGTCCAACCATCTCAACGGGCTCGCCGTAGCGTCCCATAGGAGTCTTCGCAAGCACGCGCTGTCCTCTGTCGGTTGCAGAGCCGTCTTCCTTGGTGAGAAGGAATCTGTTCTGATTGGTGAGAAGGAAGCCGGGAGCGATAGCGTTAACTCTGATGCTATTGCTGTAGTTCTGGTTGAAGTGAGTTGCCATCCACTCGGTGAAGTTAGCAACTGCTGCCTTCGCGCCGCAGTATGCTACGGTGTTGGTGAGAGGATGGTAGGAGGACATGGACGCGATGTTGATAACGTTGCCGTGTCCCTGCTTTGCCAAGATCTCACCGAATACCATAGTGGTAAGAACCGCACCGGTTACGTTGAGGTCGAATACCCACTTGAACGCGTTGAGGTCGAGGTGGAAGAAGTCGATGTCCTTAGATACGGTTGCCTGGGGCTTGTTGCCGCCTGCGCCGTTGATGAGAATATCGATCTTGCCGTACTTCGCCATAACCTGATCGCGCGCAGCCTCAAGGCTCTCGCGGTCGAGAACGTCGGTCTTAATAGCGATAGCGTCGCCGCCCTCTGCGATGATCTCGTCGGTGATGCGCTGTGCGCTCTCAAGGAAGAGGTCGAGAAGAACTACCTTCACGCCTTTTTTTGCCATTTCCTTTGCAACGGTGCCGCAGATTACTCCGCCTGCACCTGTGATAACGGCAACCTGGCCCGAAATATCAAAATTTACAGAATACATTTTCGTTTCTCCTATTTTATACCGTGTAATTGAGATTTACCATTTCTATATTGCCGTTGGGGCAACGGTTGAAGCACATACCGCAGGCAACGCACTCCTCTTTTCTGATGTGCATTGTGTCGGTGTCAGCAACCTCGGGAGCGAAGTCGGTGCAAATGGTCTTGCAGAGCTGACAGCCCTCGCCGCAACCGCAGTTGAGACAACGGGATGCCTCCTTTACCGCCTCGGCCTCGGTCATAACGCGCTCGTAGAGGTCAAATCCGCTCTTGCGCGCATCTGCATCCAGATCAAGCGCGAGAGTGTTCATATCACGCTTGAGATAGCCTGTTCTCTCTCTGACGAGCTCGGAGTTGACGGTCTTAACTGCCACAACGCCGGGAAGTGTTGCCGCGTCGCCCATAATATCGTTGTCGATAACCGACGCCGCATTCTTACCTGCCGCGATAGCGGTGATAACGTTCGCGGAACGAACTGCGTTACCGCCTGCGTAAACGCCCTCGACGTTGGTGCGGCCGTTGATGATCTTAACGAAGCCGCGCTTCTCCTCAACTGCGCCGATAGCGTCGATGTCGGGAGCGTAGGTGTTCGCAAGAATGACGTCGCCGTAAGGAAGAGTCATAGTCGCGCCGCCGCGAGTGAGAGTGATGGAAGCATCGCCGATCTCGCGAACGGTTGCATTATCAAGAAGAGTTACGCCCTCTGCCTCTGCGAGTGCGAGAGTCTCGGTGTCGTAAGTGCCCTTGCCGTAGGGAGCGGTGTAAACGAGAGTTACCTGCTTTGCACCTACGCGGATAGCACTTCTTGCGGCATCCATAGCGGCAAAGCCACGGCCGATAACGACTACGTTATCCTTTACTGCGGGCTTGTTGCCAAGAGAGATAGCCTTGAGGAACTCAACGGCGTCGATAGCGCGATCTGCGCCTGCGATGTCGCTCTTCTGCTTCTTGCCTGCGCCGATAGCAACGAATACTGCCTCGTAGCCTGCGCTCTTGAGGCCGTCAACGGTGACGTCGCGACCAAGCTCACAGCCGAACTTGAAGCTAACGCCCGCATCGGTGAGAGCCTTGACCTCATCGTCGAGGATCTGCTTACTCATCTGATAATCGGGAATACCGAATCTGACAAGACCGCCTGCGGTGTTCTCCTTCTCAAAGACGGTGACCTCGTAGCCACCGCGGCGAAGCTCGGACGCACAAGCAAGACCTGCAGGTCCTGCGCCCACAACGGCAACCTTGTGACCGTTAAGCTCTGCCTTGGCAAAGGCGGGAGTCCAGCCCTGTGCCTTACCGTACTCAAGGATGAATCTCTTGAGCTGACGTATCTTGAGGGGTGCGTCGTAGTCGCCTCTTATACAAGCATCCTCGCAGGGATGGTTACAAACGAAGGAACAAATATTCTGAAGAGGATTCTTTGCAGTAATGAGGTCGAATGCCTCTCTGTACTCGCCCTTTGCGATCTTCTGAATGTACGCCTGGGTGGGAACGTGATGGGGGCACGCACTCTTGCAGGGAGCGGAGAGGTTAGGCTCCTTGACCTTCGCATAGCCTGCGAAGATGGTAACGTCGCTTGCCGTCTTAACCTCGGGAACGACGAGTCCGCACATCTCAGAGAGATCGGAGTAGCCGTGCTCCTGCATATATTTATCAAGTCCCTCGATCATAGGTCTGCAAATATCGTAGCCCGAGATGAGAGTCTCAGCACAAACGCCGAGAAGAGTTCCGCCACAGAGCACCATCTCAACGGCATCGCGCCAGTTGGTGATACCGCCCGCCGCCATAATGGGAGCGTCGCCGCACATCTTGCGGATCTCGTAGGTATCGCGCTGTGCAAGAGGCTTGAGCCACTTACCGCAATGACAGCCCATAGAGATCTCCTTCTGGAGATGATAGAAAGCCTTACCGGGCTCGTCGATGTCGATGGGAGGCATACCGAGACGGTTGCCGGTGCCGCCGACCGCGTCAGCGCCTGCCTCATAGAGAGCCTTCGCAACCTTGGCGATCTGGCCGCCCTCGGGAGTGAGCTTGACGAAGAGGGGAATGGAGATAGCCTGCTTTACCGCTCTTGCGATCTCTGCGGCAACCTCTGCCTGCTGACCCATACTAGCACCGGTCTGCTTCTTTGCAGACTGACTGCCGCCGCTGGTCATCTCGAGGTTGTAGCTCATGTTGGGACAGCACATATTAAGCTCGATGATGTCGGCGCCTGCCTCCTCGAACTTCTTGGCCATATTTACCCAGCCCTCAACGCCCGCATCGCCTGCGTAGGTGATGTTAGCCATGAGCTTCAGGTCGTGAAGCTTGGGCTTTGCGTCTCTGATGAGCTGAAGTCCCTCCTCGAAGGTGAGGCGCTTCTCTGCCGTGAAGGCGAGAGCATCTCTGTCCTTGAAGAGCGAATAACGAGGCTTACGGTTGATGTAGGGCGCGGGATCAATGCTGAGCTTGATGGAAGCTGCCGCCCAACCCGTCTCCTCAATTCTGATAAGCTGCTTTACGTTCTTTGTAGTAGGTCCCGATGCAACGAAGAAGGGGTTCTTGAAGGTAACTCCGCCTATCGTTACAGGGATGTTAATGTCTTTTATCTGTTTATTCATAAATCACTTCTCCTCGAAGTCATTTTTGATATTCACGCCACGGCGAGCAGACTCATAGATGAGGTTGATAACGCGGAGAGTCTCGTAGCCGTCGATGCCGCGGAGACCAACCTGTGCGTCCTTGCCTGCGAGAGCGCAGTCAATGAAGTGATTGATCTCGCCGCAATAGCCGAGAGAATACTTCTCGTCGACTGCAACGTTAGACCAACCTGTGGTAACCTCTGCCTTCTCGATGGTGTAATCGAGACCGGGGATCGAGAATACCTTAACGGGGCCGGAGAAGGAGAGATCAACGTGGATAGTACCCTTCTCGCAGTAAACGTCGAGGATGTCCTCCATACCGCCGACGGTTACGTAGTTTGCCTCAAGAGTTGCGTAGGTGCCGTCCTTGAAGCGCATGAACGCGCCTGCCCAGTCCTCGCCCTCCATCTGCTTGTGAACCATATTGTTCTCACCGCCGCCCGAGGACATAGCAGAGATCTCTGCCCACTGGTTGTCCTTCATAGCAAGCATAAAAGCAACGGGGTGAACACCGAGGTGCACCATACATCCGCCGCCGCAGTACTTGATGCTCTGTGCGAAGGGGCTGTGAGAGCCACTGTGGCACTCGCGTGCTCTGACGTAGAGCATTCTGCCGAGCTGGCCGCTCTCGATAAGAGCGATCGCCTTTCTGAAGGCGGGAGCAAAGAGCCAGTCCTCTGCATAGTAGATATGCTTGCCGAGGCGCTCTGCGGTCTTTATCATATCCTCTGCGTCCTCAACGGTGGTCGCAAGAGGCTTCTCACAAATGACGTCGCGGCCGCGGTTCATAGCCTTGATAGCTACGTCGTGGTGCAGGAAGTTGGGCATACAGATGTCGATAAGGTCGCACTCGCACTCTGCGATCGCCTTATCGTAATCGTCGTAAGCCGTGTAGCCCGTGAAGCCGTAGCGGTCTGCGAGAGTCTTTATTGCCGCGGTGTTCTTATCGCAGATACCGACGATGTCAACCTTGTCGAGTATTCTGCTGTATCCGTCGGAATGAAGGTCGGCAGAGAATGCCGCACCTATAATCAATACCTTTAATTTGCGCATTTTTCCTCCAAAATAACTGTTATTGCGAAATTTGCAATTATTTTTGTTGTGTCAACGTTACTCGGCCGATCAGAAGTAGCTGTAGCCGATCTTCTCCTTATTCGACATAAATTCGAAGGCACGGTTGAGCTCGTCTACTGCGTTATCGGTGGAGCGCTGCAGTATAAGCTCGCCCTTCTCTGCCGTCGCCTTGGTGGGATAGCCCCAAACGCCTGTGGGCGAGGCGCGGAAGATACTGCCGTAGTTGAGATAAGGTCTCGGAACCTCGGGATCGAAGTCCACGGCTCTGTCCATATGTACCGTCTCGGGAGCGATCGCGAGGATCTGCGAGGTCTCGCTCTCGTCGGCGTGGAGGCCTCTGGTCTCGGTGATGCCCTTGAGGTTGCTGGTGTCGGGAGTTACGAAGGCGACCATAAGGTCGGGATTGAATCTCGCGTTAAGGTCACGCACGAGGGGACCCATAATGAAGATTCCGCCGTGGGTTATAACGAAAGCCACGCGACGGAAGCCCTGCGTCTTGAGCGACATTACGACGTCGTACATCATCTGGTAGAAGGTAGTGGCCTCCATCCATACGGAGCCCTTCTTGCCCATGTGCTCACGGCAGGTGGAAATTGGAAATGCGGGAAGAAGAAAAGCGTTCATACGCTCTGCAACACGACGGCCAAGCTCTGTCGCGATCGCCCAGTCGGTCATGATCGGAAGGTGCGGGCCGTGCTGCTCTAAGGAACCTACGGGAATTACGGCGGTATCGGGATCGAGCGCGCATATTTCATCCGCGGTCATTTTGAACATTTCCATAAGTTACCCCTTTTAATTAAATAATTTTGGAAGCGCTGTCTTTATCGAGATAGAGACCCGCATCGGTGTGCTCGCGAAGGATGCTTGCAGGGCACGCGGTAGTAACGGGGCCTGTGAGTGCGTTGTAAACTGCGTTTGCCTTACGGATGGTGGGAACTACGCAGATCGCGTGAGGAACAGACATAATGAAGGACATGGTAAGGCTCATTGCCTGCTTGGGAACGTCGTTAAGAGTTGCGAAGCAGCCGTCGTTAACCTGCTGCTGACGGCAAACGTCGTCGAGCTCAACAACCTTGATCATCTTGGGATCGTTGAAGTCTGCAACTGCGGGATCGTTGAACGCGAGGTGTCCGTTCTCGCCGATGCCGAGGAAGATGAGGTCGATGGGATACTGCTTGAGAAGGGCGGTGTACTCCTCGCACTTCTTGTCTGCGTCCTCTGCGTTGCAAAGGAGGTAGTGAAGCTCCTTGAACTCTACCTTCTTGAAGATCGCTCTGTCAAGGAAGTTGCCGAAGCCTGCGGGCTCGGATGCGTCGATGCCGATGTACTCGTCCTGATGGAAGCCGCGAACCTTGGTCCAGTCGATGTCTTCCTTGAGAAGGTTCTCAAGCAGATCGTTCTGGGAAGGAGCAGCTGCGAAAACAACGTTAGCAACGCCGTTCTTTGCAATAGCCTCGTTAATGATCTTTGCAGCGTCCTTTGCTGCCTCTACACCCATCTCTGCGCGGGTGTCAAATATTTTTACGGGTAAGTTTACAACCTTCTTGGTTATCATTTCTTTGTTCTCCTATCAATTTGTTTTGGTGGATTTATGTTAATGTATTTTTACGCGGATTTGGGATTACTTTCTCGCAACGCCGCTCTTTCTTGCAGCCTCTGCAACTGCCGCCGCAACTGCGGGGCCGACTCTCTTATCGAATGCGGTGGGCATAATGTACTCTGCCTTGAGCTCCTCGTCGGAAACGAGGCCTGCGATAGCGTAGGATGCGGCCATCTTCATCTCGTCGTTGATATCGCTGGCGCGAACGTCAAGAGCACCTCTGAAGATACCGGGGAATGCGAGAACGTTGTTGATCTGGTTGGGATAGTCGGAACGGCCTGTACCTACAACTGCCGCGCCGCCCTCAAGAGCCTCGTCGGGGAAGATCTCGGGAACGGGGTTAGCCATTGCGAATACGATAGCGCCCTCTGCCATGGTAGCAACCATCTCCTTGGTAACGAGCTTGGGAGCAGAAACGCCGATGAACACGTCAGCGCCCTTCATAGCGTCTGCAAGGTTACCCATAAGGTGCTCGCGGTTGGTCTTCTTTGCAAGCTCTGCGTGTGCGGGGCTGAGGTCCATACCCTCGCAGATGATGCCGAAGCGGTCAACCATGATAAGGTTCTTAACGCCGAGCTTCATAAGGTGGTTACCGATCGCGGAGCCTGCAGCGCCTGCGCCGTTGATAACGACCTTGATCTCTCCGATGTCCTTCTTAACGACCTTGAGCGCGTTGATCATAGCGGCCGCAACGCAGATAGCGGTGCCGTACTGGTCATCGTGGAAGACGGGAATATCGCAGAGCTCTCTGAGTCTGTTTTCGATCTCAAAGCATCTGGGAGCGGCGATGTCCTCGAGGTTGATGCCGCCGAAGCTGCCCGAGAGAAGATAAACGGTTCTGACGAACTCGTCAACGTCCTGAGTCTTGATGCAAAGGGGGAATGCGTCAACGTCAGCGAACGCCTTGAAGAGTGCGCACTTACCCTCCATAACAGGCATACCTGCCTCGGGACCGATGTCGCCGAGACCGAGAACGGCAGAGCCGTCGGTGATTACCGCAACGAGATTGTGACGTCTGGTGAGCTCAAAGGACTTGGTAACGTCCTTCTGAATCTCAAGACAGGGCTCTGCAACACCGGGAGTGTATGCAAGAGAGAGGTCCTGCGCGTTAGTGAGAGGCGCTCTCGAGATAACCTCGATCTTACCGCCCCATTCCTTATGCTTTTTCAAAGCTTCCTGTTTGATATCCATAGTGTCCTCCTGAAGATTGGATTATTTAATAAAATTTTGATCAAAAATCGGTTTGGTAACTATTTAGTTACCTCATATAATGATATCACAGTTTTGCCTCCTCGTCAAGCAAAAACCGAAAAAAATAATAAATATTTTATATACCCACTCCTTATTATATCATATATATTAGCAATTTCAAGAACTTTTGTATATTTTTTACACATTTTGTTATTGTGCTAAAAAAGAAACTGTTCGGATTGTGCAATTTTTAATCCGGACACATCAAATCCGTTCTCGTACGTCTCTGCGCCCTGAAAACAAGATACCCCCACTCCGCTTGGAGTGGGGGTTTTTTCATTTTATTTAGCTACTCTCTTCTTGGCGACGTCGAGAAGTCTGACGATGGCAGGGCTCATAGCCACGTTGGCAATAAGCTCGAAGACGAAGTTGAGACCGACGAAGAAGATGATGAGATATCCGCCGACCGAGAGGCCCTCTGCCGCGGCTCCTGCACCGACCGTATCCATAAAGAATACGAGCGAGCCGAGAAGGAAGATGCCGGTGTTGACTATCGGGCATACTATCGCACTCACAAGCACCGCAACGTAGCGGTTGACCTTCTCAAGAATCTTATACGCAAGGCCTGCGCAAAGGCCCGAGAGAATGCCCTTGATCATTACGGTGATTATAGTTCCGGGTACGCTGAGTCCGAACCAGAACGCAGCGTCGGGTGTTGCGAAAAATACCGCGCCTGCCACGCCGCCGAGCCAAGCACCTGCCCAAGGGCCGCACAACGCCGCACCGACCACGACGGGAATGAGCGTCAGAGAGATGGACGCAAGACCGCCGATCTTGATAAATCCACCGTAATAGGCAAGCACCGCAACAATTGCCGAGAGCAATGCGAGCAGCACGAGAGTTCTGGTTTGTACGCCTTGTTTATTTGCTTTCATATTCCCTCCTTGCCGACGTCCGCGATATGCGGGTGCGGCATGTAAAATTATATCGCTTTGGCGGTCCTTTTTGGATCGCTTTTTCTTGTATTATACCACAATTTTATGGCTTTTTCAAGTTTTTTCTGAAAGTTGATCCCGATATTGTAAAAAACTCGCGAAAAAGCCTCCCAAGCGCGCAAAAACGGACAATAAAGCGCGGCAGAAAATCGAGGTTGTTCTCCGTAATTTTTCGCTTTTTTAGGGTAAAATCAGCGCGTTTTATGGCAATTATTGCCCGTCAAAATCTGACTTAAACTACGCCCTTGAGAGTGGTAATATTCTAACCGCAAAAGGCATAATTATACCGTAGATCGCAGTAGCAACCGAGCCTCTGATCAAGGGATCGAGCCTCTCGGAGAGGTATCTGTTTATATAACTACGGTAGTCTTCGTCGGTGAATCCAATCGCCATACAAATCGTCCTGTCGCTATAATAATTATATCATATAAAAGGAAGAAATCCGAAGTCCGAGTGCATTTCCGCGCAAGCTCGCAAGTCGCGCAACAAAACAAAAACCGCACCCCCGAAGGGGTGCGGCATTGTAATCTTATATCAGATCAAAGCTTGCGCTTGTGTTCTGTTATTTGATTAATAGTTAGTGGTCCAAGCGATGTTCCAGATAGCAACTCTGTCCTTGTTGGAGGTGGCGTTGGAGGGAGAGTTGTTGGAGATCTCGATAGTGAAATCGCCCTTAACTGCTACGCCCTCTGCTACAAGATCCCAAGTGAAGGTCTCTGCAGTGTACTGAGTTACGCTGTTATCATCAAGTTTCTTGGTAGCAACTGCTACGCCGTTCTGCTTGATGGTGATGGTAATATCAACACCCTTAGACTCGGAGAATACGTTGGTGTACTGGAAGGTGATCGCAGAGATACCACCAGTAAGAGTGGAAGAAACAAGCTTACCCTTAGCAGAAGTCTTACCGTTAAGTACTACACCTCTGTTGCTAGCATCGCCAATGCAAATAAACTTGGGGTTGGAGTTACTGGTTCCACCGCCAACAACTGCACAGTTAGTGGTCTGCCATCCGGAGGTAGTCTTGTAAGAACCGTAGCTGGTGTTGGTACTAAGAGTAGTAAGGTCAGCAGTCTTGGTCTCGTTATTAACAACGGCGCCGCCGATAGTCTGTCCGCATCTCTCGCACTCGCCAGCCTCGGTAGTGTGACCAAGAGCTGCTACTACAGAATCCTTGAATTCATCGCCGCACATCCAGCATGTGTGAGTGGTATAACCATCAAGGTAACAGGTAGGAGCAGTAACCTCGGATACGTAGTCGTGCTCCTCGTGGATAACGACCTCATCCATCCAAGCGCTCTTGCCCTGAGGAGCACCGTAGTAGCAACCAAGCACGGTGTAAACAGTAAGCTCGTCGCCGTTAACAGGCTTGTAGCTCATTGCATCGTATCTGGTCTTGCCGTCTGCGGAGTAGAGACCGTAGATGTAAATCTCGTTGCCGTCAGCATCCTTAAGATAGAAGTTACCGAACTGGGTGTTAGAGAGATTAGTCATAACACCGGTGATGTAGTACTTCTGAGTAGTGTAGGTATCTCCCATAAGCTTTGCAATTGCAAGAGCCTGGGGAATGGTAAGAGCGGTACCGTCTGCGGGAAGCATCTTGGTAGAGCACTTATCGCACTTGTAGTCGCCGTTCTCGTCCTTGTGGCCGAGAGCGTCAACCTCGTCGGTGTTGTAAGAGTCGCCGCAAACGCCGCAGGTATGCTTGGTGTAGCCATTTGCTGTGCAGGTAGGAGCTACAACGGTCTCACCGTAGCTGTGACCGGTTGCGGGGATAACAACGCTTCTGAGGTTGGTCATGATAGTGCAAGCCTCATCGAGCCAAGCAGAACCACAATCAGAGCAGTACCAGTATGCAACGTTACCGTTCTCGCCACAGGTTGCAGCCTTAGCCTCAACAGCTACGATAGTGTGAGCTGCATCCTCGTTAGTGAGCTCGTAGCAGTTCATACAAACGGGATCGCAGGGATAGAAGTAAGCGTGACCGGTTGCGGGGATAACAACGCTTCTGAGGTTAGTCACGATAGTGCAAGCCTCATCGAGCCAAGCGGCACCACAATCAGAGCAGTACCAGTATGCAACGTTACCGTTCTCGGTACAGGTTGCAGCCTTAGCATCAGCAGCTACGATGTTGTGAGCTGCGTTCTCGTTGGTGAGCTCGCCACAGTTCATGCAGTGAGCATCGCAGGGATAGAAGTACTCGTGAGCAGGCTCAACGTAAGTCCAGCAGATGGAGCACTCGCCGCCAAGGCAAGGATTTACGTCGTGGTTAAGGTGATTCCAGCAGCCATCGCAGTAGTCATCGCCATCCTCGTCGAGGTGATCCACGGTAGCGGGATAGAAGAGACCACAGCCGTAAGAGCACTCGCCGTCCTCACAGGGAGCCCATGCGCCGTTCTCGTGGCCGAAGCCTGCTACGAAGCCGCCACAGTAGTAGCATAAGCCATCCTCGCAAGCAGGAGTGTCGTAGTTAGCACAGCCGTAACCATCGATCTCGGTGTTACACTTGGTGCAAAGACCGCCCTTACAAGCAAGAACGTCGTGCTCGCCGTAGCCGTAGGTCTCGTTACCACAAATGGTACAAGGAGCGTTTGCGCAGTCAGCAGCGTCCTCGGGACGTACGCAGTCTCCGGTGTAGAACATCCAAGCGGGGTTCAGCTGGTAGGAAGCCTCAGCATCGCCGAAGTAAGCGCCGCAAGCGGTGCACTCCCAGTACTCGTCGTGACCGGTCTCAAGACAGGTATTAGCAACTGCAGCTGCAACGTAGTTCAAGGTGTGAGCTGCAGGCTTGATAGCGCCGCAAGAGCAAACGCCGTCAGTCTCGCAGGAGAAGCCTACGAAGTCGTGAATGTGAATCGCAACGTAACCGTTGAAGGTAGCGCCCTCACCGATCTCAACTACTGCGGGAGCAGCAGTCTCAAGGTAAACGTTCTCGTTGAAGAGACCGCCGGTGATCTTAACGAAGGAGGTCTCGCTCCAAGCGCCGCCGTCTGCTGCGATAGTGAAGTAGAGAGCGGAGGAAACGTCCTCAAGTGCCGCGGAGCCGTTTACGTATGCCTTAGCGGTGGACTTAAGCTCGCCGCCGTTGATAGTAAGCTGACCGTTAACGGTCTTGTTGCCGGGGTTCTGACCCCAGATTGCACAGTAACCCTCAACAATGCCGCCGTTGATAGTAACGGAGTTGTTGTATACGGTGCTGTTGCAGAACATACGGATTGCGGAGGTGTTGTAGTTGTAGAGGTGACCGCCGTTTACGATAAGAATAGCGTCGCCGGTGGTGCTGTTGTTATCTACAACGTACTTTGCATGAGCGGAGAGGTTAGCGATGTGGAGCTTACCACCGTCGATAACGAGAGTGCCGCTGTTGGAGATGGTGTGGTTGCCCTTACCATAGGAAGCGTCGTTAGCGCCAACGTAGTTGTAGAAGATCTCGCCGGTCGCGCCGGAATCCTTAATGGTGAGCTCACCGTAGTTGGTGATCATGGACTCGCCAAGAACGTCGCCGGTGTAGGAAAGAACGAAGCCTGCAAGGTCGATGGTAACTGCAGTGCCCTTCTCGATAACGATAGGAGCGGTAAGTGCAACGTTGCCAACGAGCACGATGGTCTCGCCGTTAGCTGCTGCAAGAGCTGCCTCGAGAGTAGCGTAGTAGGTGTCGCCGATCTTAGCTGCAACGGGTGCGCCACCGTTGTAAGTGCCGCCGATGATAACGGTTGCGCCGGTTACGTTCTCGGTAACGATGTTCTTAACGGTAGCAAATGCACCACCGAAAGCACCGGATACGATACCAACGCGAGAATCGTCGGATACGATAGTAACGTTCTTAACGGTTGCGCCGTCAAGAGCCTGGTTGCAAAGGATACCGGAGATACCACCAACGCACTTGTTACCGGTGATGGTAACATTAGATACGCTGAAGTTAGAGTAGTTAGCAACAAGGCCGCTGTTCATCTGAATGTCAGCGATTACACCACCAACGGTGATTGCACCGGTGATGTAAGAGCCGTCGTTACCGGAAACGGTAAGGTTGCTTGCGTTCTCACAAAGTCTGGTGTAACCAAGAACACCTGCGGTGTAGTTGGTACCCTTGATTGCGATATCACCGCAAACGGTGATGTTCTTAACGGTGGTGTAGTAGGGATATGCGATTGCTGCAGCTACTACCTCACCGCCACTGGTGATGGTTACGTTCTCGAAGACGATGTTCTCGATGGTATTGTTTGCAGTAATACCGAAGAATGCAACGTATCCGCCGTTACCATCGGTGATAGTGAGATTCTGGATCTTCTTGCCGTTACCGTTGAAGTTGCCGTCGAAGCTGTAATCCCAGTTACCGATAGGTGTCCAGTTAGCTACGGAAGCAAGATCGATGTCTGCGGTAAGAGCAACATATACACCGGTAGCGTTGTACTTGGTATTACCCTCATTTACAGCGTTGCGGAAGAATACAAGCTCGAAGAGGTTGCCAATGGTGTAAGGATCGGTCTCGGTTCCGCTACCGTTGAGAACGTATTCCTCGCCACAAAGAGTACATCCCTGAGAACCAAGCTCCCAGTTGTGTCCGGATGCGGGAATGATAACGTTCATGCGGTTAGCAACGAGAGTAAGACCCTCATCAAGCCAGCAGTAACCACAGATCGAACACTCGTAACGATCTGCCATACCGTTTGCGGTACAGGTTGCGGGAGTACCCTTAACGAAGTTAATGGTGTGAGCCGCATCGGGATTGGTGAGCTCGCCACATACCATACAGTGAGCGTCACATGCGAACATGTAAGAGTGACCAAGTGCAGGGATAACAACGTTCATACGGTTGGTAACCTGAGTAAGAGCCTCATCAGCCCAAGCTGCACCACAGTCAGAGCAGTACCAGTATGCTACGTTACCGGTAGCGGTACAGGTCGCTGCCTTAGCCGCAACAGCTACGATAGTGTGAGCTGCATTGGGATTGGTGAGCTCGCCACATGCCATACAGTGAGCATCGCAGGGGAACATGTAGGAGTGACCAAGTGCGGGGGTAACAACGTTCTTCTGGTTGGTAAGCTGAGTAAGAGCCTCATCAGCCCAAGCTGCACCACAGTCAGAGCAGTACCAGTATGCTACGTTACCGGTAGCGGTACAGGTCGCTGCCTTAGCCGCAACAGCTACGATGGTGTGAGTTGCGTTCTCATTGCCGAGCTCGCCACATACCTGACAGTGAGCATCGCAGGGGAACATATAAGAATGTCCGAGTGCGGGAGTCTCAGTCTGCTCCTCCTTGTAATCACATCTGGAGCAATGTGCGCCTGCAGTAAGACCGGGCTGGGTACAGGTTGCAGTCGCAGGCAGGTCGATCACCATATCGTGACCGAGAGAGAGAACAACCTTCTGTGCAACGAGAACCTCGTTACATACGGAACAAATCTTACCCTCGGTAAGACCGGTCTCGTAACAGGTTGCTGCCTGGCCCTCAATGATCTGCTCGGTGTGGCCAAGAGCCTCACCCTCGGTTATACCACAATCGGTACAAGTCTTGGGTGCCGTGCAGGTAGCTTCTGCCCAGGTGTGTTCCAGGGTTGTACATCCTGCGATGGTCGCAAGAGCAAGCATCAGAAGCATAGTCAGGACTAAAAACTTAATCGTGCTTTTCATTTTTTTCTCCTTTTTTTATTTTTTTCAAAAGAATAAAAGCTAATTCTTTCTTGTTTAAATACTAGCACAAGCAAAAAGAAAAATCAAGACATTTTAGCAAAAAAATCAAATTATTTATAAAAATAGGCTAGTGTAACAACTATATGTAAATTATTATTAACATTTTACACTTTATCTTGGGTAGAAAGTGTCCAGCCGCAGTCGCCGTGATAGATCATCTGACGAGTCATTCCGCCGTCGATGCAGATATTCTCGCCGGTGATGAAGCCCGACATATCCGAGCAGAGGTAGAGCACCATATTCGCCACGTCGAGTGGGTTGCCTACCCTGCCTGCAGGCTGCTGGATAGCGTCGGGACCCTCGTAGACGGTATATGCCGTATCGATCCAGCCGGGAGAGACGGAATTGACGCGCGCCTTACCTGCCAGAGTGACGGCGAGGGCGTGGGTGAGCGCCGCGATACCGCCCTTTGCCGCGGTGTAGCTCTCTGTCTCGGGGTGACTCATTCTGTCGCGTGATGAGGAGATGTTTACGATACTCGCACCGGGATTAAGATAGGGCGCGAGGAGCTTGACGAGGTAAAATGGCGCGGTAACGCCGACTCTCTGCGCGTATTCAAAATCCTCATAGGTGCATAAAGAAAGACCGCGCGATGCGGGCGCGGCGTTGTTAATAATGAAGTCAACTCTGCCGCAGTCGGCGACGACCTTATCTGCGAATTTCTCGAGAGCTTCTTTTGATGCGAGATCGCCAACGAAGTAATCGTTCTCAAGCAGATCGATCACACAGACACGCGCTCCTGCCGTGCGAAGCTGA
Source organism: Eubacteriales bacterium (assembly GCA_045643725.1). Taxonomy (GTDB): domain Bacteria; phylum Bacillota; class Clostridia; order Oscillospirales; family CAG-272; genus UBA1740. The sequence goes on along the minus strand of JAZRFQ010000018.1, from coordinate 1,845 downwards.
TCGGCGATACAGAGTCCTATTCCGCGTGCGCCGCCGGTGACAACGGCAACCTTTCCGTCAAAATTATACATGGGCGTGGGTTTCCTTTCGTTTTTAGGGCAAATTTGGGGTAGAACTTAACACGGGGTGTACTCTTCCAGGATTTCGAGCAGGCTTTTGCGGTAGATATTTTGCTCAAAAAGGCCGCCGTCGGGCTCGACCGAGAGGCATTTAATTTCACACGGGTCCTGGGTATATGGGTTCTCAGGCAGGTTTTCGCCGAAATATTCCGCGAGGTGTTTTATCGCGTTTCCCTCGGGGAAGATCACGTTGCCGTCGCCGACGGTGACGTCCATATCCGCGAAGCTATCGAGGATCTCGCGCGTTCTGCGATTGTAGGGATTATCCTCCTCGGGGCTGACGAGCCAGGCAGGCGAGAGCCTGACGGGAATACCAAAGCCCCTCGCCGTCCTTGCAAACTCTGTGACTGTGGCGAGGGGTATGGTCTCTTGATGAAAGGCGTCGACCGAGAGGAGAAGATCGTTCACGCCGCAGTCGGCCAGCATTCTCGCGACCTCTTCTATTCGGCTCTGCTCTTTTGAGAAAAATCCGTTGGTTATAAGCTGACGGCGGGGCACTCCGCACTCGCTCGCGGCGCGCATCATGGCATAGACCGCCTCGGGATAAAGAAGCGGCTCGCCGCCGAATGCCATCACCGTGCGTATGGGATAGGCCGAGGCCAGCTCATGCACCGCTCTCGCGGCGACTTCGGGCTTTATCGACTCACCGCAGGGCTTGTGGTCGCCCTCGGAGCAATGCTTACACCTTCCCGTGCAGGCGTATGTAACGACGAACTCGATTTTTTCAAGCTTGTCAAAATATGGGCTCTTGTTTTCAATTTCAGGGTTCATTTTATCAGACTTTCGGTCGTATTTTTGTGTTTTTTGTAAACTACACTTTACAATTCGACGATATTCAGAGTGAGCTCGCTCTCGGTTGCAACCGAGAGAATGAAATCCTCCTCGCCGAGACGAACGGTACGGCTATATACTCGGCTCGCGCCGGAATCCACCTCGGAGGGCGCGAAGGCCGCGCTCCTTTGCGACTTAAAAATCGCTTCCTTTGCCGTCCAAATGCGAAGAAACGCGGCTCTGCGCTCCTCCTCGGGCGCGGCGAAGTACTCTGCCCTCTCGGCATCGCTAAAGAAGCGCGCGGCAAGGCGCGCGGTCTCGGAATCTCCCGAAAGCGACTCGATATCGACTCCCACAGGCGCGCCCGAAATCGCTACTGCGAGAGCTCCGCCTCCGTGGGCGAGAGATATATCGGAAAGCTCGCCCGTCCATCGCTCGCCCTCACGGCGAAGTCCGATCTCCGAGAGCTCAAGGCCGAGAGAACGGCGAGCGGCAATCTCAAGAAGCCGCCAGACGAAGTATCGCTCGCGGCGAACGGTGGGATTTGCCGTATTTTTCACCAAAACGTCGCGCTCCTCGGGGTAAAGAGGCTCGTCGCACTCGCCCTCGGGCAAAAGTGCCACGTAAACGTCGGTTTTCTGCTTATCCATAGATGCTTTCATAGGCCTTTGCCTTTCAAATTAATATGTAGACGGGCTTACGCCCACTCCAAGCGATGAGCGGCCTACGCCCACTCATCGCGGAAGAATCCGCGGGTGTTGGCGGCTCTGCCATCGGCGTCGTAGACCGAGATGCGAACGTACTTCATTCTGTCGTCGAGCTTAAACTCGAAGCGCTCTGCGGTCTGCCCCTTCGGCATACGCTTTGCCCCCGGCTCTTTTGAGCCGCAGTAGAGATACGCCTCTTCTGCCGCCGAGCACTCGACGATGACCTTGCCGTCCTCCACGTAGAGCGA
>JAZRFQ010000017.1:0-8687 GCA_045643725.1 Eubacteriales bacterium | reverse complement strand
GGTCGCAGGTGTAAGCGCAGTAATGCGTTCAGCTGAGCGATACTAATTGACCGAGGGCTTGAACTGTTGTTTGCAACGGTTCAGCACAATTACTTTGAGCTTTCCGTTTCATCCTCTTTATTCGGTTTTCAGTGAGTATTTAAGATACTCTTCATATACCGGGTCTTGCATATGCAAGACTTTTTTCTTTTCTCGGAGGCATAAATCCCGCAATGCTTCGTTGATCCTCGACAAACGTCGGATCAGTGTATATTCTCTACTTTTCTTGCTATACCCCCATCCGTGTTAAATTTCACGCTGTTTTTTCTGCTTTTTATGGCGGAATTTGCAGCGGCATAGAAGCGATGCTTGACATTAGTTCAATTTTATGATATAATGCCTATAGCTTTCGCTTTTATAGTGAATGACTTCTGAAACGTTCAAGGAGCTCTTATGGATCAATTATTGATTATGAACTCGATTCTCATCGCTGTGATGGTACTGATTCTATGGCTTATAAAAAAGTACGTAAAAACAGACCGCACCAAGAATGTTCTTTTTGCCGTTTCTCCCATTATCACCCTTTTGGTTCATTACAGTCATTTTATCTTTGAAGCGTTCTCGGGCAATGATATAATGGCGCACCTTGGTGCAAACCCAAATCTTTATATGCCGCTCTATCCCTGCAACCTGGTAATGTGGTTGGCGTTGGCTTTCGGCTTCTTAAAAAACAAAAATTCGAAGCTTGGAGAATTCTTCGTCGATTTCATATTCTGGTTCGGAATTGTTGCTACCGTCGTTGGAATGTTTGCGAATGAAGATTTTGTAAAGAATCCGACTCTTGCCGATTATGCTATCCTTAAGAGCATTATTGCTCACGCTACGCTTCTGTTCAACGTTCTTTTGCTTCCTGTTTTGGGATACGTAAAGATAGATTTGATCAGAAACTTCAAAAACATTGTAATTTCTGTTCTTATGATGGGCGTCGTTGGAGGATATTGTACTCTGGTTATGTATGCCTTGGTTTCCGAAGCGCATGCGTACTTCATAAATTCGATGTTTATGATGCACTCGCCTTTTGCGGGACTCGATTTCCTGACTTACCCCGTGGTTGCGCTGATTGCAGTGCCCTTATACTTTGGTTTGTTCGTAATATGCGATCTGTGCGCCCACAAAAAAGGCGAGCGCTTTTTCGACAAGCTGAAAAAATAATTCCGGTTTTTAATCCCCCTCGCTCTTGAAGCATGGGGGATTTTATTTTGCGCTTGAATTTTTTCTATAAACGTGCTATAATACCATTATCAACAAAAATTTTCAGAGGACTGTTTTTATGGATAAGCTTTTGATTTTCAACTTTATCCTTATTGCCGTGATCGCGGTAGGATTATATTTGATAAAAAGATACGTCAAGCGCGATGGCACAAAGAACCTTATTCTTATTGCCGCGGCAACTTTTACGATAGTTTTTCATTATAGCTTGCTTATATTTAAGCTCCTTCGCGGAGAAAATGTAATTTCATATCTCGGCGCAACACCGAACCTGCTCCTGCCTATTTATCCCTGCAACGTGGTAATGTGGTCGGCTCTGATTTTTGCCTGCCTAAAAAATAAGAAGTCTAAAATTGGCGAATTCTTCTCGGATTACGTGTTTTGGTTCGGCCTGATTTCTACCTTTGTGGGAATGTTTGCCAACGTAGATTTCATAAACAATCCGACGCTCGCCGATTATGAGAACGTTAAGAGCATAGGGGCACACGCTACGCTTCTTTTCAATCTTCTTTTGCTTCCGATCTTTGGATACGTAAAAATCGATGTGGTAAGAAATATTAAAAACATTGTGATCTCCGTCGTTATGATGGCGCTGATCGGCGGCTATTGCAACCTTGTTTTCGGGGCACTCGTTTCCGATGCGTCGGCGTACGACGTGAACTCGATGTTCCTTATCCACTCGCCGTTTGCGGGGCTCGACTTCTTGACCTATCCCGTAATTTCTTTGATAGCAATACCGATCTATTTTATCGTGTTCATAATATGCGATTTCTGCACTCATAAGAAGGGCGAGCGCTTTTTCGAGAAGTACAAAAAATAAAATCGGAGGGACAGATGAATGAAGCTCTTATTCAAGCAGCGCGCATTCTCTTGGCTTGATAGCTACGATATATATGACGAGGCGGGCAACGTTGTCTACGTCGTCAAGGGGGCTGTGGCCTGGGGACATCTGCTTCGAATATACGATGCCAAGGGCAACAAGCTCGGACATATTCAAGAGCAAATATTCAAAATGCTGCCTAAATTCGAGATGTATGTCGGCGATAGCCTCATCGGTACTATCAATAGAGAGTTTACGCTCTTTACGCCAAGATACAACATTGAATGTAAGGGTTGGCAGGTAGAAGGCGATTGGTTTGAATGGGATTATATGATTCTCGACGTTCACGGTGAGCTAGTTGCCGCAATTACAAAGGAGATATTCAATTTTACCGACACATACTCGATCGACGTTAAGAGGTCATCTGACGCCCTATACGCCTTGATGCTTGTCCTCGCTATCGACGCTGAAAAATGCTCGCGAAGAGGCTAAAATTGCGACACGGCAAAATGTTTCTGAAATAGCAATAATTTAACACGCCCCCCCACCTTCTCTTGAAAAGGTGGGGGGGGATTTTTCTGCGCAAAGGCGGGATATATTGACTTTTTTGCGCGTTTAATGTATAATGAAATTGCGTACTATAAATTTCGCAAATAGCATCGAAAGAGTAGCGTATGAAATCCGCAAAGATACTTTCTTTAATTTTGATTATAGCTGTTGCATTGGTGACATTTTCCTGCGACAGTATTCCGGGCAGAGAGAATCCCGACGGTTCGATTGTCGAGCCGGATGATACCATCGGAAAGCCGGGCGGTGATTCGACAACAAAGCCCGAGAATTCTACCGAGCCCGACAAGCCCATAGAGCCCGACAAGCCTATAGAACCCGAAAATCCCACAGAACCCGACGAACCGGCAGAGGTTCCCGATGATCTCGAGGGGCTTGCTGTAGTGTGGAGCGGCTACGCACGCTATCGCGTTGTGTATGGCGTTGGCGAATCGGCTTCGGTTCTTCGCGCTGTAGCATTGCTCCTTGACGCCATAGAGGCACAGAGCGGCGTGCGCCTTGCCTGCGTTACCGACGCCGTGCCTTGCGATGAGAGCATAAAAGAAATCGTCGTTGGCAGAAACAACAACCGTCCTGCCACGGGACCCGTCAACAACGTCTTGGGCAAGGATAGCCTTTGCTATTCCACCTACGCCGATACCCTCGTGATCTCGGGTGATACCGATGCCGCGGTAATAGCGGCGGCCGAATATTTCGTGCAAAATTACGTTTCGGGCGAGCGCGGCTCTTTGGTTGTTCCGGGAGAAGTTCACGTCGTAATTCCAACGGTCGATTGGTACACCGAAAACTATGACAAGACCGAGACTCTCAAGCACTCTTACAGCGACTATATCTCAAGCTACACCGAGAAGCCGCTTATATCCTTTGCTGCAGGAGAGGGCAATTACGGTATTGCGCTCGGCGGCTATATCGGATATCATTCGGTTGATGGTAACGGCGCTCTGCGCTGGGATCTGAAGGGCGCACACGATACTCTCGTCAGGATCTTGACAGAGAAGAGCGGCTCATTCCTCTTTAACGCTGCCGATAAGAATAGATCGACAATCAAGCTCTGGCTATATGTTAGCGACACCAACGCCGTGGTCTGTGACCACGATGCGATCAGCGGATTCCAGGAAAACCAAGCGACCTTCTATTTTCGCGCTGTGGACAAAAACGGACGAACACATTGCTGGAATCATACGATAACCAATAACGGCTGGCATGAGATCGAGCTCTCATTCAATATCCACAACGGCGTGGATTCGGGCTTCGATTATGCCAATATTACCGGCTTTTGGGTGGGACTTTTCACCCACTGCGACGTCACGGTTATGATCGACAATATGCGCGGTGTAACCTATAGCACCGACTGCACCCCCGAGCAGATCGAGGGCGAGAAAAACCCACGCCACATCAGCGATTGCGAGTACAACGCTCTTGATGGTGCGATCATTCAGGAGTGGTATGGAGCATCCTACGATCTCGAGGATAAAACGCAGGGACTCTCCTCGCTTCGCAATTATGGTGACGCCTCGGTGTCGGATTTCAGAACAATTATTGCCAATCTCAATATCGCGATGGATCGCGGCAAAGATGAGCTTGTATTCTACCTCAAGGTATCCACACCCGATACGATTTCAAGCTTCTTTATCGAGCTCAATCAGGTGCAGGATTATCACGAGATATCGGCGTTCTTTACCCTTGATGAGCTTCGACGGTACGGATATAGCGGAGAGACGGATGCTTGGTGCGAAATCCGCATTCCACTCTCGGTGTTCGATGTACAGCTCAACCCAAGCCTTGGCGATACCGTCAGACTGCATAACTTCCGCTTCTGTGCCAATGCTACGGGCGAGGGTAGTTTTGAGTACAATATCGACCGCATTTATTTGGCAGAAAAATAAATAACACGCCCCCAATTAATGCAATCGAAACCTAATTCTATAACCCTATTCTATAAGAGGTGCACAATGAAAATTTTAAAGAAACTTTCTGTGATCCTGCTTGCGATCGCGGCTCTTGTGATGATCTCCTGCAACAATCCGGCCGTCGGCGGCGAGCCGGTAACGATCGCATCGACTGATCAGCTCTTTAGCGGCGTGATCGTTTTCGATGGATCAGATGACGTAGCGCGAGCGGCTACAGTCGAGCTTGGTGATCTGCTCGACGATCTTGGTCTCTATAGCGGTGCGCCTGCATACTCGGCGTCGCTTGTGCGCGAGAACAATGAAATCGTCGTCGGTAATACCGACCGCGAGGCATCGGTGCAGGCTATGAATAAGCTTAATTCTATGATCTCCGCCTCCCCCGATGACTTCCATTGGGTGTTCTGCTACCGCGAGGGCAGACTTGCCATCGTGGCAAACGGTGAGCTCGCCTATGAATTCGCCATCGAGGACTTCTTCGAGCGCTATTTTGACGGCAACGCTATTACCGTTACCGACGGAATGCTCGATAGCATGACCTATACTCTTGCCGATTATGAGGCACTCTTCACTATGCCGCTCGGCGATGGCATCGACGAGGCTTCTCTCGTTAATCTCGCGCCGCTTCCCAATCTCGGCACAGCTTATGAGGCAGGGCAGGGCGCATACACCTATGTGAAGAGCGATATGGAGATCGCCGACTTCCACAACCTGCGAGCAGAGCTTGAGGCGCGCGGATTTACATACTACACGGGCAACAACATCGGCAAAAACGTCTTTGCTACCTACGTTACAAAGACGCAGATAGTTCACCTGATGTTCTTCTTCGACGAGCGCGAGATCCGCACCTCGGTTGACCCTCGCGGAGAGGGAATGGATGGATTCTCGCTTGCAGGACTTGAAAACGAGAACGTCTACGACGTGAAAAATGGATCCACAATGACCTTCGTTGAGATCGAGAACGCCGCTTGGCCGGGCGGAATGTGTATGATATTTAAGCTCGCGGACGGTAGCTTCTTCGTGATCGACAGCGGCGTTGGAGGCCGAGATAACAACGGCTCGTCGTCGGGTTGGGTCTACGCCACTCTGGCAAGGCTTGCCGATGATCCCGATAATATCAGAGTTTCTACGTGGCTTGTAACACACGTTCATTCCGACCACGCAGGCGGACTCGTAGATTTGGCGCGCGGTTGGTATGATACCAAGGACGGCAGACACAACGTAATGCCCAAAGGGGCGAAGGATAAGATCAAAATCGATCGCATAATCTATAATCAGCCGGCGGATATGTCGAAGTTTGGACGCGGCGGCTGGATGAAGGAAATAATTGAGGCGTTTGAGGTAAAGAACGTCGTTAAGGCGCATCCCGGTCAGCAGTTCTTCATCGCCGATCTGACGCTCACCGTTTGGGGCTCGCAGGATATTATTATCGAGGATTCGGATGAGATCACCAATCACAACGAGCAGTCAATAGTCACGAAGATCGATTTTAACGGTAAAACAATGCTTTCTCTAGCAGATTCCGAGCACCGCCTCAATGATAAGCTCGTAGCCGTTTACGGCGAGCTTCTGAAGTCGGATATAATTCAGACCGCCCACCACGGCTACGGCAATTCGGGCGCAGGCGAGGTCAACAAGCTCTGTAATCCCGACATCGTTCTCTGGCCGGTTGCGACCTACGAGATGGAGGACGCTCACGTCAAGACTCAGGCAATTAACGCTATCTTCGTTGATAAGAAAAATTACGCGCCCCACGGCGGAAACGTTGAGTTTGACTCGAATTGGAAGCTGAGCGAGCCCTATCGCGTCTTCGACGATATCCCCGAATGCTCCTGCGGCTGCGGCAGAAAAACCAGCAACAAAATATAAGAATAGCCAAACCCACACAAAAAGAAAAGAGGGCGATTTTGCCCTCTTTTTCTATGCTTTTGCTCTAAAAAAGTAAACTATTATTTACAAAAACGCCTTAAATTTACTCGGATTTTATTGTTACGCTCTCTTTTCTTTTGCTTCTGTCAATGGCTTTTGCCAGGCCCTCGAGGATCGGAATCGCGAAGAACATGACCCAGGTGGGGTGCCAAGCACCGTGGTAAAGACCGCAGTACAGATAGATCAGGATAATTAAGGTAGCATATTCGAATTTTGAAAAACGTCTTTTAGTAATCGCGTTTATGAGAGATTGGAAGACGGGAATAGTCAGGAAAATGATCCAGGACAGTCCCCAGCCTCCAAAAAGATTGCAGAAGCCGAAGATGAGATATGCGGCAACGCAGATCACGGGATAAGAGAGGTCTATCAACACATTTCCCGTTAGCCTTGACGTGTCAACCTCGATACGTCCCTTAATTCCGTGCTCCTCGTCCTCATCATCGTCCTCGTCATCGTCAAATTCAACATCGAAATCGTCATCATCGTAATCGTGAGTGCCCGAAGAGACCTTGATGCCGCGAAGACTGACGTGAACCTCGTCGCCGTCTTTCGATTTTACCAATATTCCGGTAGGGCCAATCTTTACCGAATCCTTGCCGGTGTGATTTTGCTCCTCGCTCTCATCCTTCTTTTCTTCCTCGTCCGCGCCCCCGCGCTTCTCGCCGAAGATAAGCTCGTCGAGCGACATGCCGTATATCTCCGCCAGCGCGATAAGATTATCTGTGTCGGGGCTCGCCTCGCTGCGCTCCCACTTGGAAATTGCCTGGCGAGAAACGCCGAGCTTCTCGGCAAGCTCTTCTTGCGAGAGGTTATTCTTTTTTCTCAGTTCAACAAGTCTGTTAGCTGTTTCAATTGTCATTGTTTTGTCCTTTCCGCTGGGTTTTTACAGCTTGATTATACCAAAACATGCCACGCTATGCTATACATTCGGGCTTTCAGATCCGCAACTATTGGTTGCTAAACCCATTATAACGCTTTACACGGGGTGTGTCAAGGCAAAAATCCCAACATTTTTCAAAAATCTATTGAATTTATCCGTTCTTTGTGTTAGAATAATGTATTATCAATTAACTCCTATGGAGAAGAGAAATGAAAAGACAGCTTATCAAAGAAATTTATGCGTGCCCCGAGAGCTTCGGCGGCAAGACTATTACCATCGGCGGTTGGGTTAGAAACCTCCGCGACTCCAAGGCATTTGGATTCATCGACCTCAACGACGGCTCCTGCTTCGGCAGCATCCAGGTCGTTTTCGAGAGAGAAAAAATAAACAACTACGACGAGATCGCAGGACAGAACGTCGGCGCTTCGCTCGTTGTTACCGGCGTGCTTGAGCTTACCCCCGGCGCAAAGCAGGCCTTCGAGCTCAAGGCTACCGCAGTTGAGGTAGAGGGAACCTCCACTCCTGACTATCCTCTTCAGCCCAAGCGTCATACCAGAGAGTTCCTGCTTGAGCAGGCATATCTCCGTCCGAGAACCAATCTCTTCTCGGCGGTATTCAGAGTAAGAAGCGAGGTAGCATACGCTATCCACTCCTTCTTCCACTCTCGCGGCTTCGTTTACGTTCATACCCCTATCATCACCGCATCCGACTGCGAGGGTGCAGGCGAGATGTTCCGCGTTACCACTCTCGATATGGATAACCTTCCTCGTCTTGAGGACGGCTCTGTTGACTATTCGCAGGACTTCTTCGGCAAGTCTGCTAACCTCACCGTTTCGGGTCAGCTCGAGGGTGAGACCTACGCTATGGCATTCGGTAACATCTACACCTTCGGTCCTACCTTTAGAGCAGAGAACTCCAACACCGCTCGTCACGCGGCAGAGTTCTGGATGATCGAGCCCGAGATCGCATTCGCCGACCTTAACGACGATATGCAGCTCGCTTGGGACATGATCAAGTATATCATCGGTCACGTTATGGATACCTGTACCCAGGAGCTCGAGTTCTTCAACAAGTTCGTTGATAAGGGACTCCTTGAGCGTCTTACCGCCCTTCGTAACGCAGATTACGCCAAGGTTACCTACACCGAGGCTATCGAGATCCTCGAGAAGTCGGGCGAGAGCTTCAAGTTCCCCGTATATTGGGGCGTTGACCTTCAGACCGAGCACGAGAGATACCTCACCGAGCAGGTTTACAAGAAGCCCATCTTCCTCATCGACTATCCCAAGGAGATCAAGGCATTCTATATGCGCCAGAACGACGACGGCAAGACCGTTGC
>JAZRFQ010000016.1:0-10912 GCA_045643725.1 Eubacteriales bacterium | reverse complement strand
GACGGGTAAGGTAACCCGAGTCTGCGGTACGAAGAGCGGTATCCGACAGCGACTTACGAGAACCCTTTGCACCCATGAAGTACTCAAGCATTGTAAGTCCCTCACGGAAGTTAGACTTAATGGGAATCTCGATGGTCTTACTGTTGGTCGCGAACATAAGTCCACGCATACCTGCAAGCTGTCTCATCTGCTTGATAGAACCACGGGCTCCCGAGGTAGCTATCATGTTAAGCGAATTGTATTTGTCAAGGTTTGCAATAAGAGCGTCGGTAACTGCGTTCGTGGTCTTATCCCAAACGTCGATAACCTGCTTGTAACGCTCATCCTCGGAAAGCTCACCCCAAGCGAAGAGATCGTTGATCTCGTCAACCTGCTTGGCGGCGTCTGCGAGAAGCTGCTTCTTCTCGGGAGGAATGGTCATATCGTAAACCGCGATGGAGAGCGAACCTCTGGTGGAGTACTTATAACCCATAGACTTGATCTCGTCAAGCACCTTTGCAGCCTCTGCGAATGCGTGATGCTTGATGGTAAGATCTACGATCTCCTTGAGCTTCTTGGAGGTGGTTGCAAAGTTGATCTCAAGACCGAAGGGATCTACGCTTCTGTCAACGTAGCCGAGGTCCTGGGGAATTCTCTGGTTAAAGATAAGTCTACCGTAGGTAGCGTCGATGGGCGCGGTCTTCTCCTCGCCGCCGATCATCTTGGTCACTCTGTCCTTGATCGCAGCGTGCATACCGAGCTGCTTGTTCTCATACGCCATCTCAACCTCGTTGAAATCGCGGAAGACCTTACCCTCGCCGGGCTCGCCGGGATGGTCGATAGTAAGGTAGTAAGAACCAAGAACCATATCCTGCGAGGGAACGGTAACAGCCTTACCCGAAACGGGCTTCAGAAGGTTGTTAGCAGAGAGCATAAGGAATCTCGACTCTGCCTGTGCCTCGGAGGAAAGGGGAACGTGAACGGGCATCTGGTCACCGTCGAAGTCGGCGTTGAACGCGGGACATACGAGGGGATGAAGCTTGATCGCTCTACCCTCAACGAGGATAGGCTCAAATGCCTGAATAGAAAGTCTGTGAAGTGTAGGTGCACGGTTAAGAAGAACGGGGTGCTCCTTGATAACGTACTCAAGTGCGTCCCATACCTCGGGTGCTACCTTATCAGCCTTCTTCTTTGCGTCCTTGATAGAGTTAGCCTTCTGGGTCTCGATAAGTCTCTTCATAACGAAGGGCTTGAAGAGCTCAAGTGCCATCTCCTTGGGAAGACCGCACTGATAGATCTTAAGCTCGGGACCTACAACGATAACCGAACGGCCGGAATAGCCAACACGCTTACCGAGAAGGTTCTGACGGAAACGTCCCTGCTTACCGCGAAGGATCTCGGAGAGCGACTTGAGGGGTCTGTTGGAAGCACCGGTTACGGCCTTACCGCGCTTACCGTTATCGATAAGAGCGTCAACGAACTCCTGAAGCATACGCTTCTCGTTTCTGATGATTATCTCGGGGGAGCGCATCTCAAGGAAGTGCTTGAGACGGTTGTTTCTGTTAATAACTCTACGGTAGAGCTCGTTAATGTCGGAGGCAGCGAATCTACCACCGTCAAGCTGTACCATAGGACGGATCTCTGCGGGAAGAACGGGGATGGTATCGAGGATCATCCACTCGGGACGGTTGCCCGACTTTCTGAACGCCTCAACTACCTCGAGTCTTCTGATGATCTTGATCTTCTTGGGGCCGGTAGCGTCGACAAGCTTCTCCTTGAGCTCCTTGGAAAGAGCCTCGAGGTCGATCTCGGCAAGAAGCTCCTTGATAGCCTCAGCGCCCATGCCTGCCTTGAACTCGTCGCCGTACTTCTCCTTGGCACTCTTGTACTCTGCCTCGGTAAGAAGCTGCTTCTTCTCAAGGGGAGTTGTGCCGGGATCAATAACGATATATCTTGCAAAGTAAAGTACTCTCTCGAGAAGTCTGGTGGTCATATCGAGCATTGCACCCATTCTCGAGGGGAGAGCCTTGAAATACCAAATGTGCGATACGGGTGCTGCGAGCTCGATGTTACCCATACGCTCGCGGCGCACCTTCTTGGTAGTAACCTCAACGCCGCACTTCTCACATACCTTACCCTTGAAGCGAACTCTCTTGTACTTTCCGCAAAGACACTCCCAATCCTTAGACGGGCCAAAGATTCTCTCGCAGAAAAGTCCGTCGCGCTCTGCCTTAAGAGTACGGTAGTTGATCGTCTCAGCCTTGGTAACCTCGCCGTGAGACCAGGAACGGATCATCTCGGGGGAGGCAAGACCTATTTTGATTGAATCAAACGTATTCTTTTCCATATTTATTATCGAATTCCCCTGCTGCGAGGGGAATTCTTATCCCTTCTGTAATAAATTATTCCTCGTCGGCGTCAAAATCCTTATCGTCGGCGTCAAAGCTGAACTCGTCGTCAAGCTCCTCATCGGAGAAGTCATCGAGCTCGTCGAAGTCCTCATCGTCCTCGCCGTCGTAGTTTGCAAGCTCTGCCTCGGCCTCTGCCGCGCGGCTTGCGTCCTCGGTGCTGTTGTAAACGGGAACGTCGTCCTCACCGATGCCGGAGAGATCAACTACCTCGCCGTTCTCATCAAGAACGCGGATGTCAAGGCAAAGAGCCTGAAGCTCCTTAACCATAACCTTGAAGGACTCGGGAATACCGGGTGTGGGAATATTCTGTCCCTTAACGATTGCCTCGTAGGTCTTGGTACGGCCTGCGATATCGTCGGACTTAACGGTCAGGATCTCCTGAAGAGTGTAGGCTGCGCCGTACGCCTCGAGAGCCCAAACCTCCATCTCACCGAATCTCTGACCACCGAACTGTGCCTTACCTCCGAGAGGCTGCTGAGTTACGAGCGAGTAGGATCCGATGGAACGTGCGTGAATCTTATCGTCAACGAGATGGTGAAGCTTGAGGTAATACATGATACCAACGGTTACGGGGTTGTCGAAGGGGTCACCCGTACGTCCGTCGTAAAGTGTAACCTTACCGTCGATTACCTTCAGCTTCTCATGCTTCATAAGTGCTGCCAGCTTCTCGCTGTCGTCAACGACCTCCTGGTCAACTCTCTGAAGATCGGTCTTGCCGTCCTCACGGACGACCTCCATAAATACTGCCTTACCGCGTACGCTCTCACCGGGACGGATGTCACGGGTGTACTTAGCCTGGCGGAGAAGCTCGATTATATCTGTCTCCTTGGCGCCGTCGAATACGGGAGTCATGATCTTGATGCCCAGCTTGCGACATGCAATACCGAGATGCACCTCAAGGACCTGACCGATGTTCATACGCGAAGGAACGCCGAGGGGGTTAAGAACGATGTCAAGAGGAGTACCGTCTGCAAGGAAGGGCATATCCTCGGGAGGAAGAATTCTCGAAACGACACCCTTGTTACCGTGACGGCCTGCCATCTTATCTCCGACGGAGATCTTTCTCTTCTGTGCAACGTAGACGTGAACGACCTTGTTAACACCGGGAGCAAGCTCATCGGAATTGGATCTGTCATAGATCTTGATATCAACGACCACGCCGTACTCGCCGTGGCGCATCTTGAGCGAGGAATCCTTAACCTCGCGTGCCTTCTCACCGAAGATCGCGCGAAGAAGTCTCTCCTCGGGGGTAAGCTCGGTCTCGCCCTTGGGGGTAACCATACCGACGAGGATGTCGCCGGGTCTTACCTCTGTACCGATTCTGACGATACCGTCAGCATCGAGGTTGCGGAGCGCGTCCTCACCGACGTTGGGGATCTCACGGGTGATCTCCTGTGCGCCAAGCTTGGTGTCGCGTGCCTCCTTGGTGAACTTCTCAATGTGGATAGAGGTATACATATCCTCGCGAACGAGCTTCTCGTTAAGGAGAACCGCGTCCTCGTAGTTGTAACCCTCCCAGGTCATGAAGCCGATGAGAGCGTTCTTACCAAGGGAAATTTCGCCGCCCTGGGTCGCGGGACCGTCGGCGATAACCTGACCTGCCTCAACTCTGTCACCCTCGTTAACGATGGGGCACTGGTTTACACAGGTGGACTGGTTAGATCTCTTGAACTTAATAAGGTGATAAGTATCCTTGCGGCCGGAGTCGGTGAGGATCACGATCTCTGCACCTGCAACGCGCTCAACGGTACCGCCCTCGCGAGCAACTACCACAGCGCCGGAGTCAACTGCTGCCTTGTACTCCATACCGGTCGCAACGATGGGCGAGTCGGTAACCATAAGAGGAACTGCCTGCTTCTGCATGTTCGATCCCATGAGTGCACGAGTGTTATCGTCGTTCTCAAGGAAGGGGATACAGCCTGCGGCAACCGAAACTGCCATCTGGGGGCAAGCGTCCATCAGGTCAACGTCGGTGGGCTCAACCTCGATGAACTCGGTGTTGAGTCTTGCGATTACCTTCCTATTAATAAAGTAACCGTTCTCGTCGAGCTGCTCGTTTGCCTGAGCTACTATGTTGTTGTCCTCTTCGTCCGCGGTGAGATAAACTACCTCGTCGGTAACACGACCGGTGGTCTTGTCAACCTTTCTGTAGGGTGCCTTGAGGAAGCCATAGTCGCTGATCTTTGCGTAGGACGCAAGATAGGATATAAGACCGATGTTGGGTCCCTCGGGAGTCTCGACGGGACAGATACGGCCGTAGTGTGTATAGTGAACGTCACGAACCTCGAAGGAAGCTCTGTCACGGGAAAGACCGCCGGGACCAAGTGCCGAAAGACGGCGCTTGTGAGTGAGCTCTGCAAGAGGGTTGTTCTGATCCATGAACTGGGAAAGGGGCGAGGAGCCGAAGAACTCGCGGATAGCGGTAGCTACGGGACGAGTGTTGATAAGCGCCTCGGGACGAAGGTCCTCGCTGTCGTGAACCGACATACGCTCCTTGATATTCTTGTCCATCTTGGACATACCGATTCTGAGCTGGTTCTGAAGAAGCTCACCTACGCAACGAAGACGTCTGTTACCGAGATGGTCGATATCGTCGGTAGAGCCAACGCCGTGAGTAAGGTTGAAGAGGTAGTTGATGGATGCGAATATATCGTCCTTGGTTATATGCTTGGGAGCGAGAAGATGCATCTGCTCCTTAACCGACTTCTTGATGAAGTACACGCGGTTGTCACCCTCAAGGCCCTGCGCGTCTGCCTCGGCGATGATCGCCTTAAGCTCCTCGTAGCGAACCTTCTCTCCGACCTTAACGCCACAGTCCGAAAGATCGTATCCGAGAACAAGCTCGGGGCGGACGGTGTTGTTGCCGAAGACCTTGATGACCTTCTCGTTCTCAAGCTTGAGCTCAACCTCGTTTACAAGGCTGTTCTCGATCGCCTGAGCGAGCTCTCTTGTGATAGTCTCGCCTGCCTCTGCGACGATCTCGCCGGTGAGGGGGCTGACAACGGTAGAAGCAAGGGTGAAGCCCTCGATTCTGCCTGCAAGAGCGACTTTTCTGTTGTACTTATATCTACCAACCGCCGCGAGATCGTATCTCTTGGGGTCGAAGAACATATTGTTGATAAGGATCTCTGCGGTCTCAACGAGAGGGGGCTCGCCGGGACGGAGTCTCTTGTAGATCTCCTTGAGAGCCTCATCACGGCAGGAGGTAAGGTTCTCCTGTGCGAGAGTGTTGCACTCGTCCTTTGCCATGGTAACGGCAAGAGCATCCTCGTCGCCGAACATAGCGAGAAGTGCCTCATCGTTGTCCTGGCCTGCAGGGCAAAGTGCTCTGATAAGGGTGGAGATCGGAATCTTGCGGTTTTTATCTATCTTGACGTAGAAGATGCCTGCGGCATCGGTCTCGTACTCAAGCCAAGCTCCTCTGTAGGGGATGACGGTAGCGCTGTAGTTGTGCTTACCCTGCTTGTCAACCGCATCAAGGTAGTACATGCCGGGAGAACGAACCAGCTGCGATACGATAACGCGCTCTGCACCGTTGATAACGAAGGTACCGTTATCGGTCATAAGCGGGAAATCACCGAGGAAGATCTGTGCCGTCTTCAGCTCGCCGGTCTGCTTGTTGACAAGGCGCACGCCCACCTTCATGTGAGCGTCGTAGGTCACGGACCTATCCTTGCACTCCTCTACCGAGTATCTCGGATTGGGATCGAGGGTATAGTCGGTGAACTCAATGGAAAGATTGCCCGTGTAGTCGACTATCGGCGACACGTCGCGAAGAACCTCGTCAAGTCCCTCTCTAAGGAACCACTCGTACGAGTCCTTCTGAACCTCAATAAGATTTGGCATTTCCGTAGCTGCTTCGATCTTTGAAAAGCTGTGTCTTACGTTAGTGCCAAGCTTTCGGGGTTTAAGCATCATAATAGAATCACTCCATTCTTCGAAATTTTACAAGTTCATATCGCATTTTCATTTTTTGCCGATTTTCCCCTTCTTAAAATGGCAAAAAGAGCAAAATCCACAAAAAATACTTGGACGATTTGTGCTATTTCCACAAGGCAACCCTGAAAAAAGGGCAGAAATCCCCCAAAGAAAAATGCAATTATAATGCATTTTAATATTATAACATAATTTTCCTATTTGTCAAGGGTTTTTTGAAAATATTTTTGAAAATTTGAAATTATTTTCCGCGGCAATGAAAAAGCGCCCGACGTGCGACCGCGAAAATCGGGGTCTGTCGAGCGCTATTTTACTGCATCGATCATCGAGATGAGCTGCGATGCGTTATTACAAAATCAACTGCACCAAGGGTGCTAGTGCGAAGGGGATAAACACGGCGGGAATCATATTCGCCGTCTTGATCTTGGTTGCTCCGATAACGTTAAGACCGACGAGCATAATCACGACCGATCCCGTAATGGAGACGTATGAGAGCGTGTCTGCAGGGATGGAGGAGAACAGGAAATATCCGCCAACCGAGATGAGTCCCTGATAGATGAGCACGGCAAACGCCGAGAAGGCGCATCCGATGCCGTAGCTGGCAGCCAGCATAAAGCAGGTGAAGGCGTCGAGCACCGACTTTGCGATCAGGATGCTTGGATCACCGACGGCATCGGCAATGGCACCGTTGACTGCCATCGCACCAACGCAAAAAAGCATGGTACATGATACAAATCCGCGGCCAAAGCCCCCACCCGTGTCAAGTTTTGCGAACTTTTTCTCAAGAAAACTGCCGAGGCGAGTTACCCATTTATCGATGTCGATAAGCGTGCCAATGATCGTTCCGAGACCCATCGAGATGATGACGATGAGCATCTTCACAAGGCCTGCGGAGAGGAAGGAATCCTCCGCGACCGCGGGCGGTGCGGCGAGTGCGCCATCAACGCCGATTATAACGACGCAGGCGCCGATCGCGCTCATGATTGCGCGTTCAAGGCGCTCGGGTATTCCCTTCTTTAGAAGCGTGCCGAGAGTTCCTGCTATAAGAACTACGGCGAAATTGATTATAGTGCCAAGAAACGGCATAGTTTCACCTCAATCTATTCTTCTGCATTGATTGCCTGCGACAATGTAATGGGCGCGAAGCCTTATACCGATCTCGAAGAGAAGCTTCTCCGCCGCATCGGTGAACGCCATATCCTCCGCGGAGGGCGTTGCTCTGCCCGCAGGGTGATTGTGAGCTATGATTACGGATTTTGCGCGGTTTTTGACAGCGGCATCAAGAAGCCTACGCGATGTAACTCCTGCGGAGTTGACTGTCCCCTCTCCGATAAGGTCTACCGAGAGGATCTCATCCGACTCGCCGAGGGAGATAAGATAGAGCAATTCTATGGCGCTTCCGCAGAAGAAGCCGATGAGATGCTCTCTCATTTTGACCTCATCATAGCGCGTGCCGGGCACAAGTTTATCCTCTGCCCTGCGGCAGACGGTTGCGGCGGTGAGCTTTATGATCATCGCTCCGCGCTCGCCGACAAGGTCGGTAAGATCGCTTGCATCGGCGCAGAAAACGCCGTCAAGAGTGTGATATCTGGACAAAAGCAGCTCTGCCGAGCTGTGTGCGTCGGGAAGCGAAGCCGACGCGAGGAGATTTTCGAGGACTTTTCTTACCATTTCTCGCCCTCCTCTCGCACCGCGGCAAGCTCGCGACTCTGCCTGAATTTATCAAGCTCGGTGCCTGCCGAAAGAGCGAATCTGTGGCGCTCTCTCGTGCCGAGATATTTATCGCCCGAGATGACGTAGTGCTCTGCCACGGCGATGCCCGCCTGCTCGAGCGCCATATCGATCATTCGGTTGGTCTCCACATCGCTATCGGTGGCAACGGCCGGCCCAAAGGGATTGTTGTGGGCGGTGATTACTACCGACGCGCCTGCGAGGATCGCCTCGTTTATGAAGGGTGCGGCCTTCACCGCTGCCGAGCCGTAAAACACGTCGTCGTAAAGGGTGATTATGGCGCGCTCGCGCATACCGTTGTCGAGAAGCATTATCGCAACGGCGCGTTTTTTATTATCTTTGAAATATTCTGCCATACGTCTGCCGGCTCTGTCGTAATCGTTATAGATAACGGCATCTGCAGGCGAATCAAGCCAGAGCGCGTCTGCAGCTCTGCCAACCGTAGTCAAAAGCTCTGCCGCGTGCTCACCTATGCCCGAAACGCGAGAAAGCTCCTCGGGAGAAGCCGTAAGCACTCCCTCAAGCGAACCGAACTCCATCAGAAGCCTCTTGGCTATCGGGTTCGTGTCCCTATATGGAATCGCGTGGTACAAAAGCATCTCAAGAAGCTCGTAGGTATCGAAGATCCGCGGGCCGTAAGAGAGAAACTTGCGGCGCATTCGGGCTCTGTGGCCTACGTGGAGCTTCTCGTCAGGCAGATCACGCATATCACGCATTCGATTCACCGACTCTGCCGAAGACCTTGCGGTCGGCGCGGAGATTCTCGGGGATCTCAAGGGTAAAGCCGCAGGGCTTTGTCACCTCGAGCATATTGATCGTTACGCCCTTTGATGAAAAGGCGGTCTCGTACTCGGTCATTATGTTGCCCTCGTTGTATTCCGATGCGTGAAGATCGCGAGTCATCTTATCGAGGGTAAGTCCAACCGCCTCGATCTCCTCAAGCGAGAAGTCAAAGAGGCCGTCGTTGTCGGTCTTAAAGCGAAGCTTTCCGCCGTCCTTGAGCAGATTCATATAGACGGCAAGATAGCGTCTGTGGGTGAGTCTGCGCTTGGCGTAGCCCTTCTTCGACCAGGGATCGGAGAAGTTAAGGAAGATCGCGTCAACGCTGGCAGGCGCGAACATCTTGGTAAGGTTGTCCGCGGTGTCAACGAGGAACTTAAGGTTATCGGGCGCGCCGCCCTCCATATTCTTTGCGCCCTCTGCGCCGAGAACGACACAGTCTGAAACACGCTCCATCGCGATGTAGCAGACGTCGGTGTGGCGCTTTGCCATCTGTGCGGCAAATCCGCCCTTTCCTGCGCCGATCTCAAGAAATACGGGAGCTCCGGGTCTGCCGAAGAGCTCTGCGGGATCTGCCATAGGCGCGTCGGGCGCCTCTGCTATAAGCTCTGCACAGGCGAGAAGTCTCTCCTCGCCGTGCTTCTTTTTTCTCATTCTCATAGTGTTTACCCCTAGGTCAGATTATTGCTCGTCGTTCTTGCTGAATTCGGCAAGCTCGAGCTCGGGATTGTCCTCAAGCACCCAACGGATAGCCCACTCACTGGTGAAGATGAGCAGGTTGTTGCCTCTGTGATCCTGAACCCACTTGGTGTCGTGGGAGAGGCGCAGAGTCTTGGGATCGAGGCCCTCGTTCTTGATCCAACGGATCTGCTGATATGCCATAGGCGTGCGGCGAAGGTCGCAGCCGTACTCGTTTTTAAGTCTGTATTCAAGCACCTCGAACTGAAGCACGCCGACAACGCCGACGATAACGCGCTCAAGACCCGAGTTGGGCTCGAAGAATATCTGAATCGCACCCTCTTGGGCGATCTGGTTCATACCCTTGGCGAACTGCTTACGCTTCATGGAGTCAACCTGCTCAACCATAGCAAAGTGCTCGGGAGCGAAGGTGGGAATACCCTCAAACTTAATTTTCTTTCCCTTCTCGCAAACGGTGTCACCGATGGAGAAGATGCCGGGATCAAATACACCGATAATGTCGCCGGCATATGCCTCGTCGATAACCTCTCTTTCGGAAGCCATCATCTGCTGAGGCTGGGAGAGACGGAAGGCCTTGTTACCCTGAACATGGTAGTAATCCTTGCCACGCTCAAACTTACCCGAGCAAATACGCATAAATGCGATTCTGTCACGGTGAGCCTTATTCATATTCGCCTGAATTTTGAATACGAATGCCGAGAAGTCCTCGTCAAAGGGATCTATAACATTACCCTCTGCCACTCTGGGAAGGGGAGATGTCGTCATCTTAAGGAAGTGCTCAAGGAAGGGCTCAATGCCGAAGTTGTTAAGAGCAGAGCCAAAGAACACGGGAGAGAGCTTGCCGTGGCGAACCTTTTCAAGGTCAAAATCACCGCCTGCCGCCTCAAGAAGCTCAATCTGCTCGCAGAATTCCTTGCGCTGGTTCTCGCCAACAAGCTCGTCAAGCTTATCGGTGTCGGTAATGTCAAGGTCAATTCCTCTTATTCTCTCACGGCCTCTGTGAGAGTCACCGAAGGAAAGGAGAGTCTTCTTGTCTCTGTCATACACGCCCTTGAACTTCTGACCACAACCGATGGGCCAGTTCATGGCATAGGTGGCAATACCGAACTCTGTCTCAAGCTCGTCAAGAAGATCGAAGGGATCACGTGCCTCACGGTCCATCTTGTTGATGAAGGTGAAGATTGGAATATCACGCATAGCGCAGACCTTGAAAAGCTTTCTGGTCTGGGGCTCGATACCCTTTGCCGCGTCAATAACCATTCCCGCCGTGTCTCCCGCCATAAGAGTACGGTAGGTATCCTCAGAGAAGTCCTGGTGTACGGGGGTGTCAAGAATATTAATGCAATAGCCCTCATACTCAAACTGAAGCACGGAGG
>JAZRFQ010000015.1:0-11645 GCA_045643725.1 Eubacteriales bacterium | reverse complement strand
TACACCTATAAAGTTGGTGATCCGTCAGCGCGGTGACGGTGACACATGCGTGTAACTCTCTTCAATTAAGGAGAATAAAAAATGTTTGTCGACAATATAAAAATTTACGTTAAGGCAGGCGACGGCGGTAACGGTGCCGTTACCTTCCATAGAGAAAAATACGTCTCCGCGGGCGGTCCCGACGGCGGCGACGGCGGTCGCGGCGGCAATATAGTCTTCCGCGTTGATGAGGGCGCGAACACCCTTCTCGCCTTCAGATACAAGAGAAAATTCGTGGCCGAGAACGGCGCAAACGGTATGGGTGGCAAGAAGCACGGCAAGACCGGCTCCGACGTTGTCATCTCCGTGCCCGAGGGAACTCTCATCCGCGACGTTGATACGGGCAAGATCATCTTCGATATGGCCAACGCCAAGGAGTACGTGCTCTGCAAGGGCGGACGCGGCGGCTGGGGCAACAGACACTTTGCCACTCCCACAAGACAGATCCCGAGATTTGCAAAGAGCGGTACGAAGGGCGAGGAGCGCGAGGTTCTTCTCGAGCTCAAGATGCTTGCAGAGGTGGGTCTTATCGGCTTCCCCAACGTAGGTAAGTCCTCGATCCTCTCGCGCATCTCCTCGGCAAAGCCTAAAATTGCAAACTATCACTTCACAACTCTTTCCCCCAACCTCGGCGTTGTGTCGATGGGTGAGGGCCGCGGCTTCCTTGCCGCAGATATTCCCGGACTTATCGAGGGCGCATCCGAGGGACTTGGCCTCGGTCACGCGTTCCTCCGTCACGTGGACAGATGCCGTCTGCTTCTTCACGTCGTAGACGTGGCAGGCACTGATGGCAGAGAGCCTGCCGACGATATCGATAAGATCGATACCGAGCTTCAGCGCTATTCTGCTGAGCTCTCCTCCCGTCCGCAGATCATCGTAGCCAACAAGTGCGACAGCGCCGATATGGAGTCGGAGTCGGTTGCGCGCTTCAAGGCTCGCGCCGAGGAGCTCGGCCGTGAGGTCGTATGGGTTTCCGCCGTTACAGGCGAGGGACTCGACCGTCTCGTTAAGGTCGCATCGGATAAGCTCGCAGAGCTTCCTCCCATCACCGTTTACGAGTCGGAGTACTCGCCCGAGGACGAGGCTATCGCAAACGCAGGCGGAGTTACCGAAACCACCGTTCGCCGCGAAAACGATAAATACGTCGTCGAGGGACAGTGGCTCTTCAACTTCATGGGACAGATCAACTTCTCCGACTACGAGTCGCTCAACTTCTTCCAGCGCGTACTTGTCAAGAACGGAGTTATCGATAAGCTCCGCGAGGCAGGCATCGAGGAGGGTGACACCGTTTCCATCTACGACTTCGAGTTCGATTTCGTTTACTAAATCTCGATTCCAAAAGCCTGGTTGATACCGCCCGATATTATTCTCGAAGCGGCATTCACGATGCCGTTTATCTCCTTTGGAGATACGAACATCGCTTCACCCGACAATTCGCAACTCTCTCCCGACAGACGTCGGGCATCTATAACGGTAGGCACGCCTATGGCAATCACGGGTGCGCCTACCGTTTCTTTCGTTATAGCACCGCGCGGATTTCCAACTCCCGTCCCGGGAAAAATTCCTGTGTCCGAGAGCTGTACCGTCCGTCCGAGTCTCGCCGGCGACCTCGCCGAGAGAGCATCGATCGCGATTATCGCATCGGGGCGCATGGATCTGCATACCGCGGCGGTGGTTTTTGCCGCATCCATGCCGCTTTCGGCACTTACTCCTGGGCAGAGCACGGCGATCGCCGAGCATTCGAGGGCAGAGAAGCAGGCCTCGTCGGCCTCCTTGATATGAAGCGTAGCGTTGACTCTCGCGGCACTTTTTGTCCCGATCGAGTCGGGTGTCAGCTCTCGGTTTCCGAGTCCGAGAACGAGTAGCCTCTCTGGAGCTACGCGAAGCCCGTCGGCGAGCAGACATAGCTCTCTCGCTATTTCCTCGGTCGCGTCGGCGATCCCACCGACGTCCATCAGATCCATTCTCTCGAGCGTCAGGGTATCATAACGTCCGCACGGCCTGCCAATGTTTCGCGCCCCCGCCTCGCTTGTGATATTGATGCGCTCCCACACGCCGCCCGACCGTATTTCTTTGCAGTATTCTACACCTGCAAGAGAGGTATCGGCCCTCCGCCGCTCACAAGCAAGATCGCTGTCAAAATCCGAAAAATTCGTAAAATCGCGCATATCGCCTCCTCGTTTTTAGATAATTTTCGCCGCGCGAAAGCCTTATTATACACACGCGCGTTTTGCATCTTGCACAAAATATTTAATTTTTTTTGTGCATTTAAACGAAAAAAGTGCCCCTCGAAAATATATGTTGCATTGGTCGGAGCTTTGTGATAAAATAACAATGGAAAATTATTGTCCGCGACGGACAAATACTTTATATGGAGCAAAGCCGTGAAAAAAAAGAATCGCTTCGGTCTTGACACACAGACCGACGTCAAGGTCTTCCTTCTGTTCCTGCTTGACAGGATAGGCAACCCGATAGACCATTCCTCGCTTATAAATATCGTCTCCGAGAACACAAGAGAGATCACTCTCGATTACGATCAGTGTCTCGATGAGCTTGTCAAGATGGGACATCTCTACTACGATACAGACGGAGTAGAGCGCTACTATATGATATCCGACTCGGGTCACGAGATCGCCGCAGAGCTATACGATACTCTTGACGAGGGCTTCCGCGAGCGCAGCGCAAGAAGCGCGGCAAGATACATCTCGCTTTCCTCGCGCAATGCGAGCATCTCAAGCTATATTACCGAGACCGAGAATCGCCGCTTTAACGTAACGCTCAAGGCATCCGACCGCTATGGCGAGATCCTTAACGTCACTATCACCGTGGCGTCTCGCGCCGAGGCAGAGGCGATCAAGAATAACTACGATCAGCACTGTGACGCCGTCTATCGCGGAATGCTTTTCGCGGCAACGGGCAGAATGGAGCTTCTCTCGTAAATTGGTCATTTTGACATTTTTTTGCCGTCTGAAAGTGTGAAAATTGTATAAAAATGAAGCTTTGTTAAAAATTTTTTTACAAAACGCTTGACAAAAAAAGGCAGAAAAGATATAATGGAGTTAATGTAAAGGTGGAAAACAATGGATAACGTGCGGAATGATGAGATCCTTGCGTTAATTGAAGAGTACAAGAAAACGGCCAGCGATGACGTCTTCGACGCTATCGTTGCGGCTTATACTCCGCTTATGTCTGCCACCGCGGCAAAGCTCTCGCTTGAGCTTGATCGCGTTCGCTCGGAGGCTTGCTTCGGGCTTCTCAAGGCAGTTACCACCTACGATAGCACACGCGGCGTCACCTTCGGTGCATACGCCAAGCGGTGCATTTATAACCATCTGTGCGATCTCGTTCGCAGGGAGGCGGCGCACGCCCCCATCACCGACGAGGTCAGTGTAGAGAATATCGCCGTTATCGACGATATTGATTCGAGGCTTCTGCATGAGGAGGAGCTTGAGACGGTGGGCAAGTTTGTCCGCTCTGTCCTCTCCGATTTCGAGTATAAGGTATGTATTCTCGGCATTCGCGGATACAAGACGGCGGATATCGCCGATAAGCTCGAGACGAGTGCAAAGTCGGTGGATAATGCAAAGAATCGCATAGCCACCAAGCTGTCGCGAGAGTTCTCTCGCAGAGGCGGCTTTAATTAAGTTCATATGCCCAGGTAGCTTAAGGGAGAGCGTTGTTTACAAAGGCGTCGGTTGGAATCCGTCTGTGGGCAAATATTATAACCTATTTAAGTGAGGAAAGAAACGCATGTACCAGGACGAGACATTGAAGTGCAGAGATTGTGGCGCTGAGTTCGTGTTCACCGCAGGTGAGCAGGAGTTCTATGCATCCCGTGGCTTTGAGAACAAGCCCTCCAGATGCAAGGAGTGCCGCGCCGCAAAGAAGAACGCGCAGAGAGCAGAGAGAGAGATGTTCCCCGCTGTTTGCGTAGAGTGCGGTAAGGAATGCCAGGTTCCCTTCAAGCCTACCGAAGGAAAAGCTGTTTACTGCAGCGAGTGCTTCGCAGCAAAGAGAGCAGAAGGTTAATTCTGTTCACAAAGCTAAGGAAAAACCGCCCGACGAGGCGGTTTTTCCTTTTTTATTATCCCGTCGGGGCGCGCACTCGTTAGAAAATAACGCAAAAATTTTGATTTAACTATGTACAAACTTAAAATTTTATGTTATAATAGAAGATGATTAAAAATCGGAGGCATAAAATGGAGAAAAAACGCTTCGATAAGAACAGAGACAGAAGACCCGCACGCCGCCCCGAGCCCCGTGAGCAGATGCCCGTGGACGAGTCGGTGATCAGCGGTAGAAACGCCGTTAAGGAGCTTCTCTCCAGCGGCAGAGATATAGAGAAAATATACGTTCAGACCGGCGAGCGCGAGGGCTCGGTGAAGCTCCTCATCGGCTTGGCAGTCGAGCGTCGTATACAGATTGCAGAGGTTACGAAGCAGAAGCTTGACGTCCTCTCCGGCGGTGCAAAGCACCAGGGAATAGTGGCGGTAGCATCCGAGGCTGAGTATTCCACGGTCGAGGAGATCCTCGCCTATGCAGAGTCGCTTGGCGAGAGCCCCTTCGTCGTGGTTTGTGATGGCATTGAAGATCCCCACAATCTTGGCGCGATCATCAGAAGTGCAGAGTGCTCGGGCGCACACGGAGTTATCATTCCCAAGCGCCGCGCCGCAGGTCTGACCTCCACGGTCGGCAAGGCGTCCGCAGGTGCGCTTATGCATATGCGCGTCGCGCGCGTAACCAACATCGCACAGACCATCGACGAGCTCAAGGAGGCAGGCGTGTGGACGTACGCCGCTGATATGGGTGATACCCCCTATTACAAGAGCGATATGAAGGGCTCGGTTGCCATCGTTCTCGGTAACGAGGGCGCGGGAATCTCCCGACTCGTCAAGGAAAAATGCGATTTCACCGTATCAATACCCCTTTACGGAAAGATAGATTCACTTAACGTCTCCTGCGCGGCGGCAGTACTGCTCTCCGAGGCGGCGAGACAGAGAAATTCAAAGGAGGGATAACGCTCGTGGATAACAATGAAAACAAGAGAAACGAAGAAATAAAGGAAATGCTTGCAGGTCTTTCTTCCGACGATTCCACCGTTGTGATCTCGGAGAGCGAGTCCGACGGTAAACTCGAGTTTCACTTCGAGGGTGGCAAGAAGACGGGCCTCGTTTTCGAGGAGGACGATGCTACCAACGGCGCACTCGTGCCCGAAACCGAAGCGCCTGCCGAGCCTGCAGAGGCAGAGCCTGCCGTAAAGCAGTATGAGTCTGCCCCCGAGATCGATCCTATAGCAGAGGAGCTTTCTCTCCCCGAGACCCCTGCGGTCGAAGAGGAGTCCGAGCCTGCTCCCGAGGAGCCTAAGACCTGGTCTCCCTACGTGCCTCGCTTCACCGAGGTCAGCGAGACCTACAGAATGAACGATGATCCCAGACCCCGTCCCGAGAAGGCAGAGAACAGCGTAGCTCCCGAGATCGTAGAATCCGACGAATCGCTTGATGCTACCGACGAGAGCCTTGAGGGCGCGGCAGAGGTTGACGCCGTAGTCATTAACGTGGCGCAGAAGTCGGCGACCGACGACGAGCAGACCTTCAGCGTGTATAAGTTCTCCGACGATCCCACACCCGAGACTCCCGCACCCGAGGTGCATGA
This sequence comes from Eubacteriales bacterium, assembly GCA_045643725.1. Classification (GTDB taxonomy): domain Bacteria; phylum Bacillota; class Clostridia; order Oscillospirales; family CAG-272; genus UBA1740. Next base: position 5,954 of record JAZRFQ010000015.1, on the reverse strand, counting down.
GCGCACGGTTGAGGATGAGCGAGCGGAAATAGAGAGCCTCGTTCGTAAAAACAGCCAGAATCCTCGAGAGATCGAGGAAGAAATACCTCAGCAAAAGCAGCAGACAAGCACCGCCGAGCAGCCGAAGAGCTATAAGCTCCCCGATCCCGACGGACAGGCTCACGTCATCGACTGCGATGCTGCTTCCAAAGATGATCCTGCCGATGTTCCCAGCGGCCTTTGCGACGATTCTTCGGACAAAAAGAAGCGCTCGGAGTTCACCGCAAACTCGCAGAGAGATTCCATCAAGGATAAGTTCCTTGACTCCTTGATGTCGGTGAGAATCAGACTTATCGCGGCGCTCGTTTTGGCGTTCGCTCTTCTCGTTTTCGAGAATCTCATACTCGTTGGAGTGAATCCCATACAGCTCCTCAGACTCCAGTCTATCCCCGGCGCTATGGTAGTTGCCGATCTTCAGTTCGCTCTTTGCATATTCGCGCTTGCTTTGCCCGAGATATGCACGGCGTTCCGCAAGCTTGCAAACGGTAAGGTATTGCCCGAGATCTCGCTCGTATTTTCCATGATAGTTCTCGTGATATATACCCTTGTTGCCGCTGCCAGAGACATCACCTATCCTCTCTTCGGCATTCTCGTTGCACTTCAGAGCCTTGCCGCGTTGATAGGCACGTATTGCAAGCGCTCGGCAGATTTCATCGCCTTCAAGCGCATCTCCGTTGTCGGAGAGAAGAAGGTTCTTGACGTTAAGCTCACCCGTACCCTCGATCGCGAGAATCTCGCGCTTGACGGTGCCGTTGATGAGGTGAAGTCCAAGACCACTCGCGTCTTCAAGACCGAGTTCGTATCCGACTTCTTCAAGAGAGCCGATGCGACGGTTGAGTACAACCGCAGTGCTCTCATTAACCTTTGCGTATCCTTTGGTGCGGCACTCGTTGGCGCGATAATCGCCTTCTTTGTTGGCGACGGCATCCTTGACTTCGTTACCACCTTTGCGGCAATATTCCTGCTTGCTATCCCTGCCGTTACCGCACTCGTTCATATGATCCCCTTCTATTATTCGACTCGCAGATTCGAGTCGGAGGAGAGCGCCGCTATCGGCGAGAGCTCGCTTTACGAGTACTCCGGCGTTGACGTTATCGCACTTGAGGACGTCGACGTGTTCGGTCACGGTGACGTCACTCTCAAGAGAATTATCCATTACGGCGGCGTTGACAACGTGATGAAGGCAATGAGCCAGATGTCCTCTCTGTTCTCCACAGTTGGCGGACCTCTTGACTTTATGTTCGAGAACTCGCTTGACAGAAAGTGCTCACCTGCCACAAACGTTACGGTAGAGCAGGACGGACTCGAGGGCAAGGTAGACGGACACAACGTTTGTGCAGGTACGGCAGAGTATATGCTCCGCCACGACATCGAGCTTCCCTCGGATGCAGAGTCCTCGCGCTTCGGTCTTTCCGAAACCACGAAGGTTATGTTTGCTGCAGAGGACGGCGTTATATACGCACAGTTCCACATCCGCTACGCCTTCTCCGAGAAGTTCGCAAGATCTCTCCCCGCACTCAATAGTGAGAAGGTTATCCCCCTCATTTATACAAGAGATCCTAACCTCTCCGGCGATCTTATGAAGGCCCTGACCGGTAGCACCGATTCTATCAGAGTTATGAAGAAATACAATCTGAAGAGCGGTGAGGACAAGACCTTCAAGCGCGTCAGCGCAGGTATCGTTACCTCGGGTGATAAGCTCGATGCCGTCAGCATCGTTCTGCGCGCGAAGAAGTACGTTAAGCTCATCAAGGCACTCTCGATCGCGGCTATCGTTGCTATGGCTTCGGGATGCGTACTCGCGGCAGTTCTTGCTATACTCGGCGTTCTTGCCAAGAGCTCGCTTATATTCCTCGGATGGCAGCTCTTCTGGTGTCTTGCATTCTGCGTTGCCGGATACGCAAGCTTCAGCATAAATAAGGAAGTAGATGACAATGACTAATAATGAAATATCCTCCGTTCTCAAGTCGGTAACCAAGCCCGGACGCTACATAGGCGGAGAATATAACGCAATAAAAAAGGACAAAGCGGCAGTTACTTGCCGCTTTGCCTTCTGCTTTCCCGACACCTACGAGATCGGAATGTCCAATCTCGGTGTCCGCATACTCTACGAGACTCTGAACCGCAATCCTGACGTGTGGTGCGAGCGCGTTTATGCGCCCTGGACCGATATGCAGGAGAAGATGGAGGAGTACTCTATTCCCCTTGCCGCAGTCGAGAGCGGAGATCCTCTCTCGGAATTCGGCATCGTAGCCTTCTCGCTTCAGTACGAGCTTTGCTACACCGCCGCTCTTAATATGATGAAGCTCGCAGGCTACCCCCTCTTCGCATCAGAGCGCGATGAGGACGCACCCGTGTTCATCGCAGGCGGCCCCTGCGTCTATAATCCCGAGCCCGTGGCAGATTTCTTCGACCTTATCAATATCGGTGAGGGCGAGGAGGTGCTCTCCGAGATCGCCGAGCTCTACGTTAAGATGAAGAAGGACGGCAGCTATACCAAGACCGCTTTCCTCCGCGAGGCATCGCACATCGAGGGCGTCTATATTCCTTCACTCTACGACGTCAGCTACAACGAGGACGGCACCATCGCCGCCTTCGCACCTAAGTATCCCGACGTTCCCGCAAAGATCAAGAAGCGCATCGTCGCCGACCTTGATAAAGCACCCTATCCCGAGAAGCTGGTAATGCCCTATATCGAGACCGTTCACGACAGAATCGTTCTCGAGGTTTACCGCGGATGCATCCGCGGATGCCGCTTCTGCCAGGCAGGTATGGTCTACCGCCCCATAAGAGAGAAGAGCCCCGATACCCTCTGCAAGCTCGCGAAGTGTCTCTATGAGAACACGGGCTACGACGAGATCTCGCTGATCTCGCTCTCCATCAGCGACTATTCCCGGCTCCCCGAGCTCACCGATAAGCTCCTTTCCTGGACAGACGACGAGCACGTGAGCCTTTCCTTGCCCTCGCTCCGAGTTGACAGCTTCTCCGACGAGCTTATGAAGCGCGTTTCTTCGGTCAGAACCGGCGGACTCACCTTCGCTCCCGAGGCAGGCACGCAGAGACTTCGCGACGTTATCAATAAGAACGTCACAGAGGATGATCTTATGCGCTCGGTTGGCATAGCCTTCCGCGGCGGTAAGAGCGGAGTTAAGCTCTACTTTATGAACGGTCTGCCCACCGAGACTCTCGAGGATATCGAGGGTATCGCCGACCTCGCACAGAAGGTAGTTTACGAGTATTATAAGCTCCCGAAGCCCGAGCGTCCTCGCGGCGTCAGCGTAACCATCAGCGTTGCCTGCTTCGTGCCCAAGCCCTTTACTCCCTTCCAATGGGAGGCGCAGGATTCCTACGAATCTCTCGTAGAGAAACAGCGTCACCTCGCCGAATGCATCACCGATAAGAAGATAAGATACACCTATCACGACGCCAAGGTCTCCCGCGTTGAGGCTATCCTCGCCCGCGGCGACAGACGCGTCGGCAAGGCGATTGCCAGAGCCGTCGAGCTCGGCGCTAACCTTGAGGCATGGGACGAGTTCTTCGATTACGACAGATGGATGCAGTCCTTCGCCGATGCAGGTCTCGATCCCGATTTCTATACCACTCGCGGCTTTGGCGAGGATGAGATCCTGCCCTGGGATATGATAGACATCGGCGTCACCAAGGCCTTCCTTCTCCGCGAGCGCAAGAACGCATACGCAGAGAAGACTACGCCCTCTTGTGCAGAGCAGTGTAGCGGCTGTGGCGCAAATAAGCTTGGAGGTAAGAACAGATGGTGCAAGTAGAAAATAGCGGAAGCTATACCATCCGCTTCAGATTCAAGAAGATGGGCAGCCTCCAGTACGTCTCCCACCTCGACCTTGTCAGAACTATGCACAAGATCGTAGTCCGCTCGCGCCTCCCCCTTAAATACACCGAGGGCTTTAACCCGAAGCCCAAGATGGTCTTTGCCGCGCCCCTTTCCATCGGCACCGAGAGCCTCTGCGAGTTCCTTGACCTCCGACTCTCCGAGCGCGTGGACGAGAGCGTCGCACTCGAGGCCCTCAATCGCAATATGACCGAGGAGATGCAGGCCGTCGAGGCATACTATACCGACACCAAGTTCACCGATCTTCGCTGGCTCTCCTATACCGTCAGTATGAAGACCGCAGGCGCATCCGATGAGCTCTGCGAGCGCATCAACGCGGCGCTTTCGAGCGACGTCATCGAGATCGAGAAGAAGACCAAGAGCGGCATCAAGCCCGTCAATATCCGTCCTCTCATCAAGAGCGCGGACGCATTCTTCGACGGTGAGCAGATCCGCATCGTCTGCCTTCTTTCGGCAGATCCCTCGGAGTTCCTCAATCCCGAGTATATGGTAAAGTATCTTCGCGAGTCGGTCGGCGTTCTCTCCGATCCCTGCCTCATAAACGAGTATTACTCGATCCTCAGAGAAGAGGCATACACCGCAGATATGCAGAAATTCAGATAATACTGTCAATCCCCGCACCCGATAGCCGCCCGAGCTGCCTGAAGGCAGACTTGAGGCGGCTTTTTAATATCTCAACCTCGTCGGCATCCTCGCCGCGCACGGCGACGTTCAACTCCGCCATAAGCTCTTCGGCATCCTCGAGATCGTCGTGATTCACAGTAATACTGAGAAAGAAGGCAACCCGTGTGAACTTTTTATAGAGTGCCTCCGCCTCTGCCGTCTTGCCGATGCTCACCGTCTCCACCTCTTTTGCGAGACTCTTCAGTAGGATGCCCGACGTCACCACGTTCGCGGTGGCGAGTGCCACGAGCAGTATGAGTATCGTTACGGCGACACGCACGTCGCGTAGCCTTTTTTTCTTTTTCATTTTTCTTCCTTTATAATATTTATCTTGCCGTCGTCTCCCACGGTCATCAGAAACAGATCCTGCTTCTTGCAATGTAGCTCGTCCAGTCGTTTTTTCAGCCACTCTCGATTATAGCCGAGCGCCTTGAGCGCCCCCTCGTTCACCTCACCGTCGATTATGATCGTATGAGCGAGCTTGTCGCGGTTCTTTTGGAGCACCGAGAGCTTTCCGTTCTGCTCGAGTATGACGTAGTCGGCATCCTCAATATCCCCGACACCAAGCACGCGCAGCTCGGAGAGTACCTCGTTCATAGAGATCCTGTTTTCACGTAGCACCTCCTGCCGTAGTCTTCCTTTATATATAATAAAGGTGGGCTCGCCGTCCACTGTCCGCTTGAGTCGGTCGGATTTGTTCTTTATGAATGAGAGAAGTATCTCGAGGGCAATAATAAGAAGAGTTGGAAAGATCGCGCTCGATAGCGGAATATCGGGATTGTCGATAGGCAGGGCGGCAACCTCGGATATCAATAGGGCAGAGATCAGCTCGCTTGTTTCAAGCTCGCCTATCTGCCGTTTTCCCATCAACTTAAGCGCGAAAGACAAGAAAATATATATAATAATAGTTCTAATTAAGACAGATGCCATAAAACTCACCCCCTGAGAAAAAGTATTTTATGAAATTTTAATAATAATTCAAAAAAGTTCAATTTTTTTTAAAAAAGCTATTGACTTTTCAAAAGCTTTGTTGTATAATGATAAAGCGCATCGCCCGAGGGACGACTTTGGGAGGTCGCGAATCGCTCATTGAAAATTGAACAACATGAAATTTCGAGCACTGAACTGAGAAAGCTTATGGCTTTCGAAGTTGTGCAGAGATCTCGTTAATAACACTTTGAATTAATAACTCAAAAAGTAAAAACAAGCTAGACAAAATAGCTCTAAAAGATGTTAAGTGAGGCTCGCCTCATTTGATATAGAATTTTTTAGAGAGTTTGATCCTGGCTCAGGATTAACGCTGGCGGCGTGCATAACACATTCAAGTCGAACGGTGACGGGGCTTCGGCCCCTGATCAGTGGCGGACGGGTGAGTAACGCGTGAGCA
>JAZRFQ010000014.1:0-21965 GCA_045643725.1 Eubacteriales bacterium | reverse complement strand
ACCGTCGGCACGACCACGGTAGTTCCTCTCGACTATACAGACGGCTCGGTGAAGCTCTACGTTAACGGCTCGCTCGTTTCGGCTCCCACCGTCACGGCAGGCCCTCCCCTGACCTTCACCGGCATCAACCTGCCCGCAGGTGCATCAGCTCTGCTTCTCTATGAGGCGACCACAAACAGCTACGCTCCTCTCACCACCGGCTCGGAGATCAGCAACACCGTCACGGTAAACGCCGAGGCTCCCTGCGTCGAGGGCCCTATCACGGCGAGCGCGGATCTCGCAGTTGGCGGCTTCACCAATTTGTCGATCGCCAAGAGCGTATGTCCCGACACGGTATCTAGCTGCGAGGAGGTAACCTACACCTTCATCATTCAGAACGCGGGTAACGAGGCGGTGCTCGCTACCGATGATCTCGTCGTCAGCGATACCTTCGCGCCTATTCTATCGAACCTTACAGTTACCCTGAACGATACTCCTCTCGCCGTAGGCACGGGCTACACCTACGATGCGACCACAGGTGCGTTCGCTACCGTCGCGGGACAGATCACAGTTCCCGCCGCGACCTTCACACAGGATCCCACGACCGGCGTGGTAACCACCACTCCCGGCGTAAGCGTACTGACCGTCAGCGGAACGATATAAAAAGTGGATGTCACATTTGGTAAGACCGAAAAAGACCTATAAGTATCAAAAAAACTCAAAATACAGCGGAAGCCGTAAATGAGACAGTTTAATGTTGAAATCCTGCGGATTTCTTCAATTTTATGGTCTTTTTCTACCGCCGTTTTCGCCCTCTCGACGTATGTTTATACGCCTTCGGACCGAAAAACGGCGATTCTTCCTCAAATCTGCCTATCCCCTTTATCAATATTTTAGGGCTGTCTCAAATTTCCATTTGAGACAGCCCTATTTTTCAACTATGTATCAAGTTTAACTCTCTAACTTTAGTGATATCATTTGTCCAACATATTGCATATCTCCGATGGTAATGTACCTATCGAAAACATTAAAATTTAGATTGAGAAGCGGAGATAGATAGTCTTGTGGTAAATCGGAGATTCTCAAATTCAAGAGCTCGGGGTAATCCACCGTTTCGCTCACCGGGATTTTATAAATCAGCTTGCCCATCTCAGCATCCCACGAAACAAAGCTCAAAAAAAGACTTTTTTGCGGAGGAGAGAGCGACAATTCCACCAAATTGCCTTGATTGGAAAAATCACTTTGCGTCATATTAGTGCTTACGCCTAAAATCACATAGTAGCCATCATCATAAGAGTCGGCAATTTGTTCGCAACCTTTGACTACCTCAAAGGATTCAATCCTTATGCGATGGAAGCCATTGGAGCACTCTTCCATAAAACCGTAGCAGAAATAGCTCTCGGGATCGAGGACAACATGCGGGCCGGTAGGCCCATCGTTACCGTTAAAGCAGGCGGAAAAAGCAGTTACCAGAAAGATTGTTAATACCAAAAGTAAAGAAATTTTTTTCATCATACACCTCTCTGCTCATAGCAAATTTAATCAACAAAAGCTTATAATATATCCACAGATCCTATTTTTTCGACGAAGTCTCTCTATGTATATTATATAATACTACTTCTGTTTTGTCAAGATATACCAAAAGAGCAGGCACGGCGATTTGCCGTGCCTGCTTTCGATTATTACTTGTTTGAGTCTATGTAGGGGAGATATGCCTTGAGGTAATCGAGTCCCGAGAAGATGGTGGTGAAGCACATAACGCCCATCGCGATATATGCGGCGATGTGATTCTCTCTAAAGAAGGGGAACACGAGAGGCTCAAGGATGATAATGAGCGTGCAGACAACCTGCGAGACCGTCTTGATCTTGCCAAAGATGCTGGCGGCAACGACGATACCGCTCTTGCCTGCTACGACGAGGCGAATGCTGGTAACCGCGAGCTCGCGAAGAAGGATGATGAGAACCACCCAAACGAAGACGAGTCCCTCGGTGATCTCGCCGCGAAGAAAGAGATGAGCGAGGATCGCGATCTGCGAGCCGATGACCAAAAACTTGTCGGCGAGGGGATCGATGAACTTGCCGAAGTCGGTAATGAGATTATGCTTTCTTGCAATCTTACCGTCGAGCACGTCGGTGATGGCGGTAATCAGGAATATGATCGCAGGAACGACGAGTCCCCAGATCTCGATGCCACGCATAAGAAGAAGCGAGAGCACGAATGCGGGAACTAAAAGCACACGAATAAGTGAAAGGGTGTTCGGAATATTAAGCGTGTTTTTCATTTTCTGCTCCAATCTATATCGGTGATTTTTATATCAGAGAATCACTTCGCCAACGAGATCATAGTCCATTGCCTCGGTGATTTTAACCTGAACGAAGGCACCCGTGTTGATTTCTCTCCTCGGAGATGTAAAGTAAACTTTACCGTCCACGTCGGGCGCGTCGGCGTATGATCTGCCGTAGTAGACCTCGGCAACGGTGTCATAGCCGTCGCAAAGGACCGTCTGTACACTACCGACCTTTGCCGCGCCAAGCTCCTCGGCAACGGTGAGCTGTGTCTGCATAAGCACGTCATATCTATCCTGCTTTATCTGCTCGTCGATCTGGCCGTCGAACTCTGCCGCGAGAGTGCCCTCCTCCGCCGAGTAGGTGAAAGCGCCGAAGCGATCGAATCTCGCCTCCTTGATGAACTCGCAGAGCTCGCAGAAGTCCTCCTCGGTCTCGCCGGGGAAGCCGACCATCGCGGTCGAGCGAAGGACGATGCCGGGAACGCCCTCGCGGAGTCTTCTGACGGCGTCGCGGATAAGCTCCTTGCCGCCGTGGCGGTTCATCGCCCCCAGCATCTTATCCGAGATGTGCTGAATTGGGATATCCATATACTTAACGAGTCTCGGGTTGTTTGCGAGTTCCTCGATGAGCTCGTCTGTGATCTTGTCGGGGTAGCAATAAAGCAGACGGATCCAGGGAATCGACGTTGCCTCTGTAATAGCGCGGACAAGCTTGGCAAGAGAGTACTCGCCGTAGAGATCGAGTCCGTAGCGCGAGGTATCCTGGGCGATGAGGTTAAGCTCTTTGACGCCCATTGCCTCAAGGTCCTGCGCCTCTTTAACAATGTCCTCGATGGGACGCGAGCGAAGTCTGCCGCGGATCATCGGGATCGCGCAATAGGTGCACTTGTTGTCACAGCCCTCTGCAATCTTGAGATATGCGGTGTGCTCATCGGTGGTGAGAATGCGCTCGCCGCCGAGCCTTGAGGTCTCCTTATCCTTGAAGGAGGAGTACTTTTCGCCGCGAAGAACGGCCGAGCAGGCCTCGGTGATGTCCTCAAGGCTACCGACACCGATGATAGCGTCGACCTCGGGCATCTCCTGCATGATCTCGTCGCGATAACGCTCTGCAAGGCAGCCGGTGACGACGATATGACGGCACTTGCCCCATTCCTTGAGCTTTGCGGCATCGAGAATGTTCTCGATGGACTCCTGCTTTGCGCTCTCGATGAAGCCGCAGGTATTTATAACTATTATTTCCGCCTCGGTTTCGTCGGGTGTAATCTCAAAGCCCGCGTCGTAGAGGGTTCTGAGCATTACCTCGGTATCAACGAGGTTCTTCGAGCATCCGAGGGAGATAAATCCAACTTTTGTCATTTGAATTACCTTTTACTTTAAGAGATTTTTTATTCTTGGGCGAATTTTGAATATGTAAAATCTGACCATAACCGTCAAAAACATATCGTAGGCTGCCGCCGCGACGGCTATAAGTGCCGTCATACCGACCTTCATCCAGGTGGCCTCTACCTCGAAGAAGGGAATGCCGAGGAGGAGCTCGCAAACGAGCATCGCGCCGGCTACCACAACGGCGAAGAAAATAGCCTTCAGAGGTATCCAGAGCACGCGTGCGAGTCGCTCGATATACGCCTTTAGTATCGGGTAGATACCGAAGATGCAGAGGTACTCTGCTCCAATAGGCTTACCCGGAGCTATAAGAAACAGGGCGAGCGAGGTGCATATCCACACGAGCCAATGATAGGGCGAGCCGATCTCCATATAGACGAACATAACGAGGATCGACGCGAGGCAACAGACCGTCAGGTCGAAGGCCTCGAAAAACGCGCCGAAGGTCATAAAGACCGCGCCAAGCGCCACGGTTATGGCAGAAAGCGTAAGCTTCTTCGTAGAGCTCATATGCAGCGTATCAGGTCTCCGCCGAGACACTCGCAAAGGCAGTCAAGGCACATAAGATTCATACAACAGTTGCAGGCATCGTCGGTAGACGAGCGATAAGGTCTGCCCATACCGCCGTAATATGTACTGCCGTAGCCGCGAGTCTGGGTGTTGAACATTTCCTTTGCCTTCTGGTATTCCATATTGCCGGGATCCATAGCGCAGGCGGTCTCAAGCTCGCGCATAGCGTCGTTTACTCTACCCTTGTGCATAAGAACTATGCTGTAAAGGTAGTGCCACTCTGCGCCGCGATCGACCTCGGGGATCGCAAAGAGGGCACGCTCTGCCTCGCCGAATCTCTTCGAATTGAGGCTCGTGCGTATAGATGCATAGGGGCCGTAGGATGAGCCTGTGTAGCCGTAGCTATAGCCGCTATCACTACTCGACGAGCCGCCGCTCTGACGGATGCGCTGAATCTCGTCGTAGGCCTCGTTGATCTCCTGCATCTTCTCGGTAGCGAGCTCCTTCAGGGGATTATCGTCGGCGTAGTTGTCGGGATGATATTTTCTAACGAGGGCGCGATATGCACTCTTTATCTCGTCATCGGTGGCGCCGGGCTTGACGCCGAGTATGGTATAGGGGTCTTTCATTTCTTTTTCCTTCCGTCAAGAAAGTCTATTCTTTTTATAAGTCCCAGGTAAATCACGTTCTTGATAATGTTTTCTATGGTTGCCTTACGGTCGAAGGGCATAAGGTTGACCGCCGCCTCAATACGCGAGCACTCAAGTATGAGTCCCGTCTTGATCGACTGCTTATTCTCGTCGGTCAGGGGTGCGCCGCCGTACTGAATGACGTAGGGGTTGTAGCTGCCGCTCTTTACGTCCTTGTCGTAGTCCTCTGCGGCGTCGGCGGCGTAGATGAACTTGCCGAGGTGAAGGCCGCACTCATAGGAAACGAGTCCAGCCTCGCCATCGTAGCCGTAGGAGAATATCTCGCCGAGAAGCTGACCGAAAAGCTCTGCGGGCTCGTCGATGCTCGGGCACTTTGCCCTCTCGAGCTCGGTGATCCTCGCGAGTCTGTCGGCAACGATCGCCTCAAGCTCCGATAGATCGGCGAGACTCACGGCGTGCGAGGTGATCGGTCGTGCGAGGCTGACCGCGGCACGCTTGACGAGCTTCTCATCCGAGATGTCGTCGAGCAGCTTATAGTGAGTGAGTATGGCGAACGCGCGAGCCGTATACTCTATCGCCTCGTTCTCAACGAGCATCGGGCGACGCTTTGCAGGATGGGCGATGCACCGACGAAGCTCGGTGTGGCACTCAAGATCGGGTATGTACGCCATTCTGACAAGAGCGAGAAAGACGCTGTCATAGGAGAGAGTAACGTTCGAGAGTGCGCCGGTATGCTTCTTCATACTGCGGCAGATACCGCAATAGGTGGCCTTGTAAAACTCGTGCTCGCGGACAAGAAGATCCGTGACGACAGGCTTGACGTAACCGAACATACGATACCTCCCCCATTTTAATTCTCTATTTATTATATCATATAAATATGCGTTTTTGTTAAATTTTATAAAAATTTTTGAAAATTATATTATAAAGCGAAAGAGCAGACACTTTTTACCATGTCTGCTCTTCTTTAAACGTCAATATTTAGTTTTTCTTGGTGTTCATACCCTTGCGGGTGAGCGAGATTCTCTTCTTCTGAAGGTCAACCGCCTTGATGCGAACCTCGATAACGTCGCCGGTAGCATAGAGCTCGGAGGGATGCTTGATGAAGCGGTCGGACATCTCGGAGATGTGAAGAAGACCGTCCTGATGCACGCCGATGTCAACGAAGCAACCGAAGTCAACTACGTTTCTGACGGTACCGGTGAGCTGCATATCGGGCTTGAGATCGCTCATCTCAAGAACGTCGGTGGAGAGGATGGGAGCGGGCGCGTCGTCACGGATATCGCGGCCGGGCTTCTCAAGCTCGGTGATGATATCGTCAAGGGTGGGCTCGCCACAGCCGAGCTCGCGAGCGAGCTTTGCAAGACCGTACTGGGTAGCCTTGAATCTGAGGAGCGCCATATTACCCGAGCGAACGTCGTCGGGAGTGAAGCCGAAGCGCTTGAGAAGATCGTCGGCAATAGCGTAGGACTCGGGGTGAACGCCGGTGGAGTCGAAGATCTCCTTACCGCCGATGATGCGGAGGAAGCCTGCGCACTGGGTGTATGCCTTCTCGCCGATCTTGGGCACCTTGAGGATCTGTGCACGAGTCTTGAACTCGCCGTTCTCCTCTCTGTACTTAACTATGTTCTTTGCGGCGGCGAGGCTGATACCCGAAACGTAGGAAAGGAGCGAGTAGGACGCGGTGTTGACGTCAACGCCGACACCGTTAACGCAGTCCTCAACTACTCCGCCGAGAGCCTCGGTGAGTCTTGCCTGCTTCATATCGTGCTGATACTGACCGACACCGATCGCCTTGGGCTCGATCTTAACGAGCTCTGCAAGAGGATCCTGCAGACGGCGTGCGATGGAGACCGCACTTCTCTGCATTACGTCGAACTCGGGGAATTCCTCTGCCGCGAGCTTGGATGCCGAGTAAACCGATGCGCCCGACTCGGAAACGATGGTGTACTTAACGCCCTTGGGGCAGGAGGGATCGCGGAGAACGCTCTCTGCGATGAACTTCTCGGACTCGCGAGATGCCGTGCCGTTACCGATGGAGATAACGTCAACGCCGTGCTTATTGATAAGGCGAAGGACGGTAGCCTTGGAGCGCTCTACGTCCTCGCGGGGCTTGACGGGATAGATAACCGCGGTGTCAAGAACCTTACCGGTCTTGTCAACTACGGCGAGCTTACAGCCGTGAGCGTAGCCGGGGTCGTAGCCGAGTACGGTCTTGCCCTTGAGAGGCGAGCCGAGCAGGAGGTTACGAAGGTTCTCGGAGAATACCTTGAGCGCGCCCTCACAGGCGTCGTCGAAGAGTGTGGTTCTGATCTCACGCTCGATAGCGGGGAAAAGAAGACGCTCGTAGGAATCGGTTACGGTCGCCATAAGGTAAGGAAGTGCGGGCGACTGCTTGTTGGTGATAACACGGGAGACGATCTGCGCGATGCCGTCCTCTGCAGGAAGGGTTACCGCAACCTTGAGGAAGTCCTCCTTCTCACCGCGGTTGATCGCGAGAACGCGATGTCCCTTGAGCTTCTTGATGGGCTCGGAGAAGTCGTAGTAGTTCTCGTATACCGAGGTTTCCTCGGTAGTTCCCTTGGTGGTGAGTGCGCCGTTCGCCATAGTGAACTCACGGAGTAGCTTTCTGATATCCGCGCTGTTGGAGATATCCTCTGCGATGATGTCGGACGCGCCCTGAAGAGCCGCCGCAACGTCGGGAACTGCCTTATCCTTCTCATCAGAGATAACGATGAACTCCTCAGCGTAGACGTCGATGGCGGGATCGTAGGAGTCTCTCTGCTCCATAATATAGTTTGCAAGAGGCTCGAGTCCCTTGTCGCGGGCAACCGAGGCTCTGGTCTTTCTCTTGGGTCTGTAGGGGAGGTAGATGTCCTCGAGCTCGACGAGAGTCTTCGCGTTGTTGAGGGCGAAGGTGATCTCGGGAGTGAGCTTGCCCTGCGCCTCGATGAGAGAGGAGATCTCTGTACGGCGCTCCTCCATCTTACGAAGATACTGAAGTCTGTCGAAGAGCTCACGGAGGGTGGTGCCATCGAGACCGCCTGTGACCTCCTTACGGTATCTTGAAATAAAGGGGATGGTGTTGCCCTCGTCGATGAGCTCGACGGTCTTCTCAACGTTCTCTTCCTTTATGCTGAATTCTGTTGCCAGTGTCTTTAAAATATCCACTTTGATTCTCCTGTTGATGTTGCTTATTTTATGTGTTATAATTTATTTGCGTTGGTTTTCGAGAGAAGATGCTTCTCCTCTTCCTCTGTCAGATATCGCCACTCGCCGCGCGCGAGCGAAGTGTCGAGGGGAATATCCGCGAAGCTAATGCGCTCGAGGAAGGTAACGTGGCTACCCGATGCGGCGATCATTCGCTTGATCTGATGGTACTTGCCCTCGGTGAGCGTTATGATTCCGCCGAGGCGATCGGAGTCGCAGATAAGTCCTGCCGGCTTGCACTCATAGCCGTCGGCAAGAGTGATGGAGTCGGCAAAGCGCTCCTCTGTACCGAGAGGAAGCGGCTCGTCGCACTTGAAGCGGTATTCCTTCGTCACGTGATGCTTCGGCGAGAGCAGGTCGTGCGCCGACTGTCCGTCGTTGGTGAGTATCATCATGCCGACGGTATCGCGGTCGAGTCTGCCCACGGGAAAGAGCTCGATCTTACGAAGCTCGTCCGAGAGGAGCTCGGTCACGACGGGAAGCTTTGAATCCTCGGTCGCGCTGACGTAGCCCTCGGGCTTATTTAACATAACGTAATAGAAGCGGCGATAGTTGATGCGCCGTCCCTGGTAGATGACCTCTGCTCTGTCGGGATCGACGTGCGCTGACAGGTCTCGGACGGCTACGCCATCGACAATGACGCCACCTGATCTTGCCGCCTTTGCCGCCTCCTTGCGCGAGGCTACGCCCGACTCGGATATTAGCTTATCAATTCGCATTACAGTCACCTCACTTCTTAATATTTTACCATAAAATCACAGATTTGTAAAGGGTTTTTCACTACTTTTTCGACAAAAAGAGGGCTGCCGACCTCTTCGACAGCCCGAAAAATATTTAATCTAGGTTTATGAGAGTATAATCGGTAGATCCAATGCCGAGAGCCTCTGCCGCGTCGACGGTGAGCGCGCCGTTTCTCGACTCTATTCTCTCGATGAGGTGGTCGCGTCCCTTATCCTGCGATGCGTAAACGAGATCGAGGCAGGCACGGTCGAGAGCCACGGGATCGAGGGATGCGAGAACGCCGATATCGGCGATGCAGGGATCCTCTGCCACGGCACAGCAGTCGCAATCAACAGACATATTTGCCATTACGCTGATATAGACAATCCTGCCGTCGAAGTAGTCGACTATCGAGGACGCGGCGTCTGCCATAGAGCGAAGGAAGGAGTCGTGATCTGCCGTCCAGATCTCCTCGGGAACTCCTGCGCCGTGGATATAAGCCTTGCCGAAGGAGGAGGCAAAGCCGATGGAAAGCTGCTTGAGAGCGCCGCCGAAGCCGCCCATAGGATGTCCCTTGAAGTGCGAGAGAACGAGAGCCGAGTCGTAGTCGGCAATTCCCTTGCCTACGTAATTCTTCTTTATAACCGCGCCGTTTGGAATATCAAGAACTGTATCAGGGCCCTCGGCGTCGAGAAGCTCGGTCTTGAAGGCATCCGACCAGCCGTGCTTTTTCAGAACCTTGACGTGCTTTGCCGTAGTATTACGCTCGCCTTCGTAGGCGGTGTTACACTCAACTACCGTGCCGCCAACCTCGTCGATAACGGGACGCCAGAGCTCAGGCCTCAGAAAATTCTGGTTGCCGGGCTCACCCGAATGCACCTTAACGGCTACTCTGCCGGTAAGATTGCCACCCACCGTGTGATACATTGATAATACCTGTTCGGGTGTGATTTTGCTTGAGAAATATACCTTTGCACTCATTTTATTTCCTCCGTTTTTTATCATACGGCGCTTACGCGCGAAGCTTAAAAATTCCACATTTTTTATTATTATATCATAATTTACCTGAAAATCAATCACAAAATTCATTTTATGATGCTCATATTTTCGATTTTTGCTAATTTTTGTTCAAAAATGCCACGCGAAAAATCACTAGTATTTTTTGGTAATTATCAAGTTTATCGATACACTGTCCTCAAAAAATAGCACTAATTCGCGTTTTTTTCGAATTTTTTACAAAAAATATCAGAGTTGTTCACACAAAATAGTGATATTCTCAACACTTGTCCATTAAAATAGTTACAATATAAGCGAAAGGAGCTTTTGCATTATGAGAAGATTTACTAACCGTCTCAGAGATCTCCGACAGGATAAGGATCTTACTCAAGCTGAAGTAGCAAAAATTTTCTATCTTCAGGTTACGCAATACAGAAGATACGAAAATGGAGAGAGTGACCTCCCGCTTGAGTGGGCAAAGAAGTTTGCGCGTTTCTACAACGTGAGTGTAGATTATATCGGAATGCTCATTGATTATCCGGAAAAGCTCGAGAGATAGCTTTAGATGATGCAAGACAAATTAAGCGACTTGCTATTTGAGAAAAGGTAAACCGACGTAAAATATGACGTCGGTTTTTCTTTTTTATTCACGGCACGATTTATTGACAAACGCGCGGATATAGGATATAATAACTGTGTTAAGTAACTTTTATACCCAAAACGGAGTGAAAGATGGATAGAAAAGAATTTATTTCCGAGCTTACGCGAGTGTTCAATGCAAACAAGCTCGGCTCTATGCTGAATCTCGAGCGCGCAGAAAAATTTTACGCCCTGACGGAGAGAATGCTCGAAGAAAACGCGAAATATAATCTGACGGCTATCACCGAGCCCTCGAAGATAATACTGAACCACTACGCCGACTGCGCCGCCCTCGCGGCAAGACTGCCGAAGAAGTGCAAAATTGCAGACATCGGCTGCGGTGCGGGCTTCCCTACTCTGCCCGTCGCGATACTCCGCGATGACGTGGAGATAACGGCTATCGACTCTACCGACAAGCGCGTGAAATATGTCGGCGGCACGGCGGAGCTTCTCGGCCTCGCGAACGTGAAGACCGTGACTATGCGCGCCGAGGACGGCGGAAAGTCTCCCGAGTACCGCGAAGTATACGACGTGGTAACCGCGAGAGCCGTCGCAGAGATGCGCGTGCTCCTCGAGCTGTGTCTGCCCTACGTCAAGGTCGGCGGCATGATGATCGCCATGAAGGGCAAGAACGCCGAGTTCGAGCTCGGCGCGGCGAAGAAGGCTATCGCCGTACTCGGCGGCACGCTCGACAAGTGTGAGGAAATAACCCTCTCGAATGGCACTGAAACTATCTCACACCCTCTGATCTACATCAAGAAAAAGACGAAAACGCCTGCAAGCTATCCGCGCCCCTACGCGCAGATCAGCAAAAAGCCTCTCTAAACGAAAAGCGGTGTAACCGACTCGGTTACACCGCTTGTTTTATTGTGTTGTACGATTATATTACGAGAGCAGAAATTTTGTAAGACTAGGCGCACCGAGCAAGCAAGGCGACGGCGTAGTTACCTACGACGAGCCGACGTGCGTCGAGGAGCAACGACGTATTACGGAATTTATGCCTCGTAGAGGGGATATTTAGCACACAACTTTGCAACGCGACTTCTTGCCTCGTCTGCGTTAGCCTCGAAATCACTGAGAGTGAGACCGATGATCTTACCGACCTCGATGAAGTCCTCCTCAACAAAGCCGCGGCTGGTGCAAGCGGCAGTACCGAGACGGATACCGCTGGTAACAAAGGGCTTCTGGGTGTCGAAGGGGATAGCGTTCTTGTTGGAGGTGATGCCTACCTCGTCGAGAAGGTGCTCTGCCTCCTTACCGGTCTCGACCTTCATACCTGTGAGGTCTACGAGCATAAGGTGGTTATCGGTACCGCCGGAAACGAGCTTGAAGCCCTCACGAAGAAGCTGACCTGCGAGAGCCTGCGCGTTCTTGGCAACCTGCTGTGCGTATGCCTTGAACTCGGGCTTGAGAGCCTCGCCGAAGCATACTGCCTTTGCCGCGATAGTGTGCATAAGAGGACCGCCCTGGGTACCGGGGAAGATAGCCTTGTTGATCTTCTTTGCGATCTCCTCGTCGTTGCAGAGGATAAGACCACCTCTGGGACCGCGGAGAGTCTTGTGAGTAGTGGTGGTGGTTACGTCAGCGTAAGGAATGGGCGAGGGATGAACGCCTGCGGCAACGAGGCCTGCGATGTGCGCCATATCTACCATAAGGTATGCGCCAACCTCCTTCGCGATTGCGGAGAACTTTTCAAAATCAATGATTCTGGGGTATGCGGAAGCGCCTGCAAGGATGAGCTTCGGCTTGCACTCAAGGGCAAGTCTTCTAACCTCCTCATAGTCGATAACGTTCTCGGTCTCGGAAACGCCGTAGGGAACGATGTTCCAGTACTTACCCGACATATTTACGGGCGAGCCGTGGCTGAGGTGGCCGCCGTGAGCAAGGCTCATGGAAAGAACGGTATCGCCGGGCTCAAGAAGAGCGAAGAACACTGCCATATTTGCCTGTGCGCCGGAGTGGGGCTGAACGTTTGCATAGCCCGCGCCGAAGAGCTCCTTTGCTCTCTCGATAGCGATGTTCTCAACAACGTCAACGTGCTCGCATCCGCCGTAGTAACGCTTTGCAGGATAGCCCTCGGCATACTTGTTGGTAAGAGTGGTGCCGTTTGCCTCCATAACAGTCTCGGATACGAAGTTCTCGGACGCGATAAGCTCGATCTTGTTTCTCTGTCTTGCGGTCTCGTCCATTACCGCGGAGTAAAGCTCCGGATCGTTTGCTTTAAGAAGTGAATATTCTCTCATTTTGAGCCTCCTAAATATTTTAACGGAGATAGTATACTATAATCCTACGTTTTTTTCAAGAGGTAAAACAAAAAAAGAGCCGATTCAACAAGAAAGGGCTCTTTTTCGCTTTTAAATTTGTAATTACTGTTAATACATTCCGTCCATACCGGGTGCAGCAGGCATTGCGGGAGCGGGCTCCTTCTTATCGGAAACTACCGCCTCGGTGGTGAGAACGGTGGACGCGATGGATGCGGCATTCTGAAGGGCGCATCTGGTAACCTTGGCAGGATCAACGATGCCTGCCTCTACCATATCGCAGAAGGTCTCGTTGTATGCGTCGAAGCCGTAGCCGATCTTGCCCGACTCGCGGATCTTGGAGATGATGACCGCGCCGTCAAGACCTGCGTTGTCGGCGATCTGCTTCATGGGAGCGGTGAGCGCCTTTGCAACGATCATAGCGCCGGTCTTCTCGTCGCCCTCGAGCTCTGCAATAACGGCCTCAACAGCGCCGATAACATTGATGAGAGCAGTCCCGCCGCCTGCGACGATGCCCTCCTCTACTGCCGCCTTGGTGGCGTTGAGAGCGTCCTCGATGCGAAGCTTCTTCTCCTTCATCTCGACCTCGGTCGCCGCACCAACCTT
Source organism: Eubacteriales bacterium (assembly GCA_045643725.1). GTDB lineage: Bacteria > Bacillota > Clostridia > Oscillospirales > CAG-272 > UBA1740. The sequence continues at coordinate 8,723 of JAZRFQ010000014.1, read as the reverse complement.
GATAACGGCAACGCCGCCTGCAAGCTTTGCAAGTCTCTCAAGGAGCTTCTCCTTGTCGAACTCGGAGGTAGTAACCTCGATAGCAGAGCGGATCTGTGCTACTCTGTCGGCGATGGCACACTTGTCGCCTGCACCGTCAACGATGATAGTGTTCTCCTTGGTAACCTTAACCTGTCTTGCGCGGCCGAGCTGTGCGATAGAGGTATCCTTGAGATCAAGGCCGAGCTCCTCGGTGATAACCTCGCCGCCGGTGAGGGTAGCGATGTCGCGGAGCATCTCCTTACGTCTGTCGCCAAAGCCGGGAGCCTTGACCGCAACAACGGTAAAGGTGCCGCGGAGCTTATTGAGCACGAGGGTGGTGAGAGCCTCGCCCTCTACGTCCTCTGCTACGATGAGAAGCTTCTTGCCCGACTGGAGCACCTGCTCAAGAAGGGGGAGAAGATCCTGTATGTTGGATATTTTCTTATCGGTGATGAGAATGAGACAATCGTCGAGAGTTGCCTCCATCTTCTCGGTGTCGGTGACCATATAGGGCGAGAGATAGCCGCGGTCGAACTGCATACCCTCAACTACCTCGCTGAAGGTCTCTGCGGATCTCGACTCCTCAACGGTGATAACGCCGTCTGCGGTAACCTTATCCATAGCGTCGGCGATGAGTCTGCCGATCTCGGCATCGCCTGCGGAGACTGCGCCGACTCTGGCGATGTCCTCGCTGCCCGAAACCTTCTTTGCCTGCTTTGCAAGCTCTGCCGCTGCCGCCTCGGTAGCCTTGAAGATACCCTTGCGGAGCACCATAGGATTCGCGCCTGCGGTGACGTTCTTCATACCCTCGTGAATGAGAGCCTGCGCGAGAAGAGTCGCGGTGGTAGTACCGTCGCCTGCGGCGTCGTTAGTCTTGGTTGCAACCTCGCGAACGAGCTGTGCGCCCATATTCTCTGCCGCGTCCTCAAGCTCGATCTCCTTGGCGATGGTAACGCCGTCGTTGGTGATGAGGGGTGCGCCGAACTTCTTGTCGAGCACCACGTTTCTGCCCTTGGGGCCGAGTGTTATTTTAACGGTATCTGCAAGCTTATCGACTCCGCGAAGAAGTGCCGAGCGCGCGTCCATACCGTAAAGTATTTCCTTTGCCATTTCTGAATTACCTCCAAATTACTCTACTACTGCGAGAACGTCGGACTGGCTGACAACGGTGTACTCTACGCCGTCGAGCTTGACCTCTGTGCCGCTATACTTTCCTACGATGACCTTGTCGCCGACCTTGAGCGCCATTGCGACCTCCTTGCCGTCAACCATACCGCCGGGGCCTACTGCCACGACCTCGGACATCTGAGGCTTCTCCTGTGCCGAGCCGGGAAGAATGATTCCGGTCTTGGTGGTCTCCTCTGCCTCTACCTTCTTTAATACAACCTTATCAAATAAGGGTCTGAGCTTCATAAATTTGTCCTCCTTTTAGTTTTTAGCGTTCAAAAGCGAGTCCGCTAAACTTACTGGGTATATTCTATACTAATAAAGCGTAAAAATCAATAGTTTTTTTAAAATTAACGGCTTCGAAACATTTAATTTCCGCCGAGCTTTTCAGGAAAGCTCCTTTTTCAACGTCGCCATTATCTTTTTTTCCTCGCGTGAAACCTTGACCTGCGTGAGTCCAAGCATCCTCGCAACTCTCTCCTGTGACAGATCGTGAAAATAGCGAAGAATGATGATGCGCCGCCACAGATCGGGGAGATTTTCTATGGCAGAACGCAGGGCGAGGCGATCAAATGCCGCCTCCTCCTCACCGTCGGATACCACGGCGCCGAGGCTCTCGGAGTCATCGTCGTCATAGGCACGCTCGTCGAGCGAGCGCGGCGGAACCGTGGCAAAGATGGCCGAGGCGGCGTCCTGCACGCTCACTCCAACTGCCGCGGCGATGGCCTCGATGGAGGAGTCCTCACCCTCAGCCTGCCTACGCTCGCGCTCGCGGTTAAGGACCGCGGAGAGCCTTTTTTCTTCTCTTGAGACCTTTATGATCCCGTCGTCGCGCAGGAATCTGCGCATCTCGCCCATAATGAGCGGTACGGCGTAGGTGGAAAAGGCACAGCCTCGCTCGGGATCGAAGCTCTGCATAGCCTTGACAAGACCGATGTTGCCGCACTCGACGAGGTCGGACATCTCACCGCGCTCGGAGAAGCGCTGGGCAATACGGTAAACGAGGGGCGCGTTAAGCTCCGCCAGCTCTTCACCCGCCTCCTCCGAGCCCATGCGGTACTCGCGAAGCAGAGCGAGATTTCTGTCATAAAGATCCTCTTTTTTAGTTATATTCTCCATTTATCGACGGACGGTCAGGGTTTCAGTTTTTTCCTCATCATAACGGTCGTGCCGCTGCCAAGCTGTGAGTCTACCGACAGATAATCGGTGAAGCTCTCCATGACGAGAAAGCCCATGCCGCATCTGTCACCGTACTCTCCCGTTGTGCACATCGGCTCGCGAGCGCGTGCCACGTCCTCAATGCCGCATCCGTCGTCGGATATCTCGACGGTTATCTCGCGGCTCGAATAGAGCTTGACAGATATGTAAACGTAGCCGATCTCGCCCTCGGCGAGTCCCTTATAGCCGTGGACTATGGAGTTTGTCACCGCCTCCGAGACGGCACAGCGAAGGTCGCCGAGCTCCTCTACCGTAGGTGCGAGCTCTGCGACGAAGGCGCAGACGCAGGAGCGCGCCACCGCCTCGTTTACGCTTTTTGCCGGAAGTCTCAGGTTCATTTCGTTTATCATTTTCTTCATTTTTCTTCCTCCTATGCCGAGATTACCAGCTCGCGTATTTTCTCAAGTCCCGATAGCCGTACGAGGCGGCGCAGAGTCGGGGAAAGTCCCGTAACTCTGACGGTGGCATTTACCGCGCGAGCGACCTCTACTCTGCCGATTATGAGAGCGATGCCCGAGGAATCCATAAAATGAACTCCCGAGAAATCCAGCACAAGCAGCTCGGGGCGAGTGGCAAAGACCTGTCTGTCTATCTGCTCGCGCACGCGACGTGCGGTATGATGGTCTATCTCGCAGGTCAGGGCGGCTATGAGGCTGTGTCCGTTTTTAGTGATTTTTACTTCGTCCTGCATTTTTTCTCATCCTTTGCTTTTTTAGTTGATTTTAGCATAGGCGGAGCGAAAAAATTGTCACACTGTGACGTGTTGAAAAAATTATTCTGTGAGGTAAAGCCTCCTTGCAATGTTGTCTTTTATTTCGCGTTTTCTTTTCTTATAGGTGGTCTCGGATATATGGGTGATGCTGCTCTTGGCATAGCCCACCGATGCACCTATTTCTGTGATAAATCCGTCGAGCTCGGAATCGTCGCATATCTCAAGGGTAGCGTCGATTATCTTGGCGTTGAGATAGCGGAGCTCGCACTCTACCCTGCGCGACAGATTGCCGTGACGGAGAAGCTCTTCACGGCGGGCAAAGTCGGCGCAGAGTGCCGTGACAAGTCCGTCAAGCGCTGCCTGCATAGCCCATCACCCATCTCGTGCGACGAAGCTCGTCCTCAAGGTCGGCGAGCGTGCGCTCAAGCTCTGACAATGCCAAAAGCGTCTGCCTCGTCTCCTCTACTACCTCCTCGATTTCAGGCAACCATCTATCCGGCTCATCCTCCGAGAACTCACACAGCGCATCGAGAAGCAGGCTTCGTACGTTTATCATATTGTCGGTCTCGGCGATACGCGCTCTGATGGCGGCTATATCGTTTCTGATGTCGGACGGCCGTCTGTAGACGATGAAGCTTCCGCCCTTTTCGAGTCTTTGGTTTAACCTCAATACAATTCTCCTTTCGTCTCAAAAGTTACGCTTCGGGTTGCTCCGGGGCAAAAAGTAACCTGTTGCGTGACTATTCTAGCACAGTTTTGGTAACTTGTCAAGTGATTTTCAGAACTTTTTTTGAAAATTCTATTGCATTTTAGGTGACTTTGTGCTATAATTGCGATAAAGGAAAGAAAAAGCGCGGCAAAACCGCGCAAAGCAACCTTTAATAATATTCATGCTCGCGTCTTGCGAGATAGGACGGTGAAAAAATGATCGCTAACAGACTAAAAACTCTCAGAAAATCAAAGAAAATGACCCAGGACGAGCTTGCGGCGGCGCTCGGCACGAGCAAGCAAACTATCCATCGCTACGAGAACGGAATTATCACCAATATTCCGCCCGAAAAGGTTGAGAAGCTCGCGGCGGCTCTCGGCACTACGCCCTCCGAGCTCATGGGATGGTCGCAGACTGCTCTGCCTGCGGGCGCGAAGCCGATATCCACTAAAAGACTGCCCGTACTCGGTGAGATCGCCTGCGGAAATCCGATATTTGCCACCGAGGAGCACGAGAGCTATATTACCGCTGACGGAGGACTTGACGCCGACTTTTGCCTTGTGGCTCACGGTGACTCTATGATCGGCGCGCGCATCAACGACGGCGATATTATCTTCATCCGCTCCCAGGAGACGGTGAACAACGGCGAGATCGCGGCGGTCATAATCAACGATGAGGCGACTCTCAAGCGCGTGTACTACTATCCCGAGGAGGCGAAGCTCATTCTCTCTCCCGAGAATCCACGCTACGCACCGCTCGTCTACATCGGCGAGGAGCTCTCGCATATAAGAATCATCGGCAAGGCGGTTGCCTTCCAGAGTGCGATAATCTGATGATATGAATAGAAAAACGGTCACGAAAAATCGTGACCGTTTTTGTTATGTTTGAGTCTGATCTGCGTCAATCGGAGATCTCGATCACGCAGGTGCTATCGGGATCGTCCATAATGACGTCCACGACGGCAGGGATGTTTATGTAGCCGCTCTTGGGATTCTTGATACTGATGATGGGTGCGGTGAGCGTGGCGTCCACCGATGACTTCTCAAAGCTGAGGTCAGCTCCGTGCATCTCGCAGTTGATGAGCTTAAGTCCCTTGCAATAGCATAGAGGCTGTGTGCCGCTGATAATGCAGTTCTCGAAGGTGATATTCTCGGCGTACCAGGCGAGATATTCGCCGTTTATCACCGAGTTTCTGACTACCACGTTCTTGGCGTGCCAGAATGCGTCCTTTGTGTTAAAAACGCAGTTCTCAAAGGTGGAGTCGGTGATATACTGGAAGGAATACTTGCCATCGAGCTTTGCGCCTTCGAAGCGAAGTCCCGATGAGCGAAGCATAAAGTATTCGCCCGAGAACTCGCTATTCTTGACGGTGATATTATCGACCGACCAACCAAACTCGGCGGAGATGACGCTCGTGTCCTCGATAAGAACGCCCGAGCACTCGCGGAGCGTCTTTGTGCCGTGGAGCTTCGAGCCCTTGATCTCGATATCCTTCGAATACCAGAGTGCGGCGCGGCATTTATCGGTCAGCTCTGTATCTGTGATCCTGATGCCGTCGTCGTGCCAGAAGGGATAGCGAAGATTCCATCTGCAGCCCTCAACGGTGACGTTTCTGCTCTCCTTGAAGGCGCTCTCGCCGTCGGCTTCTCCGTCAAAAACGCAGTTCCTGACAGTTATTCCGTCAGAGCCGTAAAATTCGCGCTCCTTATCAAAGATTTGGTTCTCAACAAGCTGCATATCGGTCTCCCTTCATAAAATCAGAATAGATTTGAGGCATACGGAATCGTCCGTCTCTGCCTCGGGTTATTTAAACAAAAGATCGGAAAGCGACTCGACCGTCGGAAGATAGTAGTCGCAATTCGCGCGCATAAACGCCTCTATCTCGGGGACGTTATACGCCCAGCCTGCCGCGGCAAAGTCGCATCCTGCGGCGCGCGCCATATCGTAGCCCGGCTTGAGATCATCGACAACGAGAATGTCGGAGGGCTCGAGCGAGAGACGGTTCATAATGTCAATGAGTGGATAGGGAGAGGGCTTTCTCTGCTCGGCAGGAAGCTCCCAACCGTAAACTAAAGTTGGCATTTTGAGCCCATTTGCGCGGTAATCGCGCTCGATATACTCGCGATAAGAGTGCGAAACTACGGCAATAGTGCCACCCCGTGTTAAATATTCGTCGATAATCTCCGACATTCCGGGGAAGGCGTGGGGAGTGTGCTTCTTCACGTATTCTCGCCAGAATCTGTCCTCCTCCTCGAGCTCCTCGTCGCTGAGTCCTAACTCATCACGGAAAATCGCGAAGATACCGGGGTCAAAGTTCTTTCTGTAAAAGGTATCTCTATCGTAGTTTTCCAGAAGGTGCGGACGGTACTCGGCAACGTAAGCGAGGAAGGATGGATAATGTATGGATGCTGTGGAGTCAACGACGGTATCGTCGTGATCCAGAACTAGACATTTATACTTCATTTTTATCCTTTATATCAAGAAAAATGATTTTTGGTGTATGAACGGTGGCGTCGGTGCGCTCGATGGTGAGTGTCTTGCCGTGGCAGAGCATCTCCCAGGACTCGCGGCTTCCGCCGAAGGATATATCGGTGAGCGAGTCGCAACCGCCGAAGACCTCCTCGTCCTCAAGCTCGCGAATATCGCGAGGAATGGCGATCCTGCGGAGGGCGGTACAGCCTGCGAAGGCATCGAAGCCGACAGATTTCAGTCCTATAGGCAGAATTATCTGATCGAGAGAGGTGCAATCCTTGAAGGCGCGGCGGCCGATTGCCACAAGCTTTGCGGGCAGGTCCACAACCTTCAGCGAGCGGCATCCCTCGAAGAGCGATTCGTCAAGGAGCGCCATATTCGCCGAGAGCTTGACCTCCTCGAGGGCGAAGCAATTGGCAAATGCGTTGAACTCAACGAGCACGCAGCTGTCGGGAATGGTTATCTCGGGCAGGTTGAAGCAATAAGCGAACGCGCCTGAGCCGATCATATAGACCGACTCCGAGAGCTTGACTCTCGTCAGCGAGGCACAGCCCTCAAAGCAGCCCTCGCCGATGCGCGAAACCGTGTCAGGAATGATGATCTCGGTGAGCGAGGGGCAGAATGAGAATGCCTCGTCGAGGATCTCGGTGATTCCATCTCGCAAAACGACCTTTTTGAGGCTTTTGCATCCCGAAAAGGCGCAGGCTGAGATCTTCTTCAGGCTCTTTGGGAGATAGATCTGTGTGAGATGCTCGAACTCGCGAAAGGCGTTCTCGGCGATCTCCTCTATTCCTTCCTCTATCGTCAGCGAGGCGACGTCGGGGGTATCCTCAAAGCTGCCGCTGAAGACGACGGCGAGGGGTTTCTCCTCGCCGGTCGTGGGGTCAATATTTGTCTTGAAATCCATAGTATTAGCCGAGCTTTGCAAGTGCGGTCTTGAGCGACTCACGGGTCTCGAGGTACTTTGCAAGCTTCGCGCGCTCGCCCTCGATAACCTGTGCGGGTGCTTTTGCAACGAAGCCCTCGTTGGAAAGCTTCTTCTCAAGGCGCTCGATCTCGGAGTCGTTCTTCTGCATCTCTGCGGTGAGGCGTGCGCGCTCCTTCTCGAAGTCGATAACCTCTGCAAGAGGAATGTAGAGATTGCCGGCGCCGGTCGCGATCATAACCGCGTCGTCGGCATCGTAGCCGTCGGCGATCACAACCTCGGAGGCGGAAGCAAGCTTCTCGAGGATCTTCGCACATCTTGCGAAGGTGTCGGTGTACTTGGTAACCGCGATGAGCTTTGCCTTCTTTGAGGGAGGAACGTTCATCTCTGCGCGGCGTGCGCGGATAGCGGTAATGCACTCGATGATCATATCGATGTCGGTCTCCTCGGTCTTGAAAACGAGGGTCTCATCATATACGGGGAATGCAGAGATCATAATGGACTCATCTCCATGAGGAATGGACTGATAGATCTCCTCGGTGATGAAGGGCATATAGGGGTGAAGGAGCTTGAGAATACCGGTGAGAACCTTAACAAGCACGCGCTTTGCGGTGAGGGCAGATGCACTGCCGGTGTCGAAGATTCTGCTCTTAACCATCTCGATATACCAGTCGCAGAAAGAGTCCCAAGTGAACGAGTAGATCTCGCCAAGTGCGATACCGAGCTCGTAGTTCTCGAGGTTTGCGTTAACGGTCTTAACGAGCTCCTCGTATCTTGTGAGGATCCACTTATCCTCGATAGCGAGGTCGGACTCCGAGATGGGAGCGAGAAGCTCCTCATCCGACTCGGAGAGGTTCATAAGCACGAAGCGCGATGCGTTCCAGAGCTTGTTTGCGAAGTTTCTCGCCGCCTCGATCTTCTCGTCGGAGAAGCGCATATCGTTTCCGGGAGAGTTACCGGTCGCAAGAGCAAATCTGAGCGCGTCTGCACCGTACTGCTCGATGATCTTGAGGGGATCGATACCGTTGCCGAGGGACTTGGACATCTTTCTGCCCTGCGCGTCTCTTACGAGACCGTGGATAAACACCTTGGAGAAGGGCTTCTCACCGGTGTGCTCAAGGCCCGAGAAGATCATTCTCGAAACCCAGAAGGTAATGATGTCGTAGCCGGTAACGAGGGTATCGGTGGGATAGTATCTCGCGAGGTCGTCGGTCTTATCGGGCCAGCCGAGAGTCGAGAAGGGCCAGAGCGCCGAGGAGAACCAGGTATCGAGAACGTCCTCCTCCTGACGTACGGGAGCGCCGCACTTGGGACAGGTGGTGATGTCCTCCTTGGAGACCTCCATATGACCGCAGGCGTCGCAGTAGAAGGCGGGAATTCTGTGTCCCCACCAGAGCTGACGGGAGATACACCAGTCGAGGATGTTGTTCATCCAGTTAAAGTAGTTCTTCGAGAATCTCTCGGGAACGAAGGAGATAGAGCCGTCCTCAACCGCCTTG